>JBCDAH010000016.1:0-47298 GCA_039186015.1 Pseudomonadota bacterium
CCAGCCTCAGCCCCAGCCGAGTCGACTGGCGAGCAATCCCCCTCGAAAGTGACCGAGTTCGACCCGGCGCGAGCCAAGTCGCCCCGATAGCATGTTCGCCAAACTGGCATCAGCGGGATGTCTTAAGCACCTAGAAATCTGGGCTATTGGCACAGATATTCTCTTTTTGATACAAAGGCACAACCAAAGAACTGCGCGCGGAATGTCTATTATGCTTAATAATGGAATTAGTCGTCTCGGTAGACTTTTTCACGCCGTTCATGGCGTTCCTGCGCCTCAATCGAAAGCGTAGCGATCGGACGCGCCTCAAGTCGGCGAAGACTGATCGGGTCGCCGGTTTCCTCACAGTACCCGTAACTTCCGTCATCAATCCGCTTGAGCGCGGCATTGATCTTGGAAACGAGCTTGCGCTGGCGGTCCCGCGCACGTAGCTCAAGCGCCCGGTCGGTTTCCGAGCTTGCACGGTCTGTCAGGTCGGCGTGCTGTGACGTATCCGCGTTCAAACCCTCGATGGTTTCCCGGGTTTGGCGAATGATTTCCTCGCGCCAATGGTAGAGTTTGTTGCGAAAATAGGCGAGCTGGCGTTCGTTCATGAACGGCTCGGAATCGCTTGGCCGATAGCCCTCAGGTAGTTCGGGCAGCTGGCGCTGATCCGGATTTGCGCTGTCTGGTGGAGATTCAGCAGCGCGGCGTTTGCCGGTGGTCATTGTGTCGACACCCTTGCTCACGTCAAGCTCCGCGAATGCGTGGTTCCCGAATGGGCCTTTGTCGTATATGCCCGTATACCAAACAGCAAAATCCGTGCCTTGCTTTTAAGAAGCCGCCTAGCACTGTCAAGTTGTTGACGCAAACGGCTCACGCATGATTGTGCCCCATCTTGAGTTCAAAACCGGCAATGTTAAGAGACGTCCTCCGACTGCCGACCCATAGCGCGGACAACATGCATGAAATTTGACGGTACGACGTCATACGTCGCAACCAGTGATCTGAAGATTGCCGTCAACGCGGCCATCACGTTGCAACGGCCGTTGCTGGTCAAGGGAGAGCCAGGGACGGGCAAGAGCGTGCTCGCCGTCGAAGTGGCCAAGGCGCTTGAGACACCGCTCCTGGAATGGCACGTCAAATCGACAACCAAGGCGCAGCAGGGGCTTTACGAATACGACGCCGTGAGCCGGCTGCGGGACAGCCAGCTTGGTGACCCGCGTGTCGAGGACGTCGCCAATTATATCAAGCGCGGCAAGCTCTGGGACGCATTTCGGCACCAAGACCGCCCTGTGCTGTTGATCGATGAGATCGACAAAGCTGATATCGAGTTTCCTAACGATCTGCTGCAAGAACTGGATCGCATGGAGTTCTACGTCTACGAGACGGGCGAAACCATCAAAGCGCACCACCGACCGATCGTCATCATCACGTCGAATAACGAGAAAGAGCTGCCGGACGCGTTCTTGCGCCGCTGCTTCTTCCACTTCATCCGGTTCCCGGACAAGGAGACGATGGAGCAAATCGTCGAGGTGCACTTTCCTGGGCTGAAGGGGCGCCTGATATCGGAAGCCATGCGGATATTTTATGACCTGCGGGAGGTGCCCGGGCTCAAGAAAAAGCCATCCACGTCCGAATTGCTGGATTGGATCAAGCTGTTAGTGAACGAGGACGTCTCACCGGACGATCTGCGGCAAACCGACAGTCGCAAACTGATACCGCCGCTTCATGGCGCGCTTTTGAAGAACGAGCAGGACGTGCATCTGCTGGAGCGGCTGGCGTTCCTGGCCCGACGGAAAAATCAGCCGACGTGACGTGTCGACGACCAAACTGCAGTCAGGTAACAGACAGCGTTGAATAGCCTACAACACCCTGCAGTTTTGCACTGCACTCTTGTATTCCTGCCAGGCATCACAGACTGTCGCTGGCAGTTTCGGAATCAGAAGATTGAACCGTGCGTCTTCCCGAGCTTCGTGACATCTCGCGCCAAGCGGGCAGCACCTTTGGCGCGTACATCGCCCATGTTGCTACGCCGACGATCCGACTGGGCGTTACCGGACTGTCTCAGGCCGGCAAAACCGTGTTCATTACGGCGCTGGTCCGGAGTCTGACGGAGGGTGGCCGCCTCCCGTTCTTTTCAGCCATGGCCGAGCGACGCATCAAGGCCGCTTTCCTCGAGCCACAACCGGATGATGACGTCCCGCGCTTCGCATACGAACGCCACCTCGAGGCGCTTGCAAGCTCGCCACCGGACTGGCCCCGCAGTACGACCCGTATCTCGCAATTGCGCGTCACGCTCGATGTCGACCCCCAGTCGACCTGGGCCAGCCTCGTTGGCATACGCAAGCTGCATTTGGATTTGATTGACTACCCAGGAGAGTGGCTGCTCGACCTCGCATTGATGGAGCAAACCTACGCGGACTGGTGTCGCAACATCCTCACGCGCGCGCGGCGTTACGATCACGCCGCCGTGGCCGCTCCCCTCTTGGATCATATCGCGGGGCTCGATCCGCACGCTCCGTACGATGAGCCGGCAGTCCAACGCTTGGCTGAATTGTTTCGGACCTATCTGGTCGCCGCGCGCCAATTGCCGCCCGGTCTGGCAACATTGGGTCCGGGGCGCTTCTTGATGCCGGGCGACCTCGAAAACTCGCCGCTCCTGACCTTCGGGCCGTTGGATCTTGAGAGCGCCGGCGCAAGCGACACGGGACAACGCGGTACGCTTGGCACCGAAATGGCGCGGCGGTTCGAGAGTTACAAACTCAAGGTGGTGCAGCCGTTCTTTTCAAAGCACTTTGCGCGCATCGATCGGCAGATCGTACTGGTCGACGCGCTGTCTGCACTCAATGGCGGACGGGACACACTGACGGATCTGCGCGAAGCGATCGAAGCCGCTTTGCGGGCCTATCGCCCGGGTTCAAATTCTTGGCTGACGCGGCTGATTGGCCGCCGGCGGATCGACAGGATCCTGTTTGCGGCGACCAAGGCGGATCACCTTCCGCAAACCAGCCACGACCGCTTGAGCGACATCCTCGAACTGCTCACCTCCCAAGCCATGGCCCATGCAATTGACGAGGGCGCCGACATTGATGTTCTTGCGCTCGCGGCGTTGCGGGCAACGCGCGAGACCCGGGCGACGGTCGATGGCGAAGATCTGGCCTGCATTCGCGGTGTGCCGATGCCGGGCGAGCGTATTGGCGACGAGTGCTTCGATGGCGAGCGGGAAGCCGCGATCTTTCCAGGCGACTTGCCGGAGGATGCGGCCGCGGCACTTGCTGCCGCGGAGGACAACGCCTTTTCTGGCGTCCATTTTGTGCGGTTTCGCCCACCAAGTCTCACGAGATCTGCAAGCGAGCTGGACCATAGGCCTTGGCCGCATATCCGCCTCGACAGGGCACTCGAATTCCTGCTTGGAGACAGGCTGCCGTGAGTGACACCGAAGGCAACAAACGCAAACCTCGCGCGTTCAAGGTGGACGATCCGGCGCTTGATCCCGTGTCCGATGCGTTCGACGAGCGTGCATCGCCACCATCCGAGCGCGAGGACGACGTCGACGGTGTCTATCGGTTGCCGGACAAAGCGGATGTCGCTGAAGGCATTCGTTGGGGCAGCTTGTTCTTCGCTGCCATGTTCGGCCTGATCGGCCTCGGCCTGAGCATGTGGTTTGGACACCTGATTTCTGCTGCTCTGGCATCAGACGGGTTTATTGGCTGGCTGTCCACGAGCCTTCTTGTCCTGCTTCTCGTAGCCGGCGTCGTTTTGGTCTTTCGCGAGCTGATCGGCGTCTTCCGCCTGCGGAAACTCGAACGCGTGCGCGAGCGGGCCGACAAGGCGCTTCGGACACAGGACCTTGATCTGGAGCGTGAGACCGCTGTTGACATTGCCCGGCTGTTTCGCGGTCGATCCGACGTGGCCTGGCACGTTGCGCAGTTCTCGGAGCACGCCCAGGATGTGCGTGATCCGGGCGAACTCCTGACGCTTGCCGACCGCGACCTGATTGCGCCGCTCGACCAACGCGCACGGCGGATTGTGCTGTCGTCATCGAAGCGGATTGCCATCGTTACGGCCCTGAGCCCGATGTTGCTGATCGACGTTGCCTACGTCTTTGTCGAGAACATTCGGATGCTCCGCGAAGTCGCTACGTTGTATGGCGGACGTCCCGGATTGCTCGGCGCTTTGCGGCTCGGCCGTATGGTGCTGACCAACTTGATTGCGGCAGGTGGACTGGCCTTGACGGATGATTTGCTCGGTCAGTTCTTGGGCCAGGATCTCCTGCGCCGGGTGTCATCCCGCCTGGGCGAAGGGGCCTTCAACGGTGCGCTGACCGCTCGTGTTGGTGTGGCAGCGATCGAGGTCATTCGTCCTCTGCCGAACGTGGCGACAAAGCCCGTTCGTGTGCGCGGGATCATGAGCGAACTCTTTAAGTCAGAGCCAAAGTCGGACGACAAATCCGATCCTATGGACGCCGATCCGCCGTCCCGCTAAGGCCGTGGCCAGAGATCGACCAACGGCCCATCCACCCCGAACAACGGGTCGGTTTTCGGCAGCGGTACGTTTGGGATCTCGGACTGGGCTAATGCAAAGTCTTGCGGCCGGTCGCGCTTGAGATCCCAGTCCTCCTGGCCCGCCGGGTATGCGCCGACGACGCTGAAGTTTGGCGCCTCGTCGAGGCGGCAGTGGCCGGTTCCGGCAGGCAAAACGACGACATCGCCTGCCGACACCGTCGTTTTCAAACCGCCGGGCCCGCCAAATATCACCTCGGCACTGCCGGATGTGATCACCAGCACCTCATGTGCGCGTGCATGATAATGTTGGAACGGATAGATCCCGTTGATCCACGCGCCGGCCCATGCATTCAGCTGGAGGTGCCGGATGACGTCGTGCGGGCTATCGAGGGCCAGCTCTGGGAGAACGCCTCGCCAAATCAGCATCGGCAATGCGGGATTGTTCGGGATCAGACCGTCGGTGGGAAACGAGCGCACTTCCGGCTGTCTGGAAACGGACTTCGACATGGCTCTCTCCGTTGCTGCGCACGGCTCGGCGAAACACACGCCTTAAGTCTATAGACCACGTATGAAATCTGCGACGTTGCATGGACTGTTCGTGGCAACAAGCATAGGCGATGCTGCACCTGATTGACGGCGGGCGCGCAGTTCGAACTAAGCCATGGGCGGGACCATGTTTTTGAACTTCTTCTACGAACTCAAGGCGGCGAACGTACCAGTGACGCTGCGCGAGTATCTTACGTTGATGGAGGCCATGTCCGCTGATCTCGCCAATCGCAGGGTTGAGGATTTCTATTATTTATCTCGCGCATGCCTGGTGAAGGACGAGCGCTATCTCGACCGGTTCGACCAAGTTTTCGGCCAGGTTTTCAAAGGCCTGGAACTCATGACGGAAACCATCGAGGCCGATATTCCCGATGAATGGCTGCGCAAGATTTCCGAGCTGCATCTGTCGGAGGAGGATAAGGCGCGGATTGAGGCGCTCGGCGGCTGGGACAAGGTCATGGAGGAACTCAAGAAGCGATTGCAGGAGCAGAAAGGCCGCCATCAGGGTGGCAACAAATGGATCGGCACCGGCGGCACGTCGCCATTCGGCGCCTACGGGTACAACCCCGAAGGTGTCCGCATCGGGCAAGACGAAAGCCGGCATCGCCGTGCCATCAAAGTCTGGGACAAGCGCGAGTTCAAAGACCTCGACGACAGCGTCGAACTGGGAACACGCAATATCAAGCTGGCGCTGCGGCGGTTGCGCGCGTTCGCCCGCGCCGGTGCGCCGGATGAACTCGATCTCTCCGGAACCATTCGCGGCACGGCGGAAAAGGGCTACCTCGACATTCAAATGCGCCCGGAGCGCCGTAACGCCGTCAAGGTCTTGATGTTCTTCGATGTCGGCGGATCGATGGACTGGCACGTCAAGGCGGCGGAGGAGCTGTTCTCAGCCGCGCGCAATGAATTCAAGCACCTCGAATACTACTACTTTCACAACTGTCTGTACGAGTTCGTCTGGCGCGACAACGCCCGGCGTTGGACCGAGCGCGTCGACACCTGGCAGGTCCTTCATACCTATCCGTCGGATTACAAGGTCGTGTTTGTCGGCGACGCGGCCATGAGCCCATATGAGGTCGCCATGGCCGGAGGGTCAGTTGAACACATGAACCCGGAGCCGGGCCGGCTGTGGCTGCAACGGGTGCTCGATATCTACGCGAGCTGCGTCTGGCTCAACCCCGTTGACGCCGACCATTGGGCCTGGACGCCGTCGACGGAAATGATCAAGCAACAGTTCGGGGATCGTATGTTCCCCATGACGCTCGACGGTCTCGATCGCGCCATGCGGTCGTTGATGCGCGGCGCGTAGTGTGGGCATCGACCTGCGCTACTCCGACAGGATCTTTGCATAGATCGCAGGGTCGGCGTTTCCACCCGACAAGACGCAGACGATGGTCTTATCGGCGGTTTCCACTTTCCCGGTCAGCACGGCGGCCAGGGCAACAGCGCCGCCCGGTTCCAGAACCAGCTTGAGTTCGCGGAATGCAAATCGTACCGCGTCGCAGGCTTCAGCATCCGTGACGACGATGCCCGGGCTGCAGTGCATTTTCGCGACAGCAAACGTGAGTTCGCCGGGCTGTTCCACCAACAAGGCATCGCAGAGCGATCCGGCCCTCTGCGTATTCTGCTGGCGCACACCGGCGGCCAGCGATCGCGCGAAATCATCAAATCCAGCCGGCTCGACCGGGTGTACTGTCGTCTGCGGGCTTGCGGCCTTAACCGCCAACGTAATGCCGGACAGCAGCCCGCCGCCAGCGCAGCAGACCAGGACCTGATCCGGAGAGGCATCGCCGGCCGCGCTCTGTTCCACGATCTCGAGCCCAACGGTGCCCTGCCCGGCCATGACCCTCGGATCATCAAACGGATGCACAAAGTCGGCTTGACGGCTGGCGCACACATCCTTGGCAATGGCAACGCGATCCTCGCTGGCGCGGTCGTAAAGTATGACCTCGGCGCCGAACGTCCGGGTCCGCTCGATCTTCAGCGGCGGCGCATCCGAAGGCATGACGATTGCGGCCGGCACATTGCAAAGTGCGGCTGCGGCCGCAACCCCTTGAGCATGGTTTCCGGAAGACGTCGCCACGACGCCGCCGGGATAGGTTTCACGGTCGGACTGCGAGATCGCATTGAGCGCGCCGCGGAATTTGAACGAGCCCGTCCGCTGCAGACTCTCCGCCTTGAGCAGGATACGGCCGCCCGTCAGCCTGTTCAGCACGGGATGCTCGATCAACGGCGTCGGCAGAATATGGGCGCCGATCCGTGCAGCGGCAGCGATAACGTCGTCTCGTGTCGGCAGCTCTGAAGTGGCCATTCTCCAAACTCCATGCTTCAGCGACTTTGGTGGGCTTGCAGATCATCCAAACGCGACAAAGCCGGCGCGTGGCCGGCTTTGGTGCAGTCATAACGGTGATAGACCAGCAGAGCGTCTGGTTACCACTTCATTTTCACGGATGCAGATATGATGTCGACATGTGCGTCGGCATCGGCGATCAGATCCGCGCCTGAATTTTCGTCGGTTTGATTGATCTTGCCATCCTCGACGAAGATGTGCGTGTAGGAAAAATCAATGGCCGTATTCGCGGACCAATTGTACGTGGCGCCAACGGAAACCCAAAGACGGTCGTTGTCCGCTAGGCGCACGGTTCGTGACGTATCTTCGCGTGCCGGCGAGATCTCATAGGCAATACCGGTACGGAGCAAGAGTGTTGACGAATAGGCGTACTCCAGGCCCGCCGCGAAGAACCAGCCATCATCATAGTTCAAACTTAAAGTGTTGAGGGTGTCTCCCTCGTTTTGACAGGCGGCACCATCGACACCGGTGCACACAATGTCGATCGTCTGAACACGGCTCCAGTTCGTCCACTCGACTGTGCCCAGAAACGTCAGTTTGTTTGTGAGATCTTGACGCAGACTGAGCGTGACCAATTCCGGCAGATCAACGTCCGCCTCGATGTCTGAACTTCCGAGCGCGTTGTCTTGCTCGCCTTCGAGTGTATGCGATACCGACGAACGGAAACCGAGACCGATCTTTGTTGATTTCGTCGGCTCAAGTAGAACGCCCGCCGTAAAGCCGAAGCCGATGTCGTCGCCCTCGACATTGACGGCATCCAATGCCGTGCCGGTCAGCGTGGTCAGACGGGTATCGATGTACTGCACCTGCACGCCAACGGCGACAGCAACCCCCGGCATAATCTTATAGCCAACGGTCGGCGCCGCATTGATCGTGAGTAGCTTCGACGTATACCCGAGGACCTGCCCATCCCAATTGTTTTCGGGCTTCGTCGTGAGACCAAACGGGGCATTGAGGCTGATGCCGAAGTAGACGTCGCCCATCTGGTAGTTCAAATAAGATGTCGAGACGAGAGCTGGATCGGCGAGCTGACCGGAGTCGTCGCCAATGCCAAGACCGTCGATGGCGCCACCTTCGGACGTCAGTTTAAGACTGCCAAGAATGACCGACACATGACTTTCGGAGTTCATGCCGTTCTTGGTCGTAACGGCGGCCGGGTTCCAGTACATCGAACTGAGGTCAAACCCTGCAGCTGACCCGGCAAACGATGCGCCTTGCGACGAGGCAGACTGTTCGCGAATGGCGAAACCACCAGCATGGCTCGTCGTTGTGGCCGCTGTTGTGCCAATGGCGATTGCAATTGCAGATAGGCCGACGCGTGCAAATAGCGGTCCTTGCATTCTAATTCCCCCCTCGCGTGACGAGCCTCTCGAGGGGACGATCACGCGTACGCAAGACACTGGACAACAACCCGTGGGTAACCACAAACGTTGCGGACTTGGCCCTCAAAGCGCAATGGATATCGGGAGATGTGATCGGCGAAGTGGCGTGTTCCGAATCGGCCTGTCACCATTGCGCCACAGAACCGTCACAACCGTGATCATACTGCAGCGCAACATATCGTCGCGGATGCGCTAGCTGCGACTGGCCATGAGTTTCAACCTGGCCTTGTAGGCATTGACGATATGAGCGCGGCCGGCGGCCTCCGCCGCGGCTTCGTCGCGCGTCTCGATCGCGACGACGATCGCGTCATGTTCTGCGATCGATTCTGCACCGCGCCCGTGCACTTCCAAAGTGGTTCCGGACAACAGAGCGAGGGAGCGCCGCATCGTCTCCAGCATCTGATTGAGATAGCGGTTGTGCGACGCGCGATGCAGCTGACGATGAAACCGGCGATTGGACCGCGCCAGCAGCAATGGATCATCGAGGTTCCGAGCATCGTCGGTGACCAACTCACGCAAAACTTCGATTTCGGCGGGCGCGGCGTGTCGCGCAGCCAATCGTGCAGCAAATCCTTCTAGAACTTCGCGCACATCATAGAGTTCACCCAATTGGTCGTGGTCGAGCACGGCAACGATAACGCCGCGGCGACTGTCTCGCGACGCGACACCTTGCGACTCCAACCGGTTCAGCGCTTCGCGCACCGGCGTGCGGCTCACATGGAACCGCTCGGCGAGTTCGGTCTCTACGAGACGGGTACCCGGTGGGTATTCGCCTGCATCAATGGCCTCAAGAAGCGCGGTGTAAACGTCCGTATCCATGGGCACTGCTCTTTTCCTGCTCGCCTGCGCATTTGCGTCAGAACCCGTAACCTACACCGAGCTGCGATCGCATATGTCAGGATTTCAATCTATGAACTTGCCTTATGTATGCAATTGGATACAGTACGGGCGTGCGCGAGGGTTATCATGTTTGATCCGCGGAAGCGATATGACCTGATTGTCGCCGGCGGCGGCAATGCTGCGATGTGTGCGGCGGTCTCGGCGGCAGAGCGCGGGGTGCGTGTCTTGGTCTGCGAGGCGGCGCCGAAAGGCTTCCGCGGTGGCAATTCCCGCCATACCCGCAATCTGCGCGTGGCCCATGACGAGCCAACCGGCGTTCTCACGGACAGCTATCCGGTCGACGAATACTTTGATGACCTGATGCGCGTTACGGCCGGCAAGACGAACCAGGCGCTGGCGCGCATGACGATTGCCGAGTCACAGCACGTCGGAGCCTGGATGGCCAAACAAGGCGTGAAATTCCAGAAGTCGTTGGGTGGCACGCTGTCGCTCTCCCGTACCAACCCGTTCTTTCTCGGTGGCGGCAAGGCGTTGCTCAACGCCTATTACGTGCGTGCTGACGAGCTCGGTATTGATGTCGCTTACGACACCGAGGTTGTGGATCTCGAGATCGACGACGGCTTTTTCGTTGCGGCCAAGATCCGCGCCAACGGCTTCATGCAGCGGGTCGAAGCGCGGGGACTGATTGCGGCTGCCGGTGGCTTCCAGGCCAACCGCGAGTGGCTGAAAGAGGCCTGGGGCGATGCGGCAGAGAACTTTCTCATTCGCGGCACGCCCTATGCCAAGGGTGGGCTACTGAAACTACTGCTTCGCGAGAACATGGCGGCAATCGGTGAAGCCGACCAGTGCCACGCGGTCGCCATCGATGCCCGTGCGCCAGCCTACGACGGCGGCATCGCGACACGTCTCGACAGCGTGCCGTTCTCCATTGTCGTCAACAAGAACGCCCAGCGCTTCTATGACGAGGGCGAAGACTTCTGGCCCAAGCGCTACGCGATCTGGGGTCGATTGGTCGCCAAGCAGCCGGACCAGATCGGCTATTCCATACTCGACAGCAAAGCGATTGAGCTGTTTATGCCGTCGATCTTCCCGCCGGAACGCGCTGACACCATTGGCGAACTGGCCGGCAAGCTGGCACTCGATCCCGTCGCGCTCGCTGACACCGTGACCGCCTATAACGCGGCGTGCGCCGCTGAGGGGCCATTCGACCCGACTTTGCATGATGGTCGCCGGACGACCGGCCTGCAGCCCGACAAGACCAATTGGGCGCGCCCGATCGATCGCCCGCCCTATTATGGGTATCCGCTTCGGCCGGGGATCACCTTCACCTATCTGGGTGTGCAGGTTGATGAGGGCGCCAAGGTTGCGATGGCCGACGGGCGGCCCACAGCCAACATTTGGGCGGCCGGAGAGATCATGGCCGGCAACATCCTGGGCCAGGGCTATCTCGCCGGGATCGGCATGACCATTGGCACGGTATTTGGCCTGAAGGCTGGTGAAGGAGCTGCGCGCTATGTCCGTAACTGAGGCTTCGGCTTACATCAGCGACCCGCCATCGCCGACGGCGCTTCAGGAAACCGCCGCAATCCTGGACGCCCGGCGCACGATGGAGATTTGCAACGCGTGCCGGTACTGTGAAGGGTTTTGTCCCGTCTTCCCGGCCATGGAGCGGCGGCGCGCATTCTCGGTCGCGGATCTCGGCCACCTGGCCAACCTCTGTCACAACTGCAAGGGTTGTTGGTATTCCTGCCAGTATGCGCCGCCACACGAATTCGGCTTGAATCTGCCCAAACGCTTCGCCGAAGTGCGCACGGAAACCTATGTCGCCTTCGCTTGGCCGAGCAGCTTGGGAGCCACGTTTGAGCGCAACGGCTTGTGGGTCGCGATCCTGACCGGCATCGTTCTGACACTCATCATCGCCGGCTCGATTGCGTTTGTAGCCCCCGGCGCCATGACGGCCGTCCACCAAGGCCCCGGCGCGTTCTATCAGATCATGCCGCACAACGTGATGGTGCTGCTCGGCGGCGTGACGTTCGGATGGGCCGTGCTGGCGATGATCATTGGCGGCGTGCGCTATTGGACGGCGTGCGGTACATCCAACGTCGGCCTCCGCCATATCATCCAGGCGTTTCGCGAAGCCGGCACAACGCGTCATCTCGGCGGTGCGGGTGATGGCTGCAATGACATCGACGAGCGCTACAGCCTGGGCCGGCGTCACTTTCACATGGCGACGTTGTGGGGCTTCCTGTTGTCGTTCGCGTCCACATCCGTGGCGACGTTGATGCATTACTTCCTGGGTTGGGAAGCGCCCTACTCCTGGTACTCGGCACCGGTGGTTTTAGGGACCGTTGGTGGCGTGCTCTTGTGTATCGGTACGGTCGGCTTGTTCTGGCTGAAAGTGCAGGCCGACCCCGAACCGGCCAACCGTCGGCACTTCGGCATGGACCACGCGTTCCTGGCGCTGTTGTTCATCGTGTCGGCGACCGGTCTTGCGCTCTTGTTCTTCCGGCACACGTCGGCCATGGGCTGGCTGCTGGTCGTCCACCTCGGGTTTGTGTTCGCGCTGTTCCTGACGTTGCCTTACGGCAAATTCGTCCACGGCATCTATCGGACGATGGCAATCATACGCGATGTCGCGGAACGTCAGGACGAATCCAAGGCGAAGGCCTGAGTGGTTCGACGCTTGCCCGTCCGTCCACGCTACGTGTTGCCGGGCGACCAATCCGGTGGTGCCATCTCGAAGCCGGAAAACTCAAAACCCGGCGCCACAGTGCAGCCCACCAACGTCCAGTCGCCAAGACTGCGCGCGGATTGCCAAGTGTTCGCCGGCACGACGATTTGCGGCCGCGCACCCGACGCGATGTCGGTGCCGAGGATCTGCGCCAACGCCGGAGCGCCACCATCGGATTGCGACAACTCCAACGGCGCGCCCGCATACCAATGCCAGACCTCCGCCGCATCAACCCGATGCCAGTGCGACCGCTCCCCGGCCTTCAGAAGGTAATAGATCGCGGTTGAGTGCGCGCGATCTGAGGCCCCGGCATCGCGGAAGGTTTCGCGGAAGTGCCCACCTTCCGGGTGCGGGGTAAGGTGTAACGCGGCGATGATGTCATCTGCGGTCATGTGTGGGGCTCGTTGGGGTGGGGATTGCGTGGTGTGGCAAGCTCGCACGACTTTACGTGACGCGTTGAGTTCGTCGAATCGTGTGTCTTGGCCAAATTCCTGTCACTTGCAGACAGCAGCTTGAGCCATCGTTTGCGCCCGACATTGGCGGCGCCAGACGTGACAAAGCAACAGACTATGACCTGAAGTGGCCAATACCTGACATCAGCCGAAGTATCGCTCTCCATCACGAATGACTTTGCCCGATCGCGGTGCCCGCATCCGACGTGCAGATTGCGAGGATCTTGGATGGTGATCCGTTGGCTGTCACTGTGGCGAATGCGTGGCTCATTCCGCTGTCGATATAGGCGCTGTCACCACGCGCAAGCTCAACAGCAGCGTAAGCGGCCGTGAACAGCTTCACGCGACCAGTCAGGACGTAGATAAGCTCTTCACCCGGGTGGCTCGTCCAATCATATGGGCCCGGTCTCGATCTGGCATTGATTGTCATGACGAGCGGCACAAATGCTTTCCGGGTCACATCAGCGGCCAGTACCTCATAGTCATAGCGGTTGTTGGCAAAGCACCGGCCAGCACCACCACGCGTGATGTTTAGGACTAAAGAGGGGGCACGATGAGACGTCAGGGTTGTGATTTCGTCGAACGACTTGCCGAAAGCCCGAGCTATGCGGGAGATCTTGTCGAAGGAGCCACCAGACACACCGCGCTCGATCCTCGAAAGCGTTGCAACGGGGATGGCGGTGGTCTCTGCAAGATCTGCGAGCGTCCATCGCGCCGCTTTGCGCAGCTCACGGATCGCTGCTCCTACTCGCATCTGCTCAGTGTCGGCGATCAGTCTCGTCTTGGTCATGCAGTCCTTCGTCCGTCCGGTTGGAGATGAACCTTAGCAATTGGAGAATGCGGTTGCACATTTGAGAATTTTCTCATATCTGAGAATTTGAAGTCATGCATGAAGTCGCTGGAGAAGCTCCGTGCCAATCGCCCTCGAATTGATCGAACAAAGCATGCGTCAGCCAGATGACGCGATGTTGGAGGGTGTCGCATACGTCGATGGTGCTTACCTACCGGCCAACGAAGCGAGCGTTCCCTTGCTCGACTGGGGGTTCACACGGTCTGATGCGTTTCAAGAAACTGTGTCCTTTTGGGGTGGCTATTTTTTTCGGCTCGATGATCACATCGAGCGGTTTTATCGCTCGGCTGAGCGCCTGCGGATGACCCCACCAACCGAGGAGGAGTTGCGCAGTGTTCTTCACGAATTGGTGGGCCGTGGAGGTTACAGCTCCGCTTATATCCAATTTCTCATGACGCGAGGTGTGCCACCGGTTGGCGATCGAGACGTACGCAACTGTGTCAATCGTTTTCGGGCCTACGCCATTCCCTACGTTTGGATTGCAAGACCGCAGATCCAAGAACGAGGCATGCGGCTTCATCTTTCTGATCGGCGGCGGATCCCGCCGGTGTCGGTCGACCCACGCGTCAAGCATTATCATTGGCTAGACTTTCAGCTCGGGCTGCTGGAGGCCTATGACGCCGGGTGCGAGACCGTTTTGCTCCAAGACGTTGAGGGCAACCTCGCCGAAGGTCCGGGCTTCAACGTTTTTATCGTTGAGGATGGCAAGCTCTTTACGCCGGAAGCCATAAACGTGCTCGACGGAATGACACGCCGAACGATTATTGAACTGGCCGCTTCGCTACAAATCCCCGTTGCGGAAACTGAAATACCGCCTGATCGCCTAGCCTCCTGTGATGAGGTATTTATCACCACCACCGCGGGCGGTGTGATCCCGATAGCATCAGTTGACGGCATGGAAATCGGCGATGGTACTCCGGGACCACTCAGCTCTCGGTTGCACGAAAGTTATTGGACGAAGCGAGCTGATGGATGGCTTGGGACCGCGCTTCAATCTGGCGGAACACCTCCCGGTGCCGATCAGGAGTGACACATCGTTTCGATCCAGGCTGACGTTCGGGCCTGCGGGGCGCCGCGCTATCCTTGCAGAGGATGACCAGTTTCGGCGGTATGGTTTCCCCACTCACTGCCACAGACGAATATCTCCGGATCAATCAACCGGTTAGGTGATAGCGTTCGCAAAGTTGCACGCCAGATGCATCGGCAAATTGCATTGCGCTCACCACGCGTCCGGGGTGATCGCGTTGAACAATCCGACCTTGCGTCTCTTGACGGCCGTTGAAGCCGCGCGACCTTCGCAGCGGGCGTGCTTTCCGGTTTGGGTCATTAACATCGATCCGTCAGCGGATGATTTGCCGTGGCAGGACTGCTCAACACCGAAACCCGGCATCACCGCTCAACTGGCTTCTCCCTGAGAGATAATGAGAGATAAGGAGAAAGCCATGACCACTTATGCGACTGTGACCTCGCTGGCGTCACTGCAGTGTCGCCGCTCCCATGGTGACCAAGGTCGGCGCTTATGCCGATATCTTTCGGTGTGCGCTGCGATCGCTGAAGTCACTTGAAGACCTCTGCGGCCGTCTCATTCCCGCGAATAAAGTCCCAATCGTAGGCAACTCCGAGACCCGGCGCGTTTGGAACGGGCACTGTGCCGTCATCATCGACGGCGTCTATCTGATCATTGTAGCCACACGTGTAGACAGGCGGAATGGCATTAGGCGTATTGGGACCGACAAGCGCTAGCTCATAGTAGTTTGTGTTACGGATGGCTGCCATGCAGTGCCGATGCGCCGGCCCACAAGCGTGGATCTCGACATCGACGCCAAATGCCTCTGCAAGATGAGCGATTTTCATAGCGCCGGTTATACCGAGATCGTATTCGGGGTCGGCGCGTAGCATATCGGTGCCGCCAGCGATCAGGAAATCAGCCTTCGTTTCGAAGCCTCGCAAATACTCCGTTTGCAGCAGCGGCGTCTTCAGAGCCTCCCGCAGCTTCTTGTGCGCAAAGGCAGACACGCCGCAATCTCGCAGCGGATCTTCGTACCAGAAGTAGTTTCCTTCATCACAGGCTCGTCCGACATAGAGAGCGTCCGCGAAGGTGCGCAACTGGTTAGCAGGGTCGAGCATCAACGTCATACGATCACCGACAGCGCGCGCGACCGCAAGGACGTTGTCTGCCTCCTCCTTTGCGTCACCATCATGCCAACCGTGGACTTTGAAGGCGCGGTATCCAAGTTCGTAACACTGCTCTGCAAAATCGATAAACGCCTTGGGGCTATCCAATCCGCCAACTCGATCGCCGTGATATGTTGAAGCATACGTCTTTAAGCGTTTGCGAAAGCCGCCGAGCAATTGCGAAACGGATGCTCCCAAACGCTTGCCAGCAAGGTCCCACAGCGCGATATCAATAGGACCGATACCCATCCCGTCATGCTGGCGAAGTTCCCGCTTCAAGTCTGTCCAGATTTCTTCGCGGGTGTCGGGATCTCGACCGATGAGATTGGGTGCCAATGTCAGAGTTTGCGCCATTGAAGCGCGGGAGCCGCCCCAATGCGCGACATAGGCACCGGAGCTGCCATCATCGCAATGAATTATGGTGGCATATTTAGTCAGCTCGGTGACGCTGCCCGGGCTGTAACCTAGGTTGTAGATGGCTCCGGGACCATCCATAGATACGCCAAGGTTGTTCACTTGGAACGCAAACTCGATAACTTCGACTTTGTTGATCAGAGCCATGGCTTTACCTCGGTTACCCAATCGAACTCAGAGCCTATCAGGCTCCTGGGCGCTACGGCGAGTCGCGGGATAGCGACGAGCTGCGCGCGGTTTTTATATTCCTCTCGATTAGCCAATTCTGGTCAATTGCTCGCCGAGCGATGGAACGCTGAATAAGCGCGTCATGTCCCACTGTCGCCGATCTCGCAGCGACTAGGAACAGATTGTGTTGTTGCGACTAGGAGCATCTGCGGCTGAAGATGGGTGGCGCCCAGCACATCCGCTCAGCCCTCAACTGTGAGCTTGCGGTGCTCAGACTGAGTTGTTCCGCGCTGGGCCAATGGGGAACAAACGCGAGAGTGCGCTTGTCTGTTAGCACATTGCCAGTGCGACCGCTCCCCGGCCTTCAGGAGATAATAGATCGCCGTTTAGTGCGCGCGGTCTGACGCCCCGGCATCGTGGAAGGTTTCGCGGAAGTGGCCGCCTTCGGGGTGCGGGGCAAGGTGTAGCGCGGCGATGATGTCGTCTGCGGTCATGTGTGGGGCTCGTGGGTGGGGTGAGGTAGTCTAAAGCAGCCATGCTCAATACATATCTCATTATAGCTTTGCGAATATGCTATCGTTCAGTAATGAAATCGCGTTGAGAGCAATCAGAAAAACCAAACCCATGATGATCCATCGAAGCCGCTTTGCAAACGCTCTTGGTGGAGCTAAATACAGAACAAGCAAACCAGAGAAAATCGCAAGGCCGTTGCCCACCAACAGTGACAAGCAGCGATCTGCGTCTGGGCTGACCGGAAACGCGCGAGCGCCTTCTTGAAAAACCAAGCTGAAAACAATTGCCGCAAAAATCGCTGTGAACGCTGCACTTATCGGCCAGTGGGCCAAACCAAGATAGATGACGCACGCGTAAACTAGCAAATTGATATAGGAGAAACTTTCTCTGAACCAGTCAGGCATATCTGCCCAAATCGTTTCATTAATATAATATCCAATGAACCATGCTTGTATAGTAAAAAAAAGAACTGCGGCGAAAACGTTAAGGCGTAGAACGTTCGACAGGCGTGGACGCCAATGGTTATCTTCTGACCCCGGTGCACTCGAAAGATATGCTCCAACAGCGGCGCACATGAGTGCTATCGCCATTGTCGCTTGAAATCTACTACCCGGCCATATATTGACTTGTAGCGGAAATAGAACATAGGCCCACATCAGATTTACCCATCCAGCCCAAGTTTGGACGAGCGCACGTGCCCAGTCGGCCAAGCTCAAAACGGCCTGCAAATTGGAGAATGTAGTTATCGCGCCTCCGAGGATACCCAACCAAGTGAATATCTCACCCGTGCGGAGTGGCACAAACCGGCTGACTGTTGGCAAAATTCTCATCATATTCTGCTATTAAATCAGTTATCCGATCAGTCTCTATCTATAACTGATTCGAGTAGGAGCACACTTCCAGCCAGTTCCCCCCTCACCCCAAACCCTCACAGCAGGTAGCACCACCACCAACAGCCCTACGCGCCACAATCACCGCACCCATCCGCTTTCCAGCGCCCGCGCCCATTCCGGACGGTTGCGGCTTTTCGCGAGGGTGACCATCGGGGCCGTATCATAGGGGACGTACCGGAACATGACCTGCCATTGACCGCGGACCTTTTCGAGCACGGCGTAACAGGCGTCCGGATTGCCGGTTTGGACGACGTGGTAGACCGGCGCGTCGTCGTCGTAGCCGGGCACGCCGACGCTGCCGGGATTGACGATGTACCGGCCGTCGCGCAGGCGGACGGCGCGCGGGATATGCGTGTGGCCGCACAAGATCAGCGGAAAGTCGACGCCTTGGGCTTCGCGCTCAACCTGTTCGATCGGCGTTTGGTGAACGATGGCGTCCGGTGAGACAGATTCGAGCCAGTAGGTCGTGTCGCTGGTCGGCGTGCCGTGACACAGAAAGACCTCGTCCTGATACACCAACGTTGCCGGCAATCCCGCGAGCCAAGCCTTGTGTTCGGACCGAAGGTCCGCATCCGCGACGGCATCGGACGGGCCCATCTCGTCGCGAGACTGCTCCAGAAGCCACCGGTCGTGATTGCCGCGGATCGATGGAAAATCACGTTGGAGCAGCAAGTCTCCCGTCCGCCCGGCCGCAAGTGGTCCACTGAAGTGGTCGCCGAGATTGACGACGTCGGAAATGCCCAGCGCCGCAATGTCGGCAAGGACGGCTTCGAGCGCCGCGACGTTACCGTGGACATCCGCGATGGCTGCAAATCTCATGGTTTCATGTCCGTATGCTCCCTCGCACCTGTCGGCCGATCGGCGTGGCGTCTCAATCCATGACTCAATGCCCTGCGTGCGCGGCACCTTCGGGATGGCGGCGTTCGTCGGCAAGCGTGCTCAGGCCGAAGTCGTCGAGGATGGCGTAGAACGCGGGAACAACGAACAACACCAGAATGGTCGAGGCCATCAGTCCGAAGGCGAGACTGGTCACGAGCGGAATCAGCACCTGCGCTTGTAGACTGGTCTCGGCCAGTAGCGGCAGCAAACCGACGACGGTTGTCAGTGACGTCAGCAGGATGGCGCGAAACCGCGCGCGGACGGCTGGAGGTGCCGCGTCTGCCACGGTGCCGCCTGGGCTATGATGGGCCTTGATCTGGTTCACCAGGAGGATCGAGTCGTTGACCACGACACCGGCCAATGCCGCAAATCCGAGTAGACTCGGCATTGTGAAATCGAGCCCAAGCAGGATGTGGCCGACCACCGCACCAATAAAGGCGAGCGGAATGAGGACCATCACGACAATCGGCTCGACATAACTGCGGAACTGGAAGCTCAAGACCAGGAACACACCGATCAGGCCGATGATGAAACCGCTGATCATCGACGAACTGGTCTGACCTGCTTCCTGGTTCTGGCCGGCAACCGTGATCTTGACCTCCGGATGGCGTTCGCGGAATTCCGGGAAGAAACGCTGCTGCGTGTCGGCCACGACTTCCGCTGCGTTGGCGATCCGGGTATCGACATCGCCCTGCACCGTTACGGTGCGCAGACCATCGATGCGATTGATACGGGCGTAACCGCGATCGGTCTCAAGCGTTGCAATTGATGATAACGGTACAAGTTCTCCGCTCGACGTTGTTACGACGAAGTCGTCGAGAGCTCCGCGGCGATTGCGGTCGCTCAAGGCCAGTCGGGCATCGATCTCGATTTTGCCGTCGCGGGTTTGGATCTCGTAGACGGTTTTGCCGAAATAGGCGGTGCGCAACTGATCGGAGACGTCCTCCGCCCGCAGCCCCAGGGCAACGCCCTCCTCCTTCATTCGGACCTTGATTTCGGGCTTGCCCAACCGCAGGTCATCGAGCACGCCGACAACGCCATTGTAGCGGCGCAACCACGCTTGCAACTCGTCACTCGCCCGCTTGAGCGCAGCCAGATCGTTGCCGCTGAGCTGGATGTCGATGGCCTTGCCGGCCGGCCCGGTCGACGGTTCGGTAAACTTCAGCGCGATCACGTCCGCGATGGGTTTGACCTCACGCCGCCACAGCGCGAGCAGCGCCTCGTTGTCGACCGTGCGGATCTCGGACGACAGCAGGTCGATACTCACGGTTGCAACGTGGGGGCCGGACTCATTCGCATCGGCGTTCTTGTTGAACGTGATCGTCCGGTTGGTGATGAGGGCAGCGCCGTTGGGTTGTTCCGGTGTCAGACGCTCATTGATGCGCAACGCAGCCGCTTCGATTTCGCGTGCAGCGGCTTCCGTGCGGGCCAATGGCGTGCCTTGCGGCAGCAGGATCCGTGCCTCCAGCGTGTCACCGTCCAGTTCGGGGAATGCGCTGAATTTCAGAATGCCGGTTGCCATCGCCATAATGGCTAGGACAAGGGCGGCCATCGTCAGACCGACTGTGAAGTATCGGTTCCGGACGGAGAGCGTAGCAATCCGCCCAACGAACCGCTCGCGCAGCCAGTCCAAAAATCGCGGCGCCCAACCGCGCGCAATGCGAGCTTCGTCGGTCGCGTGCAGGGCATGCCCGAGATGGCTGGGCAGAATGAGAAATGCCTCGATCAGCGAGACGGCCAAGACGGCGATCATCACAACCGGGATCACACGCAACAGCTGTCCGATGTCGCCGGACAGAAACGCCAGCGATCCGAACACACAGAGCGTCGTTGCAAAGGATGACAGCACGCCTGGGAGAACTTCGGCTGCACCCTTGGCTGCAGCCTCCATGGGCGGCAGCCCCTTCTCCCGCTGACTGGCGATGTTTTCCGAGATCACGATCGCGTCGTCCATCAACAAGCCGACGACGATCAAAAGCCCGACCATGGTCAGCATGTTGATCGAATAACCGAGTAGTGCCATGGCCGCGAAACCGCCCATGAACGCGACCGGCAAACCCATGGTGATCCAAAACGCGTAGCGGCCGCCGAAGAACAGCCACATCACGACAAACACAAGTGCCAACCCCTGGGCGCCGTTCGAGATCAGGAGCTGCAAGCGATCGTTCACGATGCTCGCGACATCGGTCACGACGGTGAGCGTCACGCCGGGCGGTGCGCTTTGCCGCTCAACCTCCAGGAATGCGTTGATCCGATCTATGACTTTCAAGATGTCATCGTTCTCGGATTTCTCCACCGCCAACAGCGCGGCGGGACGGCCATTGAAAACAACCTTGTCTTCGTCCTTCTCAAAGCGGCTTTCGATGTTCGCAATATCGCCAAGGCGAATCTGACCGCCGTTTGTCGCTGTTATGACAATCAAATCCCGCAGGTCATCGACCGTGGTGCGCTCATCCGCGAAGCGCAACAAGATTTCCCCGTCCCCGGCCATCACACTTCCCGCGGGCAGGTCGACGCTTTGGCGGCGGATGGCATCGGCGACACTGGACAGGCTCAGCCCATACTGCCGCAGCACGGCGTCCGGGATCTCCACCCGCAGTTGTTGGTCTGAAAAGCCCTGGACGGTGATCGTCGGAATGCCCCCGAACGCCTTCATGCGGTCTTTCACACGCTCGGCGTACTGCTTCAACGTCGTCCGATCGGTGGGGCCGGCAATCGCAACTGAGGCGACCGCGTCCGTACGCCCCAACTGCTTCAGGATCGGAGTCTCAACGTTGTCGGGAAAATCACTAATGGCGTCGATTTCGGTCTTGAGATCAGTAAAAAAGCGGTCGAGGTTGCCGCCTTCAACCATCTCGATCGTTGCTTTGGCCTGGTTTTCTCGCGAGTCGCATTGCACCTCGTGAACACCGTCGACACTGTCGACGGCATCCTCGATGCGTTGGCAAATCGCTTCTTCCACCTCAGCCGGCGTCGCACCCGGATAGACGACCGTGACTTCGACCTTGCTGGGCGCAATGCGCGGAAAGGTCTCGCGCTGCAAGGTCGGCGCCGTCACCGCACCGATGGCCAGGAACGCGATCATCAGCAGATTGGCGATGGTCGGATGGTTGGCAAAGTACGCGATCACTTGGCCGCTCCGCGATTGGTGACTGGAGCCGCCGCTGCGGTTGACGCCGCGCCATTCTTGTCGTCCGTCACCGGGGTCAGCAGCATGCCGTCGACTGCGGGTGCCACGTCCGTTACGACCAGTCGGTCTCCAGCTTGCAGGCCGCTTTCAACCAGGACCAGCTCGTCCTGAGCCACGCGCACTTTGATCTTCTTGATCCGCAGCCTGTTCTCTGCGTCGGCAATGTAAACAAAGTCGCCATGGACAGACGCGCGCGGGACAACGATCTGCCCATCCAGTGCACGGCCCGATAACTCAACCTGGACAAACGTCCCCTTCACCAGCGGCGGTCGAATGCCGGGTCGCGCGCTTCTATAGGGGTCGGTAACAGACACGATCACACCCACGGAACGCGTCGCCGGATCAATCGTATCGGACGTGCGGAGCACGTTGGCTTTCCACACCGAGTCGCGATCGCTGAAGCGGAGCCGGATCTGCGCCGTCCAGCCAATCCGCTCGATCGCTTTGCGGATCGCATCTTCCTGCTCCAGCTTTGGACGCTCGAAGTCTGCCGGCGTCGACACCCGTGCGAACGCGCCAAAACGCGTCAAAGGAATCTGCGCATCGACTTCTGCTTCGCCAATATCATCCGCCTCCGCCAACTCTGTGCCGGCCGCGACGAACTGCGTGCGTTCGACATTGACGCTTGCGATCCTGGCATCGAAGGGTAGCGAGATGCGGGTCCGCTGCTTGTTCAGGCGGGCCGTTTCCAGCTGCGCGCGCGAAACCTCGATCTGTCGCTTTTGCGCGTCGATTTGCGCCGGGGAAAGACGGAGTGTGTTTTCAATGTCCTGAACCCGGACTTGCTGCGAAAGCACGGCGCGCTCGGTTTCATCAACGGTCGCCTGGCTGACATTTCCGCGTTCGAGCAGGTTTTTCTTCCGGGTGAGATCATTGCGCTGAAGTTCTAACGTTCGTGTTTCCAACGCGCGGGAGCGGCGGGCGTTGTCCTGCTGCAGTTCAAGTTCGACCAACTTGGCCTCAGCGGCCTTCAAGTTTGCCTCGGCTTCGGCAACGGCAAGATCGTAGTCTTTCGGCGATATGCGAATGACTTCCGTGCCGGCTTTGAGGATGGCGCCCGTGCGCAATGCCGGATGGATGTACTCGATCCGCCCGGCAACCTGAGCCACTGCGTTCCACGTTCGCGCCGGCTTAACCGCACCGTAACCAACCACTTTGGGCACAAACGCCGTCGGCTTCAGCGTGATGACGCGAACGATCCGGCTGGTTTCCGTCGGCGGCGCCTGCTTGGGCCCTTCACGCATGTTGATGCCCAAGACCAACAGCGCGACGGCACCCGCAACCGGAGCGCCAAATGAAAGCGTCCTGACGGCGATACGACCAAGTGACACAGATCCACCTCGGGCTTGCTGAAGCAGTTTCGCACGCAACGCACCAACAGACACCATGGCTCCAGCGCCGATGATACGTGCCGGATATACATTTAGCGTGACACGACACTGAGTTCGATGGCGAAATTGCGACCGAATCCGTGCGCGGAAACAATGACAGCCTTGCCTACTCTCGGCGGTGCTAAAGTGTGTCCCCTGTACCCAGAACTGCGGTCACCTGACTGGACAGTGTGCCGCCGTTACCGTGACAAACCGCGGTCCGACAAACCGGCAACTGACGCACGCCGGCCTGTCCGCGAAGTTGGGTTACAGCCTCGTGGATCAAGAACAGCCCGTACATTCCGGGGTGCACGCACGACAGCCCGCCACCGTTGGTGTTCACAGCAACGGTGCCGCCGGGTGCGATTGTCCCGTCGGCAACAAACCGACCGCCCTCCCCCTTCGGACAAAAGCCCAGGTCTTCCAGGAACAGCAGCGTGGTGATCGTGAAGGCATCGTAGAGCATCACCAGATCGCAGTCGCTCGGCCCGAGCCCTGCCATCTGGAACGCCCGCTGCCCGCTCTCGCGCGCGACCGTGGTGGTGAGATCCCGCATCTGCGTGATCGATCGATGGGAGTGGGCCCCGCCAACGCCAAGAACATAGATCGGCGGCTTGCCCAGGTCTTTGGCGCGGTCCGCACGGACCATGACACAGGCCGCACCGCCGTCTGTCACAAGACAGCAGTCGCGCGACGTCAACGGGTCGCTGACCATGCGGGACGACAAGACATCTTCGCGTGTCAGCGGATCACGCATGAACGCGTCGGGGTTCAGTCGTGCCCAATCCCGGGCGGCAACGGCGATATCCGCCAGCATTTCCCGTGTCGTGCCGAACTCATGCATATGACGGGCCGTCGCCAGAGCGTAAGCTGTAATCGGATGACGTGGTCGGTACGGTTGCTCATGCCACTGCGGCTCGCTGAGCGATACCAGCCGACCTCCGGCGGTCCGTTGGTTTGAGCCGTAACAGATCAGCACGGCGTTACAAATGCCGGCCTGCAGCGCGAGTGCCGCTTGCATGAGATGCATCTCGAAGGATGACCCGCCCACGTTGGTTCCGTCGAAGAATGTCGGGGCAATGCCGAGGTACTCCGCAACGGAAAGCGTCGGAAACGCATGCTGACTGGTCGCCGCGCAGAGGCCGTCGATATCTTCAAGGCGCAAGCCGGCGTCTGCGACGGCAGCCAGTGCCGCTTCGCCAAGTAACTCGATTGCACTGCGCCCGGGCGCTTCGCCCCAACCCGCACCACCAATGCCGACAATGGCTGTAGCTCCGCGTATGCCATCACGTGTCACGATTGGTGTTCTCCGTCTGTAGAGGGGATGAGATCAAAGACGACGGCAGGTGCATCGTCGATCTGCGCAATCCGCGCCTGCACACGCGCCCCGATTGGGACAACCTCGACACCCTCGACACGGCTCATCATGCGCGGGCCCTCGTCCAGGTCGACAAGCACGACATTCGCGTTGCCCGAACGGGATCGGTTGAGAGTTGCAGAGTAAACAGTGCCCAAGCCCGACGCTTCGATCCATTCCAAGTCCGTCCCGCCGGTCCCCGGAACTGCGACACGCGGATAGAACACATGCGTCCCGGTGGCCTTGCAGCGTTGGATCATGAAGCGGCCGTCCTTGAGAAAGGCCTCAAACTTCGCCTGAGGGCCGAGTTCATCAGATTGTGATGTCATACGTGTCCTTGCGCCTCGCAGGGTGTCAGCTCCGTCGCCGTGCCGATAAAAGTCACGGCTTCTGCGGCAATTCGGCTATCGAACCACTGGCTGTGCCTCGGCGCAAGCGGACCGACGGAAATCCGTGCGCCTCTTTATCTACTTTAAAGCCGCACCACATATGTTCATGGGCAATATTGCCGACCGGATCAGGGGCTGGCCGATGTTTAACGAGCTTCACAGAGCAAAGCTGCTCGTTGTTCTCAGCACGATGTGCTTGAGCGCCATTCCCGCAACATCGCCGGCCTTGGCCGGATGCGGTGACTCGCCGCGACCCGGAATGGACTGGAGCGGATGCCGCAAACAAGCCAAGTATCTTGTTGGACGGTCGCTTGCTGGCGCGCAACTTGAGCGGGCCGATCTGTCGCGAACCAATTTGATGCGGGCGGATCTCTCAACCGCAGTTCTCAAGAAAGCGATCCTGACACGTACGGTGCTGATGTCAGCAAAGCTGACGAAGGCCAACCTCTCCGGTGTGATCGCGAACCGGGCCAACTTCGAGGGCGCGCGACTGTCTGGCGCCAATCTTTCGAAGGCGGAATTCATTCGAACATCGCTACAGGCGGCTGATCTCAGTAAGTCGCACATGGTCGGCGCACAGCTGATCCGCGTGAACCTTCAGGGCGCTAATCTTGACGGTGCACGGGCGAAGTACGCCAGTTTTGCACGCGCCGACTTGCGCCTGGCGTCGCTGAAGCAAACAGATCTCTCCGGTGCGTACTTGTTCCGCGCGGACCTGAGCGGTGTGGACCTGTCTCAAGCCGTCGGATTGACTAACGAGCAGCTGTCAATCGCATGCGGTGATGCCGAGACGAAACTGCCCGCGGGTTTGACTGCTCCGTCAAAATGGCCGTGTCGCGCGATCGACTAAAACGTTTTCGCCTGAGACAGCACTGCTCTAGCGGACGCGCGCATATTGTTTTTGTCGAACCCGTATGGCTAGGTTTCAGCTGCTTGCTGTCACCGGAGCCTGTGCATGATCGACACAACGACCCTGCTGACGTACGTGATCATCGTGCTTGGCTTCGTGTTTATCCCCGGTCCTGCAACGCTGCTAACCGTGGCGCGGGCCACGACTTCTGGCACCAAGGTCGGTATCGCCACAGGTGCTGGCATCGCCGCAGGTGATGTGCTGCACACTGTGATGGCCATTGTCGGCATCTCGGCGGTTATCGCGACGTCTGCGTTTTTGTTCACGCTCGTCAAGTATGCCGGTGCGGCGTATCTCGTCTATCTGGGTATTCGCGCAATCCTCGACCAAACGCCATTGGATTTGGCGCATGGCGGCGTTGCCATCACGGCTGATTGCGCCTTCCGGCAAGCGATTGTGGCCGAAGTTCTGAATCCGAAAACGGCGCTCTTTTTTCTCGCCTTCTTGCCGCAGTTCGTGCGTCCGGAAAACGGCCTCGTGGTCCTGCAGCTGAGTATTCTTGGGGCCGTGTTTGTTCTGCTGGGGCTGATCAGCACGATTGTATTTGCCGTTGGCGCCGGCAGCCTGGGACATGTCCTACGCCGCAACCCAATGGTGTTGAAATGGCAGGGCAAAGTTGTCGGTAGCATTTATTGTGCGCTTGGAGCGCGCTTGGCGTTACAGGAACGCTGACCAAGCGCGAACTCTTATGCGACGCCGATGTAAGACCTAAGCCGCGGCGCGCGCGAATTCATGCGCTGGCTGTCGCTGGAAGAAGGCCGTCACCTCTCCAACCTTGATGCCCCACTTGGTCACGCGTGTCCGATTGAGAAGACCGTCCTCGCCGACCGGATAAAAGCGATCGTGGAACTCTAAGTTCACCGCGCGATCTTTCACCTTGAGGCGAAACGTGTAGCGCATGGCTGCCATGCCAGGCGAGATCGCGCCCGTTGCCAGTCCAACAGCGTCGGAGCAACGCCCGATGAACGAGCGATCATCGGGCGACGGGACGAGTTCCCAGACACGTGTCTCGGTCTCACCGTCCGAGAACTTGAAGGTTTCTGATAACTCAAATGAAGCCTCGTTGACCCAGCGGCCATCGAGTTCGATCTGAAACCGACGTTTCACAGTGCCGAAACGGTCCTCAAACACGCCCCATGCCACTGCCCGGCCTTCGAAGAAACGCGTCAGATCGCACGGCGATAACTGTTCGCCAGTGGTCGGTTCGCTTGCCAAAGTGCTCTCCCGCTGTCTGCAGTCGATCATAGTCAGACTGGAAACGGACGGATGGCCGGACCGGATGAGTTTCAGCTCTGGTGTGCGACCAAAGGCCTATGAAAGCGATAGATGCCGACATCGATGACGCCGGTTGCGAATCCAACCTCACAATATGTGAGATAATAGTCCCAAAGCCGTTTGAAGCGGTCGTCGAAACCAAGTGCGCTGATTTGTGGCCACTGATCGTGAAAATGACGCCGCCACTCGGCCAACGTGCGCGCATAACTCGCTCCGAATTCACGCCAGGTTTCACTTGTGAGACCGACGGCCGCGGCTTGTTCATGCAATATTGCCTTTGTTGGCAGCATGCCGCCCGGAAAGATGTAACGCTGAATAAAGTCCGGCTTCCGGCGGTAATCCGGATAGCTCTCATCGCGAATTGAAATGGCTTGGACGACCGCAATCCCACCCGGTTTCAGGCGGCTATAGAGCGTTTTGAAATACGTGCTCCAATGGTCCTCGCCAACGGCCTCGATCATCTCAATGGATGCGATTTTGTCGTAGGTTCCTTGCGCATCTCGGTAATCCTGGAACCGGGCTGTCGCACGATTGCACAGGGCCGCCTGTTGAAGGCGCGCTTGCGTATAGTTCAACTGGCGCTGCGATACCGTGATCGCATCGACGCGAGCACCTATCTTGGCGGCCGCCTCGATAAATCCACCCCAGCCACAGCCGATCTCCAGCACATGGTCGTCTGCCGCGAGTTCCATCGCCGCGAGAACTTCGGCGTATTTGGCGGCCTGCGCGTCCGCGAGAGTCATATCCGGGGCCAAATAGATACCGCTGGAATAGGCCATGCCAGGGTCAAGCCAGTGCGCGTAGAAGTCATTACCGAGGTCATAATGGTCAGCAATGTTGCGTCGACTGCCAGCCCGCGTGTTTGCACGGCTTTTGTGATAAGCAACGTCCGTGCGGCGGACATGAAAGAGACCACGGCCCGACTGCTCCAATGACCGTCGATTGCGCACAAAGAAACGGAAGACGTTTGCCAGATCCGGCGTATCAACGTCTTGATTGAGGTAAGCTTCGGCAAACCCCAACGCGCCGCGGCGCAGCGCGGACCAAAGCACGCCGAAGGATCGCAGATAGAGTTCGGCATGGAGTTCACCAGAGCCGAATGTGCGCGCACGGCCGGATGGCAAGTTCAGCGTAATCCGGCCGTCTAACCGATCGGACAATGCGCGGGCGCAGAGTTGCAATAGCAATTCATCGCGCAAGGCGCCCAACCCGAGGGGCTCCGGGACGGGAGGACGTGTGAGTTCGCGGTCGTGCATAGGAAACCCTGCGCTATCGATCAGGCGCCGCGTGCGGCACCGAAACAGAAAACTTGGGCGATCGATGACGCCGAAAGACCGGCACGCCCTTCCACCACAGCTTGAACGCCTCTGCATGAATTCCGCCGAGGACACGTTGCGCCAAGAACGGTGTTCGTCGAAATTGGCGAATCACCTCGGGCGACGTCAAGCACTTGTACGTACCGTAGAAATGCGCCTTGAGGATAGGTCCGGAATCGTCACGCAATGCGACACCAACCGAAACGGACGTCTGCGGCTCAATCAGCCGGAACGCATACTGGCCCGTGCCACGCGTAAACGGCGATACGGACATTTCCTTGCGGCACGTCTGTGCAATCACGCCGTTCTCGGCCGCACCGGCCTCCAAAACGTACGATTTGCGCTCGCCGAACGTATTGCTAACTTCGTAGATTATTGCGCCGATTTGGTTGTTTGCCCGATAGCAGAAATAGACGCTGAGCGGGTTAAACACGGCGCCGAAGACCCGCGGATAGGTCAACAGCCGGATGCGAAACGCACTGTCTGTCAGACCGGCGTCGGTCAGCAGCTGGCGTGCCCGGTCCCCGACCGGAACCGGAGTCCGATCGCCGTAGTCGGTGTCAAACAAGCTGATCACGTTCGTGCGGTTGTACGAAAAGAGCTGCACCTTGCGACTGAGCTCGTCCAGCCGATCGACATCAACCAAAAGCGAGAACACACGGTATCGCAGCTTATGGGGCTGCGGCTTCACGCGCGCATGTACGACCTCGCCACTGTACAGCGCCCAGGGGCGCATGGTGTCAGACGCCGTCATGCGGCAACACTCGCGCCGGCCTCAGGTAGCACCAGCGGAATTTGCGGCGAGAAGATCAGGCGATCCGATGGGCTCGGTATGGACCATGGCCGCATGACCCCACCCAGCGCCTCGGCCGCTGCGAGCCCGCTCTGCAAACCGTCCTCGTGGAACCCATAGCCGAAGTAACTGCCACAAAACCACGTCCGTCTCCGACCTTGCAGGCCCCAAAGCCGGAACTGCGCATCCAAAGCACGCCGATCGAATGTCGGATGCGCATAGACGTCACGCCGCGCAACAAGATCGTCGTTGATTTCCCGGCCCGGGTTCAACGTCACGAACCAGTTCTCGCGAGTCTCAAGCGGTTGCAGACTGTTCATCCAATAGGTGACGGACGTGCATTCGTCCGATGCCTCAGCACCGTAATTCCAGCTTGACCACAACCGATGCCGACGCGGCATCCAGCTGGCGTCTCGGTGGAGAACAGCAGTGTTCTCGGAGTATCGAAATGCGCCCAGCAGCTCGCGTTCACTGCGATCGGCGTCCGCCAGCATGGCGAGCGACTGATCGGCGTGCCCGGCCAGGACGCAGGCGTCAAACCGTTCGACCGTGTCACCGATCGTAATGCGCACGCCTTCAGCCTCGCGTTCGATGCGCGTTACGGGACGTCCTACCTGAAAGTTGGCCGCAGTATCCGCCACCAGTGCGGCCACGTATGCGCGACTGCCTCCGGCAACCGTACGCCACTGGGGCCGAGCGGACACGTTCAACAGACCGTGGTTCGAAAAGAAGCGAACGAAAGATACGGCCGGAAAGTCCTGCACCTGCATGGTCGGCGTCGACCAGATCGCGGATGCCATCGGGAGCAGATGTCGCTCGACAAATGTTGTGGAGTAGCCCTGCGACCGGAGCCAATCGCCAAGCGAAAGGCCGCCATGGAGCGAGACGTCTTTGAGCTGCTCGGCCTCGCGGAAGAAACGCAGCACGTCCCAAATCATGCGCCAATGACGGAGCGAAGCAAGATTAGACGGCTGCCCAAAAAGGCCCGCCAAACCGCTCCCTGAATACTCGAAATTCCCCCCGTCCAACGTGACGGCGAACGACATGTTGGACTGGGCTGTCGGAACATCCAGATGCGCAAACAGTGCCGTGAGATTGGGATAGGTCTTCGTGTTGTAGACGATAAATCCCGTATCAACGCCCAACTCGCCCGCGCCGTCATCAACGGAAGCGGTGTTTGCATGTCCACCAAGGCGGGAATCCTGCTCAAAGACCGTCACGTCGTGAGATTTACTGAGGAGCCAAGCGGCACCGAGGCCGGATATGCCGGCGCCAATCACGGCAATTTTCATGTCGTTCCGATCCTTGTTGCGGATCGTGAACGTGCCGGGTGCGGGCATGGATCAGTCAACGGTGAGGTTCTAATAGGCGTGTGCTTTCGTAATCTTGTCGAGGCTCATCAGTTGCGCAAGCAGGCCCCGCAACTCGCTTAATGGGACCATGTTCGGACCGTCGGACGGCGCACGATCCGGATCTTGGTGGGTCTCTATAAAGACGCCAGCCACGCCGACGGCAACGGCTGCGCGTGCCAGGACCGGTACAAACCGCCGATCGCCACCGGACGACGTGCCCTGCCCGCCCGGCTGTTGGACGGAGTGGGTTGCATCAAACACCACAGGACATCCGGTCTCCGCCATGATCGGAAGTGCACGCATGTCCGAGACCAATGTGTTGTAACCAAACGAGGCCCCCCGTTCGGTCAGCAAGATCTGGTCGTTGCCGCTCTCGCGGACTTTGTTGACCACGTTGCGCATATCCCACGGCGCGAGGAACTGACCCTTCTTGATTTTGACGACGCGGCCGGTCTTGGCGGCCGCGACCAGCAAGTCCGTTTGCCGGCACAAGAATGCTGGGATCTGCAGGACGTCGACAGCTTCCGCAACAACGGCGCATTGCGCCGGCTCATGCACGTCGGTGACAACGGGCAAGCCGAGTGTTTCGCGCACCTCCGCGAAAACCGCCAAGCTGGCGTCGAGACCGAGACCGCGCTGGCCGGACAAGCTCGTCCGGTTGGCTTTATCGAACGACGTCTTGAACACGAGACCGATGCCCAGTGACGTCGCGATTTCCTTGATCGCCGTCGCCATCTCCAATGCATGTGCGCGGCTCTCGAGCTGGCACGGGCCGGCGAACAGCGCCAGCGGCTTGTCCTGGCCGAAGGCAACGTCACTAACCATCACGGTCTGCGGCTGCGCGTCCTGCGCCGCTGAAACTGCGTCCCCCATCACATTGGCTCCCTGGCTGACAGCGCTCCCCATCCATGCTGGACTAGCAGATGAACGTCAACGCAACCCACGAACAACCCGGGGGGATAACCAAATGATGCCAACCGTTAAGATCTTGACCGATGCCGACGCTGCGCCTGAGGCCAAAGCGGTGTTCGATGATATCCGCGAAACGCGCAGTACGGATTTTGTCAACAACGCCTGGCGGGCGCAAGCGAATGATCCCGCGATGCTGAAGCGCAACTGGGACAAGGCGAAAGAGATCATGGCGCCCGGCGCATTGGACGCGCTTCAAAAAGAGCTCGTTTACCTCACGGTTTCGATCATGAACAACTGCGAATACTGCATCCACTCTCACAGCCACTTTGCAAAAGCCAAAGGTATGACCAAGGAGCAGTACATGGAAATGCTCAACGTCATCGGTCTCGCGACAGAGGGCAACCGCCTGATGACCGCCATGCACGTGCCGGTCGACGAAAAGTTTCAAGAGCCGGCGTTTTAGTGGTCAACTTGCCTGCCGGCAGTTGAGCCGTCATTCCAGTCGGCGGCTCGCCTGTCTGCCGGCAGTTGGGTACGACACCGTTTGGGCTCTTGGGATCACACCAGTCTGCTCTGCGTGACGGCCGCGTCGATAAAGCTCTTGAACAGGGGATGCGGCTCGAACGGCCGGGATTTGAGCTCCGGGTGGAACTGGACGCCAATGAACCAGGGATGATCCGGATACTCGACGGTTTCCGGCAAAACGCCGTCCGGAGACATCCCGGCAAACCGCAGTCCGGCTGCTTCGAGCCGTTCGCGGTAGGCGGTGTTCACCTCGTAGCGATGGCGGTGGCGATCGCTGATCTGGCGTGAGCCGTAGATCTCGGCAATCCGGCTGTCGTCGGCGAGAACAGCAGGGTACGCACCAAGCCGCATGGTGCCCCCGAGGTCACACGTTTCCGTCCGCTCCTCCAGCTGGTTGCCACGCACCCACTCGGTCATCAGGCCCACAACCGGCTCGTCAGTCGGCCCGAACTCCGTTGAACTCGCGCCTTCGATCCCGGCCAGGTTGCGAGCAGCATCAATGCAGGCCATCTGCATGCCGAAGCAGATCCCAAGAAACGGCACCAAACGCTCGCGTGCAAACTTGGTCGCGAGAATCTTGCCCTCGGCGCCGCGTTCGCCGAATGCGCCGGGAACGATGATCCCGTGCACATCGGCCAAGTAAGGTGCCGCATCTTCCTTCTCGAAAACTTCGCTTTCGATCCACTCGATCTTGACCTTCACGCCATTGGCGATGCCGCCGTGTGTGAGTGCCTCGATCAGCGACTTATATGCGTCTTTCAGCACCGTGTATTTGCCAACGATTGCGATCGTGACTTCGCCTTCATAGGTCGCAATGGCGTTTGAAATCCCCTGCCAACGGGAGAGAGCCGGCGGCGGCGCATCGGACAACGCAAACGCGTCCAGAACTTCCCGATCGAGACCTTCGTCATGATAGGCGAGCGGAACGTCATAGATCGACGCCATGTCCAGCGCCTGAATGACAGCGCTCTCGCGCACATTGCAGAACAGCGCGATCTTCCGTCGTTCCGACGCCGGGATCTCGCGGTCACACCGGCACAACAGCACATCCGGCTGAATCCCGATCGAACGCAGTTCTTTGACTGAATGCTGAGTCGGTTTGGTTTTCAGTTCGCCGGCCGAGGGAATGAACGGAACCAACGTCAGGTGGATATAAACCGCCGCGCCGCGCGGCAGCTCGTTGCCCAACTGTCGAATGGCTTCAAAGAACGGCAAGCCCTCTATATCACCAACCGTGCCGCCGATTTCGACCAGAACAAAGTCGACCCCCTCGTTGCCATCCAGAACGAAAGCCTTAATCGCATCCGTGACATGAGGGATGACCTGAACGGTGCCGCCAAGAAAATCTCCGCGCCGCTCCTTGGCAAGAATCTGCTGATAGATCCGCCCAGTTGTCACATTGTCCGACCGGGTCGCCGGCACGCCGGTGAACCGCTCGTAGTGGCCGAGGTCGAGATCGGTTTCGGCTCCGTCATCCGTGACGAAAACTTCGCCGTGTTGATAGGGGCTCATCGTGCCGGGATCCACGTTGAGATAGGGATCCAGCTTGCGCAAGCGCACGGAGTATCCGCGCGCTTGAAGAAGCGCGCCGAGAGCGGCTGAGGCGATGCCTTTTCCGAGGGAGGAAACCACGCCGCCGGTAATGAAAATGTACCGTTGCATGGGCTTGCAACTTAACCTGAAGTGCTGCCGATTCGAAGCGGCAATTCAGCATCACGCCCAACTTCGTGCAGCCGCCGGTTCCAAAATTGCTGAAACACGGCGACGCAGACTTTCATCACACACGTGCATCGCGCGGATGGTGCGGCCTAGCGACCACCCGGCAACGATGGCAACGGTGCGAGGCCCTCGTTTGCCGGTTGCGCCGGAGCCGGTGTTGTATTGCCCGACGGCGGCGTAGAACCCGGTGACGGCGTCGGTGCCGGTTGATTCGTGGCCGGCGGGGGAGCCGAATCGAACCGCGAACGCGGCGTGCTCGTGTCCGTCGCAAGCCATGTCAGAATGACGCTTGTCATAAAGAATGCGGCCCCGAAGCCAGCCGTCAATCGGGTCATCAGGTTGGCTGTGCCGCGCCCGGTCAGGAAGCTACCGCTTCCTCCGCCGCCACCGCCCATGCCGAGGGCCCCGCCCTCGGATTGCTGCATCAGGACGAGTGTGACCAGCACCACAGCAATCAGGAGATGGATGATTAGGATGAATTGTTCCATCGTAGTCCTCTAAGCGGCGTGACGCGCAGAAATCGGGAGATCTGGCCTTTTACAGGCTCGTTGTGCGAAAAGCCAGATGAGATGCGCTGCGCACAGCCTCCGGCTGCCGTCAAAACCGCGACAAAGCGAAGCTGGTCTCCGCATACGTCGCGCCATCACCTCGCAGATCCGTTGCCCGCATCAGTTCCCCTGACTTGGCCGCCGCACCGGCAGTGGCACACCGCCAATCCTCAAAGTCACTGCGCGCTTCCAGCGATTGCGCACCGGCATAGGCACGCCGCCAAGAACGATGGTCGTTCGCTCGACCGCGCTCACCCCAGACGACACCTGAGACGGCGGTGGCGGCGGCGGACGCAATCCGGAACCGCTGATTTTGAGCGGTAACGGCGGCACAACGCCCGACGGACGCTTGCCGCGGCGGATCGCAACGACAACGGCATTCTTGAATCCTGCCGGACAGCGAAACAGAATTTGCTCTTCAAGAGCAATGTAGGTGCGAATGCGGCGAATTCCGACATCGTCGAGATTGTCCTTCGCCCACTCCGGACCGCGCTCGATCTGCGCTTTCACACCATCGCGTTCCATGACCTTTTGCTCGGCCAGAAGTGATTGACAAGATGCCGCATCAAGGGACCGAGCATAAGCGCTGTGAGATGACATGAGCGTCGCCATAACGCAGGGCAAGACTGTCGCTGCGACGGATGTGCCCATGATGCGACTTTTGCTCAGCCCCGAAAATCTGCTGCTCATGCAATGTCCTCTTCGCCAACCAATGCGTTACAGACCCAACGCGCTGCGCGCCCGAGCCAAGTTGGCTAGCCATAGGCGGCAAGTATGCCGAGAAAATCCTCAGCCGTCAGGCTTGCGCCGCCCACGAGGGCGCCGTTCACGTCAGCGATACCCAGGATCTCGTGCGCGTTGGCCGGCTTGACCGAACCTCCATACAGAATGCGCACGGTATCCCCGTGAGCCATCACAGATTTAAGCTCGCGGCGGATCGCACCATGTGTGGTTGCAATCTCGTCCGAAGTCGGCACCAAACCTGTTCCGATCGCCCATACAGGTTCATAGGCGATCACGGTATTTGTATGTGACGCGTCATCGGGAATACACGCGCGCAGCTGCCGCAAAGCAACTGTTTCCGTTAAGCCAGCCGCACGTTGGCCCGCCGTTTCCCCGATACAGATGATTGCGGTCAGGCCAGCCCGATAGGCCGCGGCCGCCTTGTCCCGGATCAGGGCGTCGGCTTCGCCATGATCGGCGCGCCGTTCCGAATGGCCGACAATAACGGCAGATGCGCCGACATCCGCCAGCATCTCTGCAGAAATGTCGCCGGTATGCGCACCAAATTGTGAAGCGTGGCAGTCCTGCCCGCCGATCGCCAACGGCCGGTTGGCGACCTGTCGGACCGCAGCGGCAATCAACTGCGCCGGCGGGCAGATCATAGCGTCTGCACGGCCCGCGCCATCGGCGAGGTGCGCGGCGACGTGTTCCACCACAGACAGGCTCTCCGAGAGCCCATTCATCTTCCAGTTTCCGGCAACCAGCGGTTTCGGCGATGGCGCGTCTGGCATTCCGAAGTCTCCATGACAAAGGTCAGCTTGCGGTTACACGTCCTGGCGGCCGGTGCAAGATCTCGATTTCTGCGTGGTGATATCCTTATGGCCGGCCGGATCGGCTGGTTCGGCCTGTGATCAACGTTAACCAGCCGCACTTGCGTTCAATCCTGGTGACGGTCATATCTTCCACCAGTGACAGCCGGTTGCCGACCGGCCTATGAGATGCCCGTAACCGGGCCCCGATCTATCGAGAGAGTGTGCCAATCCCATGCTTGAGGCGATACGCAAAGGTGCATCCAGCTGGCTTGTGAAGGTGATCGTGATCCTTCCCCTTATTCTGGCATTTGCGATATGGGGCATCGAGGACATGCTGCGGGGCTACAGTCAGGGAGCGATCGCCACCGTTGGCGGCCACGAGATCACCTCGGAGGAGTTCCAGGACAACTATCGTCTTGAGCTCGACGCGATGTCGCGGCGCATGGGCCGGCGGTTGACGACACAACAGGCTCAGCTGTTCCGCATTCCGGATTCGGTGCTGTCGCGCATGATCGGGTCTGCGACCGTTGATCAGCACGCGACGAATCTCGGGCTTGCTCTCGCCGTAAACGACGTCATTCGCGATGTGCAGAAAGATCCGTCATTTCAAGACTCAAGCGGCAACTTCAACCGCCAGGCCCTGGACACTCTGCTGCGGCGCGCCGGATTAAGCGAAGAGCGGTTCCTTGACGAGCGCCGCCGCGATGCACTGCGCAGCATTATCACCAGCCCTCTTCTTGAAAGCGCGGTGGTCTCCGATGCGATGCTGAAGATCCTGCACCGGTACAATAACGAAGCCCGCAAGATCAGCTATTTCACGCTTGGCGAGGACAAGGCGGGAGACATCAAGACCCCTGACGAGTCGGTTTTGAAAACCTTCTACGAGCAGCGCAAAGGCGACTTCAAAACGCCGGAGTATCGAAAGATCACCATTCTCTCGATCCTGCCGGCGGACGTGCGCAAGACGATGACTGTTACAGAGGCGGACATGAAAGCCCGGCTCGACGAGAATCCAACGCGCTTCGATACACCAGAGCAGCGTCAGGTCGAGCAGATCCCGTTCCCGGACCGAGCCGCGGCTGAAAAGGCGCGCGCCGAGATAGAAGGCGGCAAGGACTTTCTCGAGGTCGCGAAGGCGGCTGGTGTCAAAGACAGCGATGTGAAGCTCGGGACTCTGAACAAGTCGCAGCTCATTGACGGCAAAATCGCCGAAGCCGCGTTTGCTTTGGAAAAGGACAAAGTCTCCGCGGTGATCGAGGGCGAATTCAGTATCGTGTTGTTGCGTGTCCTGGACATTAAAGAGGGCAAGAAGCAAACGTTCGACGATGTGAAAGACCGATTGCGCACGGAACTGGTGAATGAACGCATTGGCGAGGAAGTTCAGGCCCTTGTCACCAAAGTCGACAACCTCCGGCTTGACGGCAAAACACCGGCAGAGATTGCCAAGGAACTCAAACTGGACTTCAAGGAAATCGATGCCGTCGACAACACCGGCAAGGGCGCGGACGGCAAACAAGTCGTCACCGGAGCAAATGCCCGTGCGCTGTTGCAATCAGCATTCGACGGGGCCGTCGGGGTTGAGAATGAGGCCGTAGAATTGCGCGGTGGCGGCTACGGCTGGGTCGATGTTCTCGACGTGACGCCTGATAAGCAGCGCACGTTGGAGAACGCCAAAGCTGACGTCGAGACGGCATGGAAAGCGGCCGAACGTGCGAAAAAGCTGCGCGAAGTCGCAACGAAACTTGTCGACCGCATTAAGACGGGCGAGACGGCCACAGCCGTCGCTGAGCCGCTCTCGGCTAAGGTCGAAACCAGCGGCGACGTTAAACGATCGGGATCGATCTCCGGTTTGCCGTCGAGCGCCATCGCCCAGGCCTTTCGGTTAGGCAAAGGCGATGCCACGTCGATTGTCGCCGCTGACGGCAAGAGCCGCGTCGTCATTGTGTTGGACAGCATCACGCCGGCCAAGCCGATGACCGATCAAGAAAAGACGCAATTGACCAACACATTGCGCGCGCAGCGTCGGAACGATGTGCTGGCCCAGTATCTCGCGGCTTTGCGCACGGAAATCGATGTGTCGATTAATACGGCCGTGTTGAACCAAACGCTCGGGATCACACCGCAGTAATGGCCGCATCGAAACAACGAACCTCTTCCGCACGCGGCAAACAGACTGGCCACAAACAGACAGGCAGTGGCGGCGCAACGGGTTCGACCGCCGGCCGCAAGCCTCCCAAGGCGGCATCACCATCTGCGCGCGCAGAGCATGAGCCGCCAGTACCGGGTGGTTTCGCCGACCTTTATGATGCCGGCCATGCCCAAGTCGTGTCCGCAACGCGCGTTGCGGATCTTGAAACGCCGGTTTCGGCTTACATGAAGTTATCGTCTCCCGGCCGCATGAGCTTTCTATTGGAGTCGGTGGAAGGCGGCAGCATCCGTGGGCGCTATTCCATTATCGGCCTCGATCCCGATCTCGTTTGGCGGGCGCACGGCAACCAAGCCGAAATCAATCGGTCTGCGGCAACCACGCCGGACGCGTTCGAACCGGAGCCAACGGACACACTGACGTCATTACGCCAGCTGCTCTCGGAAAGCCGGATTGATCTGCCGGACGATTTGCCGACGGCGCTGCCGCCCATGGTCGCCGGGATTTTCGGCTACATGGGATACGATACCGTGCGGCTGGTCGAACATCTTCCCAACTGTCCGCCGGATGCGCTTGGCGTACCTGACGCCGTATTGATGCGCCCGACCGTTATGGTCATTTTCGATACGGTCAAAGACGAGATCACGGTTGTTACGCCGGTGCGCCCGATCGACGGCGTTGATGCAGAGACGGCCTACGCCGAGGCACATGCTCGTCTGGCGTCTGTCGCTTCCGCACTCGATGCGCCTATGCCGCCGAGCCACCTTGCGAATCAAGCAGACGACGCAGAGGCGCTTGTGGCAGCGGGTGAGCCGGTATCGAACACTTCACCGGCCAAGTATCTGGATATGGTCCAGCAGGCCAAAGACTACATTGCGGCTGGCGATGCATTTCAGATCGTCTTGTCCCAGCGCTTTACGCTTCCATTTCATCTCCCGCCGTTTGCGCTGTATCGCGCGCTGCGTCGGACGAACCCGTCACCGTTCCTGTTCTTCCTGAATTTCAATGAGTTTGCGCTGGTCGGCTCCAGCCCGGAAATCCTGGTCCGCGCGCGCGACAGCGAAGTGACCATTCGGCCGATTGCCGGCACGGCACGGCGCGGTGCGAGCGCTCGCGAAGATCAGTTGCTTGCCGAACAGTTGCTCGCTGATCCGAAAGAGCGCGCCGAGCACCTGATGTTGCTGGATCTCGGCCGCAACGATGTCGGCCGCGTTGCCGAAATCGGCTCCGTGTCCGTCACAGACAAGTTCATCATCGAGCGCTACAGCCATGTGATGCACATCGTTTCCAACGTCATCGGGCGGCTTCGCGGCGACCTGGATGCAATCGATGCTCTGATGGCCGGCTTTCCAGCCGGCACGGTTTCGGGAGCGCCCAAGGTCCGCGCAATGGAGATCATCGACGAACTGGAAGTGCACAAGCGCGGCCCTTACGCCGGCTGCGTCGGCTACTTCTCTGCCGATGGCAACATGGACACATGTATTGTCTTGCGCACGGCCCTTGTTAAGGACGGGGAAATGCATGTGCAGGCCGGCGCCGGCCTTGTTTACGACAGCGTGCCGGAGAACGAGCAGCAGGAGTGCATCAACAAGGCCAAAGCTCTCGTGCGTGCAGCCGACGAGGCAGTGCGATTTGCCGGTGGCAAACCGGCTGATCCCGGCGCAAACAAGGGCGCCTGGAGCTGAGACGGACATATCGCTGCCGGACTTGAGGTGAATCGCGACGACTGCGATGGCCGGATCATATCAATCGCTCTTGCGGTTCGCCGGTAACAGGCTCTTGAGGAATGCTTCCGTCTCCTGAAGCTGTGGGAACATTCGCCTGAGCGCGAACAGCGCAACTTGCGCGAAAACGATCGCACCGAACATAAACGTCGGGATACGAACCCAGGCACTCATGTCCGAGTTCGCTTCCCAAATCGGGTCGACCACCAGGAAGACGACAACGGCGATTGCCAACACGATATCCTGAGCAACAATCAGATTGATCCCGGCCCATTTCCCTCCGGGGATATCGTCAAATGTGTGTCCGGCGGCGCGCAGGTTCCATCGCAAGAAGGCCAACCGCATGGGAACGCTGATGCTCAAAAAGACCACCACGATCATCACAGTGTAAGAGAGACCTGAACTCACGGCTTGGAACCTCTCGCCATTGGTGGCTCGAAGCGGCTCGATAACCTGCCCCAAAGACACCCTGTTGTATCTGATACGCTTGCCGGACTGAACCGCGAATGACCGTGCATTGCACCCGGGTCGCGTCTGGGACGTACACGCCTGGTTGCATACGCCTGGTCTCAGCTCAGCGTTCCAACGTGCCGACTGGCATCCTTCAGGCAGGCCTCGAACCCCACCAGATCAGCCATCACGTCGGTAGTCGGCGCTGTCCGATGCACGGCGCTGGGTGAATCTTGGATCGCAATTTCGATCATGAGATTATCCGACAGCCCGAAATCCTCGACGGACATGCCCGTCGTGTGATCCTCGAACGCCTCTTGCGTCATGATCTCGAGATACTTCGCGACTCTGTCCCGGTAGTCCCCCGGAACGTTGGTGTAGCCGTAGACGGGTTTTCCCAGACCACGCATGAATCCGACCTCAAAGGCGGTCCCAACGTCTGCGCTGACGCCGCGGAACGGCGTCAGGTTCGCAATAAGCGCGTCGCACTGCGTCATCAGCGCCTCATTGGACTCGCTGATTTTGCGCGCCAGCCCATCGCCCTGGATGTTGTTGTCTGTGCCGAGGTCCACATCCAACGGGAATACGCCTTCGAAGCCGTATGCGGTGCAGAGCGCCTTCTTGCTGTGTGCAACAGCGCGCGCATTCGGGAGGAACACTTCGGGTCCCGCGAGATAGATGCGCGGAGGCGCGGGCCCACGGCTCTCCGACGGCACACCCTCAGTCATGCTTGCGGCCTGCGGCATCGCGCGAACTCCATATCTTCTCAAAAACGTCTGTGTCTGAGATGGCTCTCGGTTTGCCTGCCACCCGAAACAACGGACCTCAGCAGACACGGCCCACGTGTTGATAAGCATAATAGACTGGACCGGCAGGTCAGACTTGCCAATCGGTGCGTGCCATGCTCATGCAAGACGCATGCGCGATCTCATTCTTTACCGACACGCAAAATCGAGCTGGGACGACCTCGATCTCGACGATTTCGAGCGGCCGCTGTCGCCCCGCGGCGCGAAAGCGGCACCGCGGATGGGCAACTGGTTGTCGGCCCAACGCCTCATTCCAGATTGCGTTCTGTGCTCCACGTCCGTCCGTACGCGTGCCACACTCATGCTGTCGCTGAACGAGATGGAGGCGGTCAAGCCAAAGCTGGTTTTCGAGGACGCTCTGTATCTCGCCAACCCGTCGGTTCTGCTCAACCATATTCGCGCTGTATCCGATGATGCGCGCTGCTGCATGGTTCTCGGGCATAATCCTGGATTGCACGCTCTGGCGCTCGAGTTGACCGGGCAAGGGCGCAAACGAGACATCACCCAGCTGGCGATCAAGTTCCCGACGGCCGCCATTGCCCACTTGCGCTTCGAGGGCGAGAGCTGGAGCTCCGTTCAAGCCGCTTGCGGCCAACTCGTGCAATACGTAACGCCACGGACCATTTCGTAGGCCCCATCGTAGGACATGTCGCAGGAGTGGGGTGCAGCCATGCCCCCGATCGCATCAGCCTTTGACTGTGATCAGAGGCCGTAGTTTCGCGACCGGCCCGACGACACCCGCTGCAGCCATGGCATCGACAACCGATTCGATCGGCCGATACGCATTTGGCGCTTCTTCGGCCAATCGCCCGCGCAGATCTGCAACAATGTCCCGGCGGCGTTTCAGCTCCGGATCATCGAGATCCACGGGCAGCACCACGTGCAGATCGTGACGCGCAAACGGCTCACGACGCGCGTCCTGACGCGTGAGGCGTCGCCCGGCGCCATGCGCCGACGATGACAGCGTGCGATCGGCACCACGCCCGGCCAGGATCCAGGTTGCATCCCCCATTGAGCCAGGGAGAATGACAGGCTCGCCGACATGGGCAAAGGCGCTGCCGGCCATCGCCATGGGCCCGCGTGCTGGGCACGCGCCCTTGCGGTGCAGGAACCGATCACCGTCTCGCCAGATCACGTTGTGTGGTGCGTCATAGACAAGGCGATGTGCGACCGGACGCGAGAGCACTTCGGCGAGCGCTTTGACGATCCCCAACCCCAAGAACAGTCGATTGGCAAACGCCGCATTGGTTGCGTTGGACAAGCCGCGCCAGTACGGCTCGACAATCGAGCCGCTTGGCCCGTTGCACGCGAGAATGCGGTGATCCACACCCGGCTGGTTTGACCACGCCGCCCGCAATCGGTCTCGGACGGTGACGCCAACATTCTGGCCAAAGCCCAAAGACCCTGAGTGTACCGTCGCGATGATCTGGCCTTTCGCAAGACCGAATGCATGTGCCGCGCTGCCATTGGCGAGTGAATCGACAGTTTGCAGCTCGACAAAGTGATTGCCGCCACCAATAGACCCGAGGATCGCATCATTACGGAGATCATCGTCGCCTTTGCAATAGTCCTCGAACTCCGGCGCAATATCGTCGGTCAGAAACGCGCCGAGATCGCACGTATGCCCGAGATCCCGCTCGGCCTGATCGCGATCGTAGTGTGATAGCAGGCCGGTGCGATTGCCGTTCAGCGTCTCTGCAAATCCGATCAGACCTTCGCGCAAGATCGCGCGCCGCTGGCGACCTGTCAGCGCCAACGCGCGGCCACCCTGGAAAAAGATGTGGCGCAGCGCGCGCTTGAGGGAGGGAAGTCGCGACGCAATGTCCGCTTCTGAAACGTCCGGCAGCACAAACGACCGCATGCCGCAGCCGATATCGTTGCCGATCGCATGCGGCATCAGGAAACCACGCGTCTTGGTGATCACGCCAACGGGCATCGGCTTGCCCGCGTGGAAGTCGGGCGTCGTTGTCACATCCTCGATCACGCAGTCGGCACCGACAGCGGCAAGTGCGTCGGCGCTTGGCAGCGATGCATCGAGATCGTTCAGCGCTTTTGTGAGTTGCAGCTCAGGCTCGTGCAACGCCGTCAACAGGCGCACGGCCCAGCCGCCCGCCGTGCGGTAGTTGCCGCCGCGCGCAGACCCGGATTGATCTTGGTTCATATCTCGTCTCCGAAAACCGTGGGTCAACAGCCGCGGTCCGGAGTTGGGGCTGGTGTAATTCGGCCTTGGAGAAATGCAAGCGGTTTTGTGCCGATCATGTCGCTCACAATGCCAGGTACCGGCTCAGCTGACGTTCGCTTGATTCGAAGTCCGAGGCGCTGCCGTGCCATACGGAACGGCCTTTTTCGAGGATGACGCAGTGGTCCGCAATCGGCAGCACTTCGGACAGCGACTTGTCAACGATCAGGATCGACTGGCGCGCGGCTTTCAGCTCACGGATCACAGACCAGATTTCCTGACGGATCAGCGGCGCCAAGCCCTCAGTCGCTTCATCCAGGATCAGCAACTTGGGGTTCGTCATCAGCGCACGCCCAATCGCGAGCATTTGCTGCTCCCCACCAGACAGCGTCGCAGCGCGTTGACTTGCCCGTTCGGCAAGGCGCGGAAACAAGCGAAAGACAGCCTCCAAGTCCCATCGTGTTTGTCCGGACGTGTCTGACCGGGCGGTCGCGACAAGGTTTTCATAGACCGTCAGCGTCGCGAAGCATCGCCGACCCTCAGGCACCAGTCCAATGCCCAGCTGCGCGATGCGATAGGGCGGCAACGTCGTCAGGTTCTGGTCGAGAAATCGAATGACGCCATTGCTGGCGCGATTGAGACCGCAGATCGTTCTGATTGTGGTGGTTTTGCCCATGCCGTTGCGGCCGAGAAGCGCAACGAGCTGTCCCTCGCCAACTGCGATATCGACGCCAAACAACGCCTGCGACGTCCCGTAATGAGTTTCCACCGCGCGCGCCGTCAGCATGTGGATCCGCTCACGTGCACATTGTCTCCGAGATAAGCGCGGCGCACCTCCTCGTTCTGCTGGATCTCATCCAGACTGCCGCTCGCAATGATCGCCCCATTGACCAATACGGAAATCCGATCGGCAAGCGTGAAGACGGCATACATGTCGTGCTCGACGAGCAGCATCGGGATCTTGCCCTTCAAAGTCGCCAGAAACTCCGTGAGCTCGCGTGACCCCTCGGCATCGAGACCGGCGGCCGGCTCATCCAACAGCAGGACGGTGGGCTTCAATGCCATGGCACAGGCCACTTCAATCTGCCGTCGATCACCGTGGCTGAGCTGCGAGACGGGTGCCGTGTGCGGCTTGGTCCAGCCAACGGCGCCCAGTGCCTCCACTGCGCTGGCCATCAGCGACTCGTCATCGTAGACCGACGTCCAGAACCGAAAGCTCGACGTCTGCCGTCCCTGTGCCGCCAAAAGAACATTGTCGAGAATGGACAGTTCCGGCGCGAGAGATGAGACCTGAAAGCTGCGCCCAAGCCCCATGGCGGCGCGTTTGGCGACGGAAGCGTCGGTTACATCGTGACCGTTGAACGTGACCGTACCGGCGTCCGGGCGCTGCCAGCCGGTCATCAGGTCAATGAGCGTCGATTTTCCGGCCCCGTTGGGCCCGATCAGCGCGTGGAGATCGCCACGGTTCACACTGAGGGACACATCATCGACAGCCTTCAAGGCGCCGAACGCCTTCGAAACACCGGTAACCTCTAAGACGGGTTTGCCCTCTGATCCGGCCTCAGTCATGGCGGTCATGCCCGGTCAACAATCCGATCAATCCGCCCTTCGCGAACAGGACGACCGATAACAGCGCCAGGCCAAGAAAAAGGCCCCAGCGATCAGTTACGCCGCCGATAAATGTCTCGAGCAGCACGAATGCCGTTGCACCAATCACCGGCCCCATCAGACGGCCGATACCGCCGAGAATGACAAAGATCATGATTTCGCCGGACATCTTCCAACTCAACATCGATGGGCCGACAAACCCATTCAGGTCCGCAAACAACATACCAGCCGTGGCCGTAATCAACGCCGAAATCACAAACGCGGTCAGCTTGATGGGAATGGGTTCGATGCCACTTGTGGCCAGCCGCTTCTCGTTGATCCGCGCCATGCGCAAGGCGGCGCCGAAATGGCTGCGGGAGATCTGGCGAAACACGGCCAACGATAGCCCGAGAAAAACGAGGCAAAGTACAAAGAACGTTGCGGGATCGCTGAGGTCACCAATTGGCAGGCGTGAGCGCTCGTAAATCGGCAGGCCATCCTCCCCGCCATATGCCGGGATTGCCACGGCGAGATAATAGATCATCTGCGCGAAGGCGAGCGTGATCATAATAAAGTAGACGCCGCTCGTGCGTAACGAGAGAACGCCGACGATGGCTGCAACGCAGCCCGCAGCAATCAATGCCACCAAAAAGCAAACGAGAAAGCTCGCCGATCCGCTGATCGCGATTGGCCAGGTTACAACGGCCGCACCCTCGAGGGCCGTCGACACGTTCATGCCGAGGGCATAGCCGCCGAGGCCGAAGAACGCAGCGTGTCCGAAACTGACCATGCCGCCGAGCCCAAGAGCGAGATTAAGCCCGACGCCGGCAATCGCCAGGATGACGACACGGCTGGCAAGATTGAGATAGTAGATCTCTCCCAGCCACCATGCGATCGCGGGCAACGATACGAGTAACGCTATAATCATCGCGTTCACAATCGTATCGCGATCGATATTTGCCATCGCCTTAACCATTGTTGGCAAACAACCCTTTGGGTCTGAAAATCAAAACGACGGCCATCAGGATGTAAATCGATGTGGATGCGAGCGCAGCCCCAACGGCATTGGCTGTTGCCGGATCCGTCATGAGCCGAAACACACTCGGCAAAAGTACCCGTCCCATGGTGTCGACAGTGCCGACCAGCAGGGCGCCGATCAGTGCCCCCTTGATCGAACCGATGCCGCCGATCACGATGACGACGAAAGCGATGATCAAGACAGGTTCGCCCATACCGATTTGGACGGACTGAAGCGCACCAACCAACCCGCCGGCGATCCCGGCCAGCGCGGCGCCGAGCGCAAAGACCAATGTGTAAAGCCACGCAATATCGACACCGAGCGCTGTGATCATTTCGCGATCCGTCTCCCCGGCCCGGATCTGCATACCCAGTCTGGTCTTGGTAATCAGCCACTGCAGCCCCAGCGCAAGGCCGAGGCCAATCGCGATGATTGCGATGCGGTAGAGGGGATAGACGATACCACCCGGCAACTCGACCGTGCCGGCAAGCGCGTCCGGAATATCAAGCCAGAGCGGGCGGTCCCCAAAGATCCATCGCGTGCCTTCGCTGAAAATCAAAATCAGCGCGAACGTCGCCAGCACCTGGTCCAAGTGCTCGCGGGCGTAGAGCCGACGGATGATGGTGACTTCCATCGCGATGCCCGTCGCAGCGGCAGCAAGGCCACCGGCCATCAGGCCCAACCAGAATGACCCCGTCGTGCTGCCAACCCATGCGCAGACAAACGCCCCAATCATAAACAGGGACCCATGCGCCAGATTGATCAGGCCCATGACGCCAAAAATGAGCGTCAAACCGGCGGCCATGAGAAAAAGGGTCATACCGAGCTGGATGCCGTTGAGCAGCTGCTCGATAAACAGGGCCAGGGTCAATAAGCGGTGCTCCCAAAGCTATGGCGTTTCAAATTTAGCTGGAACCATCCCACACCCCCTCCCGGCCACCCAACGGGACGATTTCATGGGTGGCCGGGATGGGGTGTGGGCCGGCGCAGTGATTCCGCTTATGGCGGAATTGACCTAGCCCGGCCGCGCAGAAATCGCGCGACCGTTATCACCTTCTGCATTGCTGAGTGGAACCCGCGCCTACATCTTGCAGTCCGCGACATACGCGTTGGCGTGCCCCGTCAAACCCACCGAGACGATCTTGTTCGTCAGAACATCGCCTTCCTGGATCACTTCACGAATGTAGATGTCCTGAATGGGATGATGGTTTTTCGCGAATGCAAACTTGCCCCGTGTGGAGTCGAACTTCGCGGCTCGCAGCGCGTCCCGGAAGGCGTCCTTGTCAGACACTTTCGCAACCTTCAACGCCGACAGGATGAGGTTGGCCGTGTCGTAGCCCTGGCTCGCGTAGAGTGACGGCAGGCGGTTATATTCCTTCCGGAATGCGGCAACTTTCCACCCCTGCCATAAATTATATGCAAACTTCGTTAAACCAGAGAAAATCCATCTGAAGACACCAACAAGATCATATTGGAACTCACCCTATTTTTCAAACGGGCCCATAAGGCAAACACAA
>JBCDAH010000017.1:0-46507 GCA_039186015.1 Pseudomonadota bacterium
ACGGATAGTTCGCGCGCTTGTTGTTTATCGCTCACGGCTGTTCCAGCCTACGGCCGGGCCTCCGCGAGGGCGGCGCAACGCGCCGGGCCGCAGTCGCGGCCTGGGGTGCCTGACGGCTGGCCCGCGCTCAAGTAGCGAGCGCTTGTCGCGAGCGGTAGCGCACGCAAAGACTCGCTCGAGCCGCGAGCCTGCGAGCGTGCGAACAGCGCAATTTAAAGACTCTCGCGACAAGCTTTAGGGGTGTTACGCGCGCAGCGGGCCAGCTGATCGCTTGAGGGCATCGCCGATGATACAACGCAGCTATGTCATCCTGCGAGGCGTCCTACTGGCGCCTCGAGAACCAACAAGCCCAGCGAGGCTGTAATGTTTACATTCTTGAACAAGCTGCGTGGCGAGTGGCGGTTGGTTGGCTGGGATACCTTCGCCGGCCACGAGTATGGGCTGCCTGGGCGCTATCGCACACAGGCATCCGCGGTTCGAGCTGCGAAGCGCGAGTTGCGGCGCATTGAGAAACAACAACCCACGGCAACCTCCGGCGGCCAGGACGGCATCCAGGACCGCGTTTACATCATCTCGCCGGAGGGACAATCCATCCGTGTTTTGCCGGACTAGAATCTGCTCGCCTTTGGCGAAATCGCATCGCCGGCCCACACTCCCGCCCGGCCACCCAACGGGACGATTTCATGGGTGACCGGCCAGGAAGACCTGGAGGAAGGGATGTGGGAAGGTTCAAGCCAAACTTAACAAGCTCTGAGGTCGAGATGGGCACTAGCAATCGAATGCGCCATCGCAAATTGTTCGGCATGCAACAACGTTCACGACCTGAGCGCGCTCGCGACGCATCAGACCTCCCAGCTCGGCCGCGCGCGTACGGCTTTCTCCCAGCGCTTCACATGCGCGAGGTCTCCCGGAACGGATTCGTCTGCAAACTGACAGATCATGAGTGCCGCCATCCCGGTGATGTCAGCGATGGAAAAGGCGTCGTTGCAAACAAACGTGCGGCCGTCTGACAACTCGTCATTCAACCAAGCCCACTTCTTCCGCATCAGTCGGCGCTGAGAGTCCGCATACGTGGGAATCTGCTCCATTTTGTCGGCAAAGAACTGGAACGTGTGGCGCCCAACCTCGCCAATTGGCCCCAGGACGTGGAACTCCATCCGGCGATTCCACATCTCGACCTTTGCTGCCTCTTCAGGCGTCTTGCCAAACAGAGGCGGCTCGGGATGGTGCGCCTCGAAGTACCGGCAGATCGCGACGCTTTCCGTCAAGTGGGTGCCGTCGTCGAGCTCAAGAACGGGAATCTCTCCCAGCGAGTTGATCGCAAGAAATTCCGGTGTACGCCCAGCACCTTCCATGAGGTTCACCGTTTTGGCCGGAACATCCACCCCCTTCTCCTTGAGAAAGGCGTGCACGCGGAACGCATTCGGTGCCTTGAACGTATAGAGTTTCATCGTCTTTGCTCCTTGGCTTTCACTGAACTTTCTGGTTGACTAACGGGCCTCCGCGCTGATAGTCAACCAAAAAGTTGAGTTACTGGAATGACCGAGATGACGAGCCTTGACCGTACATTTGCGGCGCTTGGCGATGGAACGCGTCGTGCGATCCTGGCCCGGCTTGCGAGCGGAGAGACGGCACTGTCTGACATTGCCGCGCCGTTCGACATGTCACAAACCGCCGTCTCCAAGCACGTGCGGGTGCTGTCGGACGCCGGGTTGGTTCGCGTGACCAAGCGCGGGCGCACGCGCTACTGTCGTCTCGAGGCGGCGCCAATGAAACTGGCGTCCGACTGGCTCGGCACCTACCAGCAGTTCTGGGCGCAGCAGTTCGAATCCCTGGCGGCACACTTGGAGTCAGACGAATGAATCTGGGAGTCAGATGAATGAACCTAGACGTTTTGAAGTCGGAACCCGGTGCAGAGCCAGTTGTTGTCGAAGCGATCTTTCGAGCAACGGCCGACCGGCTTTATCAGGCTTGGACAGATCCTGACGAACTTCTGCAGTGGTTTGGGAAAGGTGATCCCAGCCTAGCAACCGCCGACATTGATTTGCGGGTCGGCGGTCAATGGCGCTTTGCATTCGGTGAGCGCGAAGGGCGGCAGGACGCGTTGCGTGGTGAGTACCTGGCGATCGAGCAAGGGCGCCGGCTCGTCTTCAGCTGGATCCATGAACGCACGTTCGCAGACGGCAACGTCGAGGCGAGTGCGCAGTCACAAGTCAGTGTCACGTTCGAGCCAAGATCGGACGGGACGTTCGTCCGGCTCGTCCATGAAGCGATCGTCGAGAGAGATTCCAGGCTTGGTGTGGGTCGCGGCTGGACCCAATCGTTCGCGCGGCTGTTTGCAGTGTTTGGTGGCACCTCCGGCTCCGGAGAGGCGACCGCATAAGCCCTGCGCAGACCATCGGTTAGCAATGGAGAGTTTGAACATGAGCGCAATCAACGCCGTCGACCGTCAGACGTGGCTTGCGGCTCGCAAAGAGCTTTTGGCCGAGGAAAAGGCCTTTACCCGCGCACAAGATGCAATGCATGCCAAAGTGCGCGCCTTACCCTGGGTGAAAGTCGACAACGCATATGCGTTCGATACGGAAGATGGGCCGAAGACGTTGTCGGATCTGTTCGACGGTGCCAGCCAGCTGATGACCTACCATTTCATGTTCGGCCCGACGTGGGAGGAGGGCTGCCCGTCATGCTCGATGTGTGCGGATGGATTTGACTCGGTGCGCATCCATCTTCGTGCACGAGACGTGAAACTCGTCGCAGTCTCGCGCTGTGCATTGCACAAACTTCTTCCGTTTAAGGCGCGTATGGGATGGAGCTTTGACTGGGTGTCGTCGGAACCATCGTCCTTCAACAAGGACTTTTGCGTTTCGTTCGATGAGGACGACCGCATCGAAGGGGAGGTCACTTATAACTACGGGCGAAGCCGGTTCCCGAGTGACGAAGCGCCCGGCATCAGCGTTTTCAAAAAAACGGAAAACGGCGCAATCTATCACACATACTCCAGTTACGGTCGGGGTCTGGATCGCCTCCTGCTGGTCTATCGCTTCCTCGACGTCGCACCAAACGGCCGGAACGAAGACAGCCTGGAGTTTCCGATGGCATGGGTTCGCCGACACGACCGCTACGACCAGTCAGTCTGAACGTCCGGCCGGGCGGCGCGGTCATGCGCCCCGGCACCCTCAAGCGCCGCGACCGTGCGGCGCCGTCCAGTCGATGTCCGGACCGATCGGAACAATCCGCGTGGGATTGATCGACTCGTGGCTGGCGTAATAGTGGCGACGGTTGTGCTCGAAGTTGATCGTTTCTGAGATACCGGGCCACTGATAGAGATCACGCGCGTAACCCCAGAGATTGGGATAGTCGACCAATCGTTTGAGGTTGCACTTGAAGTGTCCCACATAGACGGCGTCGAAACGCACCAACGTCGGAAGCAGGCGCCAGTCTGCTTCCATGGGGCTCTCGCCAAGCAGGAACCGTTGGTCACTCAGCCTCTGCTCCAGAGCATCGAGTGTCTCGAACAAGGGCACAACGGCTTCCTCGTATGCGGCTTGTGACGTTGCGAACCCCGAGCGATAAACGCCATTGTTGACGGTGTCGTAGATCCGCGCATTCAGCTCATCAATCTCTCCGCGCAATGGTTCCGGATAGTAGTCGCCGGGCTGAGCACCAACCGCATCGAACGCGCTGTTGAACATCCGAATGATTTCGGACGACTCATTCGAGACGATAGCCTGTGTTTGGGTATCCCAAAGCACGGGCACAGTGACACGGCCGCTGTATGCCGGTTCGGCCCGGAGATAGACTTCGTAAAGAAAAGCCGCATTGCCGAGTCTATCGCCGACGATCCCAGCATCGTCGGTCTCGAAGGACCATCCCTTGTCAGCCATGAACCAATGGACAAACGAGACGCCGATCATCGATCCAAGGCCTTTGAGGCTGCGATAGATCAGCGTTCGATGCGCCCACGGGCAGGCATAGCAGACATAAAGGTGATAGCGGTTTGGCTCGGCCTTAAAGCCGCCTGTTCCGGTCGGGCCTGCGCTGCCATCCGGTGTGATCCAGTTGCGGAACTGGCTATCCGACCGCACGAAACGCCCGCCCGTTTCCTTCGTGTCATACCATTGATCGTGCCAAACCCCATCAACGAGTAGACCCATCGTCGATCTCCTATTGTCCCGCTGCCGTGCGGAGGCTTGCCGACGCTACCCGCCCGACACATCAGTCAAATGCGGCTTCCGCAAGCGGCAAGATCACGCACAGCTTCGGCGAACAGCCGTCGCTGTTCATGATGATACTGCTCCATACCCTACAGCAGAGTACGTGTGACCTGTCTGCCAAGATCGGCGCGTTGCTCATCACTTTGGACAATTGCCATGCCAACCGCTGGATAGGTCGCAATCTGCCGGCACGCGTCACCGATAGTTCCATCCAGCCAGGCCGTATGCGCAGCCTCGCCAACGAGCATCACCGGCATGCGGCTCGGATGAATCGTGGCCACAAGTGAGTTTGGCGTTGTTGTCAGGAATGCAAAGACGTCAACATCGACTGCATCATGATCTTTCCGGATTGGCCCGCGATAGTTGCGCCAAATCCCAGCGAATGCGAATGGCCTGCGGCTCTCGCCCAGAGCAAACCAATGCCAGATTGCCGGTCTTCGGCCCTTTGGCTCTGAGAAAGCGGTCACCGGCACGAGGCATCGACGCTGTTCGAATGACGATCGCCAGAACGGGCTCTGGAGTTTGTCGTCACGCACATTGACCACCCGTCTGGGCGCCTGCCCTTTCATGTTTAGTACGAACCCCCAAAACAAGGGCAAGAGCTCTCGCTCGCCATCGGGTGACCGACGCACAACCGGTGCAGCGTTGCCAGGGAATATTGCTGCCTGGGGCTCAACGTCTGTTGCGCGATTGTGGCTGATGTCGAAAAGATCCCGGATCGCTTTCGGGTTCGACGTCATGGAATATAAATTACACACTGCCCGAACCAAAACCTTACAAAGCAAACTGAAAAATCACGGTGGTGTGATTGGAGTTTAATCGCAGCATATGCGGCCTGTTCCTTCATGACCGACACTGGCATCCCTCTATATGTCTGCAACGCCACGATCAAATATTCAAGGCAATCACAGTCATCCGCCACGTGGCGTCCAACATGGCACCGATCTAAAATCGAACTGAGATGAAATCGCTGGGGGTCACACGTGACGAGTTATCGCTTTGCCAGACGCGCACAAAACAGCGGCGCGTCTGTCTATGACCATGCTTCGGGCGCCATTCTGCTCAGTGTCGGGTCGGCTTTCCCGCCGATCCTTCCGGATCTGTCCCACGAAGCTGCCGACGCCGCCCAGCGCAGCCGCGCTGAGGCCATGCAGTATGGCCCCCTTATGGGGCTGGATGACTTACGCGACGCGATCGCCGCTTACGTCGCGGAGGATGGTGTGGCGTGCACGCGTGACCATGTTCTGATTACCAACGGTGCCAAGCATGCGACGGACCTGGCTTGTCGCGTCTTCCTGGAGCCGGGCGACCGGATGATCGTGACTGCACCAACGTACATGACGACGTTGCAGTGCTTGCGCGGCCACGACGTGAGCCTGATGGCGATCCCGCAAGATGATGATGGGATGATAACCGACATTTTGCAGCGCCGATTGGAAACACTGCGCGCGAACAACCAACCCTTGCCCAAGCTTCTCTTCGACGTGCCGGACTTTCACAACCCGACCGGCATTACGATGTCGCTGGCGCGGCGGAAAGCTCTGATCGCTCTCGCAGAAGACTATGGGTTTGTGATCATTGAAGATGATCCTTACCGGCGCATTCGTTTTGAGGGGACAGCCGTTCCACCGATCAAGTCTCTTGATGCAAACGGGGCCGTAATCGCTGTCGGGACCGTCTCAAAAATCCTATCGCCGGGATTACGAGTCGGCTGGGCCATTGCAGAGCCGGAGATCATCCGACGCATGGCGCTTCAGAAATCGGACGGCGGCTCGTCTCCGTTCACGCAACGCATCGTGACCAACGTCATGCGGTCCAACAAGCTGCGCGCGCACATCGACACCGTCACCCGACACATGCACGCGCATCGGGATGCGATGATCGCAGCCTTAAGAGCCGAACTGCCCGACGCCAAAGTGCGTACTCCGGAGGGCGGTTACTTCCTCTGGGCCGAGCTACCGGCTCACGTCTCCAGCGACGCCGTGGTTCAACGCGCAATTGCCCACGGCGTCGAGGTGGGATCCGGTCGCTTGTGCTTTCCCGAGGAAGACCCCGGGCACTTTCTCCGGTTCTCGTACAGTCTCGCCGATGTCGACCAGATCCACGACGGTATCCGACGCTTGGGCGCCGCGTATCGCGAAGTCATCGCGACGCCCTAAGTTTGGATTTTGCCGGTCAAGCAGCGCCGAACGTCAAACGTCTGGCAACTGTGCGTCGAGATGCGGCGTCATGACGATATCGTCCTGATCACTGCCGCACGCATGGACCACAATCCATGTGCACGGCGCACCGCTATCGTTAACCGGCGCGTGCGGAACATTGCGCGGCACGAACATCTGGTCGCCCTGCACGAGTTCCGCGCGGTGCTCGAGATGTTCGCCGTAGTAGGTCGCGCAGCGGCCCTCTAGAAGATATGCGATGGTATCGATGTTCTTGTGGTAGTGCGATTTGGCTTTCGCGCCCGGGGCCATCGGCAAGACGTTCATGCAGATGTCCGTCTCGCCAACCGTTTCCCGCGAGACGCCGGCTCCGTAGGTAAAGCCTTGGCGACCGACATAGGTCTGACCAGGCCGGATCACTCTTGTCAGTTCAACTGGAGACGACATAGCATCCACTCCATTGTTAGACGTGTCACTGACATCACTGGTTGATACGTGGCGATGATGGAGCCGCCTTTCAATTGTCAGCAAGGCTTGGGCGGTAACTGTCTTGTTAGAGCCCGTCAGTCACAAAGCCCGCTTGAATCTTGTCAATCTCCGCCAGTGCATCGGACGAAAGTGCGCCCTTGTTCACAGCCGCCTCCGCATGCTGCAACTCTTCCAGCGTTGCGATCCCGATTTCAGTCGTGGAAACGGATGCATTTGAAATGACATAGCGGATCGCGAGTTCCGGCAGTGTCTCTGCGACGCCCGCATCGACTAGCGATTGAAAGCGCAACGCGCGTTGAACGTCCGTGGCATAATCGCGCCCGGAGCCAATAGGATCGACGACCGGCATACCCAAAGGATGCCGCGCTTCGCTGCCTGAAAGCGCGCCGCCAGCCAAGACCCGCACGCCAATCGACCCGACGCCCTGCGTCGTTGCGACGTCAATCATGCGACCGTAATCCTGCGCCGGGTAGCCGGACGGCATCTCCCTGCCGGCTGACGGAACCAGGATGTTGTAAAAGATCTGGGCACCGTCGAACTGGTCCGAGTTTATGAGAGCAAGGCATGCATCCGTATCGCCGTTAGCTGTAAACCCGAGAAAGCGCGTCTTACCTTCATCCCGTAACTTGAGAAACTCTGGCACCACATCATTGAGGACCTGCTCCGCTGACATCGTCGCTCCGGCGGCGTTGGCGCCAAGCGTGTTATGCAATTGGAACAGATCGACGCTGTCTTGCTTTAGCCGCGACAAACTCGTGTCAAGCGAGCTTCGAATAGCTGCGGCAGGGTTGGACAGATCGTGCTCGGTCAAACGGACCTTGGTGCTAACGATAACGCCATCTCGGTTCTGGCCGAGCGCACGGCCGAGGTTCTCTTCCGAGGCGCCGTTGCCGTAGAGCGGGGCAGTATCGAAGTGGTTGATCCCATTGTCGCGTGCCCATGCAACGGCGCGGTCCTGATCTGCCGCATCGCCCTTGGTCATCAGACCGCCAACCGCTCCACAGCCAAAAGTCAATGCTGATACATCAAGCCCGCTTCGCCCAAACTGCCGCGTTTCCATTGTTATGATCCTCCCAACCTGCGTGCACGCCATACTCTCTAGGCCGAGATCGCCCGGCCGGCTAGGGACTTGGCAGTCGGTCGTGCAGGACGAGCGCGGCGCTAGATCCGCCGCTTTCAATCAAATGCGGATCAAAGCGGGACGGTCCGCCGAACGCCTCGGGTGCGCTGGCGACTCGCAATTGGGGAGAGACTTCGAACGCGAAGGCCTCCAGGCCATAGGCGAGGCCATGACCGATCGATTTCAGGGCCGCTTCCTTCAATGTCCACAATTGGAAGAAGTGTGTTTCACGTTCCGGCGTCGCCTGCTCCGCAAGGACCGCTGCCTCCGACGGCGCAAAGAACCGCTTTGCCATATCGACAGTCTCGACTTCGCGTGTCGGGTCCTCGATATCGACACCAATATCATGTGTCGCCGACCAGCCGGCCATCACCCCCAGCTGGCAAGAGGAGAAACTGAAAGCCACACCTCGTGCACCATTGTAAGCTGGCTGCCCAGTTGTCGTCTCATCGAAGCGGATGCGCGACAAGTCGGTGTCGATGCCAGCGCCGGTCGCCAGTGCGGCGCAATATCGGCGAAAGGCCCGCCTTTGCACAAAGCGGGCCCGTCCGTCGAAGGTTAGCTGGCGATCTGCGCGTTGGCGCTCTTCGTCCGACAGAAGCGCGGCGCACTGGGCGATGTCATGTTCGCCCAGCACAACCGGTGCGTAGAGGACGTGCGCTGTGCCTCTTGCCGCCTGCGGTGTCCAGTCTAACGCGCAGGCGGCAAAGTGGTGCTTAACCCAATCGCTCGCCGTCTGCGTCATGGCAAACTTCCAGCCATTCTCATCCGGTGATCTGCGCGGTCGCGACGTTCCCAGCGGCCGGCAGTTCCAGCGGCTCCTGCCCTGGCCTGAGCAGCGCGATCTTTGGCACGCTCGCGGCCACGACTGGCCCTGTCGGCTCGGCAGGGCTGCCCTCGTAGACAGCCGGAATGAGGTTCATTTCCTTCAAGACCATCGACAACGGCATCAGCGTGGTGTCCTTCTCAATTACCGCACCGCCCATAACAGTCGCACCAACGGCAACCGTGCCACCATCGCGAATGTGCGTCCGCTTCACCTTCAGCTCCATGTTCTCGAAGCTGTGCAATTGCAGGAAGCCATCGATAACACAGTCCTTGCCGAAGTGCACCGCGTTCCAGTCCGAGCATTGCAGCGGCTCGGAGACCAGCGTGCGATGACCGACGCCACACCCCATCCATCTCAGAATTGGGTTCGCCAAGATCATGCCGGCGAAGGCACTGAGCGGCCCACGGCACCAGATAAAGAAGCAGTCCTGCGCAAAGAAGTATGCGAAGTGCTTCCACGACCAGAACGGGGTTCTGTGATCGATACCCCACGTATTGCCGACAAGCGACAACTTCACACCCACGCAGAGCAGAATGAGGCTGACCTCGGCGAGTATGAGTGAGCCGATCGCACCGACGAAAGGATTGAGCCCCATACGTAAGGCGCAGACGTAGAGCATCGTGAACACGAAGCCCTCCATGACGCGCAGCAAGCCGATGCTGAACAAGTCGTTCAGCAGCACCCGCGTCAGGAACAGGCCGAAGCCCGGCATTCTGTGCTTTTCGTTGTCTTCACTCGCCGGCGGGTTGGCAAACTTCACCGCCGGGTTGCCGGCAACGGAAATCGGTTCATCGTCGCGTGTCCGTAGCTGCTGGCGGAACTGGATTCCGTTCGCCGGCGTTGACACGCCGAGGAGGAAGTTGGCCGGCAGCTGCCCGTACTCCGCGACGCAGTTGTTCCCGCTGAAGAAGTTGCGCGGCATAATCAGCGGCCGCAGCGTGATGTGCTCCGAGCCGTAGTCGAGCATGTTCGTGAACGATCCCTGGGCCCAGAAGACCTGAGAGTCGGCCCGCGCCGCCTCGGGAACCAAGTTGAACATGACATCGCATTCCGATGCCCCGAGACGCGGAAACTTCAGCCCGGCAAGTGCGCGGAGATACTGCCCCGTTATCGTCCAAGTCCAAATGACCTGGATACCGTTCAGCATCTTCATCCGGTACAGAAGCAGCGCGCCGCGGAGGCCACGCGACGGGTACAACCCCGGCTTCACTGCCGTAAAGCGAATGAACAAGCACCCGATAACGGACGTGATGACAATCGTCAGCCACGCGGTGATGAAGGCATACATGCCAAGGTGCCATGCAATCTCATGCAGCGGTGTCACCGCGAAGTAGTTGACTGCAGGCGCTGCGGTTTCCTGCCCCGGCAGAAGACTGCTGAAGTACGAGCCCGAGATCTGCGCCTCGCCTGCGGGGATCAAGCCACGGGCAAACCACAGGATTGCAGCCGTTGGGATGATGCTCAGGACCAACGTCAGGCCGATCTGCATCAGAATGTTCAAGGTCTCGAGCAGCCAGATCGGCAAGCTGTACGCGCAAGCGTCTGCCGTGCGCTTTAGCCTTGTCAGACGACCGGTCTGACGCGCTGGTGCCTCTTCCCATATGCCGTTCGGCCCGATGCTTGCGATGATCGGCGTGAATGGCGTCACCCAGGATCCCTGCCCGACGGTCACGTCGTTCGTGACCGCGGCGCGCATGCCAATCTTGCAGTCGCTCTCGAGATGGATCGGCCCAACGTGCAAGTTCGGCCCAGACCAGCGCGACGTCTGCACGTAGGAGCCCGTTTGGATGGCCACGTTGTCGTCGATCGTGAGCAGGTCCAGCGGTCCGGCCAGGTTGGCGTCCGTAGCACACTGCAGATTGTCGCCAACCTTGGCACCGAGCTGACGCAAGGCGAAAGCCATCAACGGCGGGCTGCGATACATCGCACCGAGCGGCTGCAGAACCGTCTTCTCAATCCGGCGAATGCACCAGATGCGCAAGTGCATACGGCTCCACTTCGGATAGACTCCCGGCGTGACGTTGTTGTGGTAAATGCTGCCGCCCAGCAACAGCTTGACGAACATCGCCCACATCAGCATCGCAAACGGCACGATTAGGCCAGCCAGGTAGATGCCGAAGCCAACAACAACGAATGCCCACAAGCTCGCCGTCGTGAAGAACGTTCCAATTTCCAGGAAACCGAAGATGACTAGGAATGCGGCAATGCCAGGAGCATACATGAGCGCCGAAAACAGAACCTGGAGCGTCGTGAAGTAGCCAACAGACAGCACTTCCGCGGCCGCTTCGTCGCGCAGCGCGCGCGCCTTCGTTTCTTCAGGCGCTTTGCCGTTGGCCTCGAAAACGTTCTCCATGCGCTGCGCGTTCTGCGACAGCTTCCGAACCGTATCGCTATCGGTCAGCAGCGAACGGACCGTCACCATCCAACCGGCGGCCTGCAACCGCTGCGCCAGCCGCGCAATGAGAATGGAGTGCCCGCCGGAATCGGCGAAGCCATCGTCCCAACCGAGACGTGCCCCGAGGACTTCCCGGCAGATTTCGAGAAGCTCCTCGTTAGCCGGCTCTACGTCTTCCGCGACCGCGACCTGCTCGTTGTCCCGATGACCGGTCGCAACGTTGGCCGATAGGCTATGATCCGCCTCGCTGAGCAGGCCTGAGAGATCGGGCAGGCACGCGCGGTCGATTTTGCCGGATACAGGCTTGAGCGTGAAACTCTCGACAAGGAATATGCTCGTTGGAACAGACGGTTCCGGAAGTTGCTTGGCCAGCTTCGCGGTAACGTTAGCGGCCCAGTCCGCCGGCGCCGGAGCGACGACCGAAATGTCACCCTCCGCAACCGACGGCGCGGTGACGAACGCAACGAGCGCTTCTTGCTGGTAGTCGAGAACGGCCGCTTCGATCTCAGGAAACTGGTTGTGAAGAATATCCTCCACCGCCTGCGCCTCGACGCGGTGTCCCCGCACCTTGAGCTGCGCGTCGATCCGACCGTAGAAATGCACGCGCCTGGTGCGCGGGTCGATCTGGCACTTGTCGCCCGTGCGGTAGAGACGGCCAAACTCAGGGTGCTCGATGAACCGCTGCGCCGTTTGCTCCGGCAAGTTGCGATAGCCACGCCCGACGTGGACACCGCCAATGCAAAGCTCACCGGTCTCACCCTGTGGCAGAGGACGCAACTCACCTTCGGCCAGAATGACGTACGTGACATTGGCAAGAGGCGTGCCGATCGTAACCGGCTCACCAGGACGCAGACTCTGCCGGCTGGTATCGGTGCTGGCTTCGGTCGGTCCGTAGGTGTTGATGATCTGCCGACGCGCCCGCGTCCACGGCTCGACCAACGCGTCGGGAAACGCCTCGCCGGCTGGCACGATGTAGCGGCAAATCGGGTATGGGAGATCAATCTCTGGATTGGCTGTCAGCGTGGTCAGCAACACCGGCGGGCAGAACAAGACCGTCACCTCGGCATCGCGCAGGACCGGCACAAGATCAGGACCGGACCGGACTTGCTCTTTCGTCAGCAGGACCACAGCGCAGCCTGAGACCCAGGCGCTGTACATTTCGGAGATGCTGCCGTCGTAGCCCAGGGACGACGTCAGTGACGTTGCGTCCATCCCAGGCACGAGATTGAAATAGTCGGCATAGCTCAGCGCCAGATTGACGTAGCCGGCGTGATGACACTCAACGCCCTTCGGCTTGCCCGTCGTGCCGCTGGTGTAGAATATGGTCGCGAGCCGCTGGGTTGGATCGTCGAGCCACGTCGGCTGCCGCCGCGCCGGCAGCCTCTCCGGAAGAGATGTTACGTCCACGGTCGGCAAATCGCGGAACGCCTCCAGGCCGCGCGTCAGAATGGCGACCGGCTGCGCATCGTACAGCATGTGCGTGATCAGCGCATCCGGCAGCGTCGTGTCAAGGAACATCAGCGTGCCGCCGGCCTTGAGTATCCCCAAGTGGCAGGCCACGATATCTGCGTTGTCCTGAGACATGGCCACGGCCACGACCTGGTCGGGGCCATTGACGAACGGCGCAAGCGCACGTGCGATCCGCTCTGCACGCGCATCGAGTTCGGCAAATGTCAGGGTTTCGCCCGTATGCGGAACCTGAAGCGCAGTCAGGTTTGGATACCGTGCAACGGACCGGCTGAAAACGTCGGTCAGCCACCGCACGCCCTTCTGGTGCGGGACATTGATGACGCCGTCGTCGGGGAACGCTTCTGCAATACTGTACTCACACGTGTCTTCGGCAGTGTGCGGGCCTTGCTCCGAAGCCCAATAGTAACGCCTCCACGCGATGAACGCCAAGCTGAGAACCAGCATGACGATGCCCAGTGCGACGAAGCCCATTGTTGTCAACGTTATTGTCATTCGTCGTTCTCCACGTGGTCTCCCGGCGGCATACTTCCACTCAGGCCGATGACGCTATCCCATTTACATTCGCGCGCCGGGAACCACTCATAGTTCGAGCCGAAAACAATGGCTCACTAGTCAAAATACCGCTCAAGTTTTCCTTTGCGGCGGATGTCCAAAGTGATGCAGTGGAAGCCGCCACCCATCATACGTGAGTGCCGAAGTTTGATCGGCAGCACGTCGACACCTTCTTTCTCAATCATCTTTATCAGATCCGTTTGATCCGCATCTACGACAACGAGATTGGGGCTGACGCTGAACGCGTTCATGTCGATCCAGTCACTGCCGATGCATTTGGAAACGTAGTCAGCCGAATATCGGCCGGTGTTCTGCATTGGCGGGCTGTAGATGACCTTCCACTGCTTCAAGATTTCCGGCATCGTATCCTCATTCACCCGCGCGGGATTTGCGAGGATCAAACCGGGACGCAACGCCACGAAAGTCGAGTCGATATGGCTGCCGTAATAGACATCCTTCAGGTAATGGATGCGGAACTCCGGACCGAGCATCGACTCCAGCCACTTCCCGCCCATCTCATTGCCGGTCGCACTGACGAGATAAATCAAGTCGTGTCCGAAACGCAGAATGTTGGCTGCGTCGAATGCCGGCTCGTCATCGCGCGGGACAGGCTTTGACAAGTCGACATCAAACAACGAGTCCAACAGCATCGGCCTTGGCGCGCTCCACCAGCGTGCCCCGTCTTTCATGTATTCCATCAACAGCTTGCGATAGCTGTATGTCTCTTGAGATCTGCCGCGGATGACACACGGTGTCTCGATAATCTGATCCCCCATAACCAGCATCAGATCGCGCGGACAATAGTTGTAATATCCTTCGGTTTCCCAATGGACGGTCGAAAACTTCTTCTCGTGCGGCCATGTCTCGGGGCGCTTGACTGTCACGCCGAGTTTTGTAAGCGCTTCGCAAAATGTGTGCAGGTCTTCATCAGCTTCCTCAATGATTTGCTGAGGAAACGGTCCTGTCGGGATCTCATCCAGCGATCGGTCGGGATACTCCGCCACTTGCGTGCTGCGATCTGGGTAAGGGAATCGGGCTTTGAGGGGATTGCCAACGATTACCTCTTCCAGCTCGTCCCACTCGTTCCAGCTCCATACACGTGACATTGGTCAAAAAGCTCCTTGCTATTATTGGTCGGTGCATGCACCATGCTGGTCGTTTACACCGTGTGTTCTCGTCGTTGTGAGGGCTCACAAGCACGCCCCGTAGCTCACCCACTCATGCAGGCGGCGGTTAAAATTCAATCTAACCTCTGGCACTTCGAGCCGTCACGGTACGTGACGCGTTTGTGTATCGGTGTCACCAACGTGACGCGTTAAAGAAAAAGTTCGGGACGGGTACGGCTGCTTTCGATGCAATGGCTTGCTCAAGCACGAGATTGCTCACTGCGATATCGAGCACACCCAATCCGAAAGGCGAAAATACTCTTGGCCGGTTGGCGTCCACAGAAACCTTTTTCTCCATAATATCGACGAGCACGCCCGAGATAAAATCACGGTTTCCGGTTTGCATCTCAGTCAAATGTGGAGATGTATTTGCCTTCAAACAGTGGTCAATATCGTCCAGAATATTCTGCGCACTTAAGATCACGTCGACGCCGACGTCACGCAATGACACGTGGAGCACGGTCGGGTTGTGCGAGAACACGCTCGCATCGTTGAGATACGGTTCAAGCGCTGTTGTCGTGAAGAGAACGAGTGACGAGGCTTGAATTGCCTTTTCCAGGCTATCTCTGATCCGAACCGTTACGCCGTACTTTTCTTCAAGCCAGCGGCTCAAGTGACCAGCTTCATCCGCGCTCAAGTCGAACAGCTGAATTTCGCTGAACTTCCATCCGCGGAACATCAACCACTCAAGCGTGGTGCGTGCGATGATCCCTGTTCCGACAACGCAAAGCGTGCCCTCGAACGGTGTTGGCGACATGTATTCGGCAGCCAGTGCTGCGGATGCAGCGGTCCGAGTCGCGCTAATCACCGACGCTTCCATGCAAGCCACGGGGTAGCCCGTCTCAGCGTCATTCAGAATTTGGACGGCCGACGCGCGGGCAAGATTTGCTGCCGTATTGCCGGGAAAGCTGGAGATCCACTTGATCCCGCTTTTTTGGACTGCGCCCCCAAGGTGTGCGGGCAGAGCGATAATGCGATTTCTTGGCTTGTCCGGATAGCGTAAGAAATAGCTATCTGGGTTCACGGAGTCTTCGGCTGCGTGGAGACGGTATGCCGCCTCCACCGCTTCGAAGATCTTCTGTTTGTTGGCCTCAATCACGTTAAACACCGTTTCTCCGGAGATAACGTGAAAATCTGGGGCGGTTGCCATTCTCTCAGCTCCTTAGGCGGCGTTAGCCCTGTTTTTGGACTTGATAACCGTTTCCACCCACGCAGGGTCGTAAACAGTATTCATGTACTTGTCGCCGAGGTCTGCCGAGATGGCCACGATCGTGTCGCCAGGCGAGAACTCGGGCGCCATTTGCTTGATGGCAGCAAGAACCGTGCCTGTGCTTCCACCAACCAAAAGCTGGTGATCGCGTGCGAACGACAAACACGACTCGACGGTTGTTTCCTCGTCGATCACGATCACACGGTCGGGCGTGACGTTATCGGCGATTTTCGGTCGCAAGCTGGTGCCGATACCCGGGATGTTCCGGTTACCCGCAGTGCCCCCGAACGTCACCGAACCTTCCGGCTCAACGGCGACGACTTTGATATTCGGGAACTCTTTGCGCAGGCGCCATGAAACGCCGGTTAGTGTGCCCGTCGTGCCTGCGCCGATGATGACCCAGTCGACGTTGTCGAACTCGCGGGCAATCTCCGCTCCGGTCTGCTCGGCATGGACCCGCATGTTCGCGAGGTTCTCATACTGATTGAGCCAGATCGCATTTGGCTCCGAAGCCAGGATCTGATCAATGGCCCGGAAGCGACTTTGGAGATAACCACCGGCGACATCGTTATCCTGCACGACGATAACCTCGGCGCCATAAAGGCTCATGCCCTTGATGTTGGCGCGCGTTGCGTTGGGGTCCGTGACGCAGATGAAACGGTAGCCCTTGGCAGCACAAACCATGCTGAGCGCGATGCCCAGGTTGCCGGACGACGATTCGACAATCACCGTCTCGTTCGGCTTAGCAAGGCCGCGACGCTCTAGGTCTTCGATCAAGCCGATCGCGGTTTTCACCTTGATCGAACCGGTGACGTTGAATCCCTCGAGCTTGAGGAATACGTCGTTGCCGCCGGCGTAAGCGGGAAGACGATAGAAGAGATCGCGAAAGATGAGTTCGAGTGGACTGTCGATAATCATAATTCAATATCCTTTGAACCGAGTTTCCTACCCTGGTTTTTTGTTGATGCGACATGCACCGCTAATTGCGTTCTCGCTTTCGATCACTCCAGATCGCAACGACCTCAGCGCCTCGTGAACTGCGCCCGCGATACGCGTCTCTACGACGCCTCGGCAACGCATGTTCGCTTTGCTCCTGGCCTCTGCTGTATCGTTGTTTAGCAGGTGGGGATCAGCCGCTCTGTTCCAGGTGTAACAAGCCGCTAGCGACCTCAAGTCTGCCCGAGTCCGCCCTGTTCATTATGCCGGCGCGACGCATTGCCATGCCGACGCGTTCAGGGGTCTCTGCCACTCCGATCGCAACTGCTTTCACGCATGACGCACGACCGATCTCGAAACCCTGAAACAGGAGCGAGACATCTCTGCCGCCCGCCATTTCACGGAAACGACAAGCGTCATTGTGAAAACTGAGATTGGGTGGACTGTCGATAATCATTACTCAATATCCTTCGAACCTAGCTTCCCACCTTGTTTGATTGTTGATGCAATCAACGACTTTTTTTGTTTGTCCGCTTCCGGTTGCTCCTAACCGAATTTGCGATTTCGTCCTGCGAACTGCACCTCCAATAGACGGCTCCTATGACACCCGAACGACGTTTCTTGACCGTCCCGAGATCTCTGCTGGATCTCTTCTGCTAGGCTACACAGGTACTTGCCAGTTAGCGTAACAGGCTATCTCAGAGGTTAATAGGTATTCGTGTGGTGGCAGTGGTACTCTGAATGGAAAGTGAACCCAGAGGGTTGCGCACCAACAAACGCCTCGAACCTGTAGTTGCGCTGAGAGCCATCTACGTTCCCGACCCACGGTGCTATGCGCCCTTCGCTGCGCTGCATCAACTGGTCATGACAGGACATGACACAACGTTAACTAGAATGTTGCATTTTGCCTCGTCGCAGCAATGGTCAATGCCTAAAAGGCGGCCAATCACGCCCGCTGCCTGCTTTCGCATCATCCAACACACGACCTGTTGACCATGAAATCAGCATCCGAGATGACTTGACTTCTGGCAGATCGTACCGCGAACTTGGAGCGCGAATTCAACTGTGGGGTGTATTCACAAAATGATGTCTTGCGTCGCGAGAGATCAGAGCCGCAGTGTTGCGGTGAGACCGCACAAAAACGACAACCGAGCATGCCGGTCTCTGCATGTGTCCCCCCTCGTCGTGATCACAGCTCAGACGCTGTTCTATGGGGCAACAGGCCGCGGCCAGGCGTGCGAGCAGGCCTTGCGGGTACGGTCAGCTTGGTAGCGTCATGAACGCGTGTGTGCGGCGCATGCTGGTCAGGCCAGGGCTGTGCGAATGCGTACGCGGCCCTATCAACGCCTCATGTACCGGTCGAGACTTATTAATCGGCACGTTCTAACCAGGCGACGGCGCACACAGTCTTGAGGTATACGGCCTTGGGGTACACGGTCGTGAGGCACCACTTGCAAGGCTGATCACTATAGGCAATGAGGGCGATGCGATGGCTAAGGGCAAGACTGGCTACGGGTCGATGATCGATGCGGGCAAGGCCGTGGCCAACCCACCGGTCGTAAGAGCCAGCACGGTCTTGTTCAACGACTACAGTGCGTTCCAAAGTCGCAAGACCGCGACGTCCGATGAGACGTATAGTTTCACGTACGGACGGCGTGGCACACCAACCCTCTATGCGCTGTATGACCACGTTGCGGCTATCTACGGCGCCGATACCATTGCAGCGTTCCCGACCGGCGTTGCTGCCATAGCGCATTGCCTTTTGGCCTTCCTGAAACCGGGGGACCATCTGCTACTACCGGACAATGTGTTTTCACCAACGCGGCGGATCGCTCACCATCTGCATGAACACTACGCAATCGAGAGCGACTACTATCCGTCGGACCTGAGTGCGCTTGCGCCAATGATCAAAGCCAATACCAAGGCCATCTATGTTGAGTGCCCTGGCTCCGTGACGCTTGAAGTCACCGACGTTCCGGCCATCTCGGAGCTCGCGCATCAGAACGGTCTGATGGTGTTTGCCGACGATACGTACAGCACCGGCATTCTTTGCCGCCCGCTCGATCTGGGCGTCGACATCGCTATTCTCGCGGGAACAAAGTACCTCGGCGGCCATTCCGATTTGATGATGGGGCTGGTCATAACCAAGTCGCGGGACCATGGCGAGGCGGTTCAGTCACACTGCAACTTGTTCGGACAGTCCGTCTCACCCGACGACGCCTATTTGGCTCTTCGTGGCGCGCGGACACTGTCGCTTCGCCTGGAACGTCACGGCGAAAATGCCACAGCACTGGCAACGTTTCTACGCAGTCAGCCAGGTGTCCGCACGGTCTTCCACCCGAGCATGCCGGATCATCCCGGGTCCGATATCTGGCAACGTGATTTCACAGGATCAAATGGCCTTGTAACGGTGGAGTTCGAGTCCGGTCTTGCAGCCCGGCTGCCGGAGCTTGTTGGTGCACTCACGCGCTTTGGGATCGGCTCATCGTGGGGTGGGTTCGAAAGCCTGGTGATGCCGGCCAACATTGATGATCGTTGCCGCGCGGAACACACATCCGGCCCACTGTTGCGATTTCACGCCGGGCTCGAGAAGATCGACGACCTGACAGCAGATCTCGCAAACGCTTTTAAGATCTTTGCGTGACGGGCCAGTGACATCGCATGGCCAACACCCTTGGCTGACCTACAGCCAGGAATGACGTGCCGGACCGGTTCATCAAGACCGCTGCGATTGCAGGATCTCCATGGCTCGGACAATGAGCGGATCGACGCCGTTTGCAATGTCGCTCTTCGTATTTTGCAACGCGATATCAACTGGCACGCCGGCGCCTTCATAGCAGACCATATCTGCCGAGAGATAGACTTGGTATGACAGGCGATATCGCCAGCCGTTCGGCAGTTTCTTCTCAAGCGTATAGGAGAAAATGCCGTTGGTGCTGTCGCCCAAGAGCGTCACGTGCGGCAGCTCACGAATGGCAAGTGCAAATGCCTCTCCGCCACTGAAGACCGCGTCGCAGGTCAAGACCACAACCGGGCCCGTAAACTGGGTGTCTCCCTCCGGCTCGATATGCCACGTCTTGAGGTTTGAAAACTCGTCCAAGCCTGGCCCGACTTTCGTTTTGCGATGAAACGCAACGCGGCGCTGATCACAGAAACGATTGATAATCATGATGGCAGTATCGTCATCGCCACCGGGACAGTCGCGAATATCTATGATGAAACCAGAGAGGGAGCGAAAGTCACGCGCGATCTGGTCCAATGCGACGCGGACCTTCTTGCGGCTGACATCCTCCAGCTCCAAGATACGCAGATAGCCGATCGTGTCCGACCGGCCGTACTCCAAAATCCAAGCCTCTGTCTCCCGCGGTTTCGAAAAGCCATTGTCGACCAGAGTCTGACGCGTTGTACGAAACAACTTCTTGATCTGATCGTCATCGAACTCGCGGTAGAATTTCGGCTGCTCCTCGGCCGTGAAACGTCGCTTTTTACGTTGGCCGGGAAGCTTGGCTTCCAGTTCAACGTGCCCATCGTTCAAGGGCTTCAGCATTTCGCAGAGGATATCGTACAACTGGCCGTCGCTCGTTTCGTGCGTAACCTTCGGGCGAAATATTTCGTACTGCTTCTGCCAGTCGACGTTTCTCACCTCAAAGAACGGATACCGTTGCTCGAATGTCTGCCAGAGGTCTTCGAAATTCAACTCGGGATCTCGAACAGCCATTTGGTATCCGTCCGCAGAGGTCTTGTGCTGGCGGACAACGTTGGATTGAGAGCATACAACCTCGTTCCGCCAGGCAAGCTATGTGATTTCAGAACTCTGATGCCCCGCCCGTGTTGGCGAACGGCCTCTCTGGGCGTCAAGCGTCATCACGGCTTAGTCGTAGTTGTAGCCTAACGGTGAGCCAACCGTGCCGTCTTCGTTGAGCTCGAACTCAACCTTTGCGGTGGCGGCGCGTGTCTTCCCGTCGTCTTCGGGGAACTTCGCACATGCGACCGTGACAGTGATGACGGAGCCGTCCTCGGCTTTGGTCGTCTCTTCGGAAAACGTCAGGTTCTCTTCACAGCTGCTCATTTGCGAGATCGCCGCAACAAGTGCAGCAGCCGTAGACGCATCCTGCATATACTTCATCGGCTGGAACGCCTGAGCCGAGGCCGGCAAAGCGAACAGTAGCGAGGCGAAACCGATGGTGATGACGCTAAGTCCGGAAGTCTTGACAGTCATGAATGCTCTCCAAGCAATGTATTTCGACGACAAATCTGAACCACATTTTCAGCCGGTTTGGTGTCACCTCTGGAACCCGGCCAAACTAAGGCTCTGTGTTGCTCGCTCGTCAATTTCGACCGAGGCCTGACGTGCGCGGCACTCATATGTCTCATGTACCTCGAATTTTGTTTCCAACCACAGCACACCAATGGGATTTGGAAACCCGCATTCGACTGCTGTTGGCTGGGCGCGAAGATTACCGGGATGTCCAAGCCCCTTCAAGCGCAAGTTGCGCCAGCACCTGAGCCGGTTCGCAAACGCGATCAGGTGCGACCGCACGCGTTCCATGTGTCAGACGTGGGCACCGTCAGGTCTTCGGTTGCCTAAGCCCGCGGCCATGTCTCAGGCCCCGTTAAGCTCCGGCCCCGGTATGTCTCAGGCGCTGCCTGGCACCAAACCGGGCGAGATAGGTCATGCCCAACAGGACGGTTGCAGACGCGGTTGCGACAAACACCGTGAAGCGATTGACCTTCTGGATGTCAAACTGCGCCGCCTCGAGATTGAAAATGGTCACGATCCAGACGATCGACAGCAAACATGAGAACGCAAAGACCACTGCATACGCAATGGAGAACAGGCGCGCCTGCCAGCTTGGTCCCAGAGCGGCACCTGTAACGCCGAACACACCGACAATGGCTCCTGCAAACAGAAAAATGAGCGACAACGCCCAGATATTCTGATCGCCATCCGGCACACGGGCCGCTGTGACAATGGGGTTCACGGCGATAATCGCGTACGTCAGGAATACAGTGAGCGCCGCGTGGCGTGACGCCGCATCGACGGCAGCGCGGATGTCGGACTCGGCTGTTGTCGCACTGCTTAAAAACGCGCGGATCGGCAGCGCGCCAGCGAGCAATAGGAGGCCAAGGCCAGCTACCTGCAACACCGCGGCAAGGCCAAACGCGTTGGAGACGACAAGCAGCAGAGTCCCGATCCCGGCGACAGCAAGGCCGGACCAGAATAGAACACGCTGCGGCTGCGTCGCCGAGCCGGCGCTGATACCGTCAGCTGCGTCCTGAAGCACCGTGCCGACTTGGCTCAGGCCGGCTGCCAGAGGTTGGCGTGCCGTTTGAAGTGTCGCGATCAGGCGGGTCGGAATGTCCGTCTCAACCGCCGCCGGTCGCGCGTTGGACCGAACCCGTGTCACGTCATCATGGCTTGCGCCGGCCGCAGGCGCGCGCAGCCTCGCCCCCCAGGTGTCGAGGCCTGGAAACTCGCGCTCGCTGCCAGGGCTCAGCGCGTCCGCGACGGCGCCTACGAATTCGACGCGGTAGTCCTCCGGATAGTCGATCGGGCGCAAGGCGGGTGATGCGGCGCTACCGCCTGTATTTGCCGCGGCAGCGTCGCGAGCGGATTGCATTGCGATCAAAATTACGCTGGAGAGCGCACGTGCGGCTTGGGCGGCACCGACGGGCGCTTTGTCCGCGGTCCGCGCCAACCCGAAACCGGCGAAAACCGGCGAACCGTCTGCACGAACCAGGATCGTATCCGGCGCGATGTTCGCATGGAACTTCAGGAGATCCACGCGATCCAAATCAACGAGAGCCTTAACCAGCGGACCGACGATCTTGTCCAGTTCCATCTGGGTCGGCGGACGCCCAAGATTATCCAACCACACGCGGAGAGTTGGCAGCCCCTCCCAGGCAAAGACGAAATAGCGGGTCCCGAACGCCTCTACGGCATCCAGAATGCGTTGCACGTGAGCGATGCGGTGTTGGCGGAGCGCGCGCGCACCGTCCTCAAACGTGCTAATTCTCTCATCCAGATCCCTATCTGGACCGGCGGCAACATTGCCATCCGCTGCGCGCGCGAAATCTCCGGCGGGCAAGACTTCCCGCAGGACAACCTGGCGGTTCAAGTGCACATCCTCCGCCAGGTAGCGGATGCCAAGCGGCTCAGCCCCCAGCACCTGCACAACGCGGTAATCGGCACCCACGGCAGTGCCCGGCTTCAGCGCGGTGTTTAACCGTTGCCTATCAACATCGCCGTTGTGTGCCTCGCTGGATGCGACATCGGCGGTTGGCGGATGACGGGTCGCGCCAGATGGTGGTTCCTCCCGTCGCGCAGATCGATTGACAACGACCGTTGGGCCGAGGTCGCCGTCCGTCTCTGGTGCGCTGGACTCTGGGGCGCCGGCTTCCGTCGCATTGGATGACTGAGCATCTGTGCCATCCGGGGCGTCCGCTTCGGCTGTGTTGGGCGCATCGTTCGGGTTTACAACAACCGTCGCACCGAGCGCCTCCGGTGGAGGCGCGGCTTGGGTCACGTTGTCGAGATGCCTCTCAGTTGCCGCGCTCGCTTCGGCTGCGTCAGGCTCAGGCGATGGGACTTGGACCTGATCGTCGCTTTCACCATCATGCTCGGCCGCAGGCGACAGCAAGGTCTTGCGATCCGGTTTGTTTTGATCCTTCGACATTGTCCAACTCGCCCGACGGTTCCACTGATCGGCGCGATCCTATCGCCCTCTCAAAATAGGTCCAGACACGGTTTCAGCGCCGCTCCCGCACCGGCAAGCGGAAACGTCGTATCAACGACACCGTCGTCCGACCGAAATCGCATCGTGTCCGTGCCGTCGGACAGGAACTCGAGCAGCGTCTTGAACGGCGTGTTGGAACCGTTTGACGCGAGATTGTAGTTGGTTGCCGACAGCGCCCCGCTGATGACGCCGTAGAGTGTGAAATCCACACCCATTGTCCCCTGGTTGGTCGACACGGTGACTCGCGAAGCGCGCGCTTCGAACACCTCGCGCGACGGGCGTTGCGCCTCCAGGACAATCACGCCGTTGCCACGGGAACTGGAGGTTATGTCACATCGGATCACGAGCGTATGCCCGGACGCGTTGCGCACAGTCGCGCTCGATACGCCCTGGAACTTGACCTGCTTCGTCCACGCCAGCGCGACCGCATCGCCAAAGCATGGTCCTGTTGCCAGTCTGAATTCTCGCGCGTTGAACGTTTCAATCTGTCCCGTCGGCTCAAGGCGCAAGCGGACTGTCCGTGCGGCAGCGACTTCATTCAGGGCTTGTCGCACAGGCGTCGAGCCGCGCGGTCCGAGAAGCAGCGTTCCCGCGAACGCCTCGCCGCTTTGCGCAAAGTCGAAGACCTCCCGAGACGTTGCACCGTTCAGTGTTACGGCGACAACACGCGATCCAGAAATGTTTCCTGCGACCTGTGGGACATCCGTCCAAATCGCCCTGCCCTCTTGACCGCCAGGCGCGCCGTTCAACACGTCGCTGAGCGTGTCGCCCCCGACCTTGCATTCAAAGATCAGGCGTGTGCCCTTCGGCCCCAGGTTCTCGGCGGACCAATAGCCGTTCCGAAATCCGTTCGAGATCCAACCATAGGTGCCCATGCGATTGAGCGACCGATCCTTGAGAAAGTGAGCGTTGTCGAGCGCATTCGGCAATACTAGTCCTGGCGCCGGTACCGTTGATTGATTGCGCTGCGGAGGATTCGATCTTGGCTGCACATTTCCCTGGCGCGGATTGGGGTTCGTACCGGACGCCGGATTGCAATCCGCCGGCCCATCCTCACCACGGCCCGTCTTGAAGCTGGCAAGGACACGATCAGAAGCAGCTTTGTATCGGGCCGATTGCGAACCTTGAGACGGATAGGCGAACTCGATCACGTTTAGGAGCTGGCCCGCACAACTCAGGAACGCGTGATAGCGCACGACACGACCACCAGTTGTCGCGCGAAGGGTGAAGCCGATGTTGGTCTGGTTCGTGACTTCGGCGGATCGATAAACCGAGCTATCCGACTTTGTCTGACGCGCAAGGTCCGCCGCGGATGTCCGATCCGCATTGAACGTGGCAAATGCCGAAATCCTGTATTCGTCATTGTCGGATTTGAATGCGAGACCGGCACCGTTTGCCGGCGGCGGCTCAGCCCGTACCAGGCTCGAGGGGAAGTCGAACGAAAATCCAAATCGCTCGTTGCGATAGTTGGCGTAACTTTCCGTGTCAGGCGTTCCGCCCACGGGCTGGATCGCATTGCGTTCGCCAACCTCCGTTGTTTGCGTGTCTGACGTTGACGGCTGTTGGCCGAAACTCGTGTATACGTAATAGAGGAACACGCCTGCCAAACCCGCGGCAAGCGCCCCAACCGCCAGTCCCCGCCAGTCGGAGCGCCGTGACGTCGGCTCTCCCGCTTCAACGATGCGCGTGGGCTGATCGCCAGTTGTGCCCTGACCGAACGCATCCCGACGGAAGTCCGCGATCGTCTGATGCCGCTCCTTGCGATAGACCTGCATCCCGCGATCAATCGCCGAGAGAAAGCCCGGACGGTATTGGCCGGGATTCTCGATCGCACTCTTGATCGACAGCTGGGTGGTGTCCGCCATTCGTGCCACCGACTGGCGCGGGGGGCGCCCAACAAGTGCACGATAGAGTGTTGCTGACAGGCCGTAAATGTCAGTCCACGGCCCCAGCACAGACGCGTCGGCGTCATGGGACTCGGGTGGTGAATATCCAGCCGATACAAAGGCCGCTGTCCGGCGCGTGTGTTGCCCCAGCTCTTGACGTGCTGCGCCAAAATCCAACAGCAACGGAACGCCGTCAGCCGCGCGGATATAGACATTGTCCGGCTTCACATCGCGATGGACGATATCCGCCTGATGCACGGTTTCGAGCGCATTCAACAGCAGCTCGAGGATGCGATCGATTTCATCCTGTGTCGGCGGCCGACCCAGTGCCTTGAGCCAACTCTCGAGATTGTCGCCTTCGACAAACTCCAGAACCATGTACGCCGTGCCATTCGCTCGGAAGTAGCGCTCGACCCGGACGATGTTCGGGTGCGACAACCGCGCGACGGTCTGTGCTTCCTGCAGAAATCGATCAAGGCCCCAATCGAACGTATCCTGTGCCGTATCGGACGATGACAGAACCGTCGCCCCGCCATCGCGCACAGCCAGGCCGGCCGGAAAGTACTCCTTGATGGCCATGGATCCGCCAAGGCGTGTGTCTTTGGCCAAGTAGGTGATACCAAATCCGCCCTCGCCAAGGACGCGTTCGATCTCATAACGTGAGTCCAAAATCACGCCATGTGCCAGTGCCTGACGATGCTCCATACCCTACTCCTCGTCACCGGCTTTCGGCGTCTCGTGATGCAGAAATCCTGCCACTTTACCTAATCTATTGCACAACACGTGCCCAGCCCAAAACCAATCAAGTCTGAATGTTTATGCGCAGGAACTCAGCCGCCGTACGCAGCCGCGGATAGTTAAAACTGCTATTGGCTCATCACGCCCAACAACGGCCCGAGAATGAGGAACGCACTGGATGCGATGATCCAGACGGATGCGAACGTCTTCAACCACAGCGAACCAAGCCACGTCGCAAAAATCCGTGCAACGAATCCGCCGATCATCGCACCAGGGATGGCTGTCAACGCGATCGGCCAGACGATGTTGTCGAAGGCGATGTGGTACCAGACGCCGCATATCACGGTGATAACGGACACAACCACGGCAATTGCAACCGCTCCGGACGTGGGGAATTTTCGCAGGATCAAATAGACCGCCACAAGCTCACCGACGCCGACCGAGAAAAATGCCGTGATCACGCCTCCGACGGCTCCGAGGCCAAGCAGCCAATAGTAGTCGAACCGATCGGCACGAAACCGGTTTGGTCGTATGTGTTTGAACGCCCAGGTAAAGACCAGGAGTACGATACCCAGCGCGAGCGAGAACCACTTGAACGCCGTCAGCAGCGCGGAACCATCGACGCCGTCAAACAGCAGATACTGAGTCAGCAGTAATGCCGGTATGGTCGTGCTGAGAACCGTGAATGTAATTGTCAGGAAGTCCAGCGCGTCGATTTTGTCGGTGACGCGCACAGCATCCGATCCGTAGAACCGATAGATCCAGACTGCGGAACCAACCGACATTCCAAAGCACTGTATGAGAAAACTCACGCCAATAGTCTGAACGGGGCCCACGGCGATTTCCATGGGGATCGTCCCGGCTTGGGATGTCGCGTTGAGTGCGTTGAAGGCCGGAACAAAAACGACGCCGCCGCCCGTTCCCGTCGAATTTGCGATAATGGCCCCGAATACGCCGATTGGCCCGAATAGCCAGATATGGGAAAAGACGTTGGCGATCTCCGCCGCGTTTGCATAAAGCAGAGCAACCAGTATCGCGACCAGGAGCGCAATGTACGCCCATACACATGCGCGCACACGGTTTCGGGTCGCGCCGGTGTCACCTTGCAGCGTCTGAGAACTCATTGTCGGCGTCCCAAGCACAAATTGGGAGATACGGCGCGCGTCGGCGTGGCGTCAATGTCGGCCAATCTCGCCTCCCTTGAACCGCCAGCGCAGCAGAAAAATCTGTATGCCTGCAACAACTGCGAAATAGGATGGAACGAGAATGAGAAGGAAGTGGATGCTGGCAAACCAGAGCGGGATCCGGTAGGCAAGAAACGGGTCGAACAAACCGAGGTTCATCAACCCAAACGTCAAGAAAAACTCCATAATACTGAAGAACAATTGGAATGCGAACGGCCAATCATTGTCCCAGCGAAACCTCTGAATTTGAATGTAGGCGACATCTAATGAGAGGCCGATCAAAGTGAGTGCCGTAACGAAGACGAACGGGTCATAAAACTGGCCGGTGTTCGCCAGCCCAAAGGCCCATGCAAAAACAAGCGTGATTGGCAGTGCCAGAAACACATAGAGCAGAAGCCGTGTCTGCCATCTTCCCATGAGCGTCGGCGTCATCGGGCCTTACTCCCTGCATCGGTTAATTTGAATCTAGCCACGGGTGCAGGTGAGAGGTCTCGGTCTCGCACACTATGGTCGCGCATTTTGACACCACTTCAGCCATTGTGACACGGAATGGATTGGACCGACCCGCTTGATGCCCGGCGCGCCCATCGCCGCCAGGTTGTCGACCGAACGCAGTGCCGCATATTGCAGTCCAAGGAAGCTATCAACGGCGGCATAGGGGCCGTTCAGTGTCATGACGCCGGCGGCGTGTGCCGTACCGGAGCCGTTGCGAAGACCTTCGATTTCAAAGCTGTTGCTGACGAACAGGCCGCTGAGACGCTGCTCCGGGCCGCGGCCGCTAATCGCATTTCGCCGGATGTTGTACGTCGCAATCAGATCCGCGAGCACCGGATTCGCGTCCAAATCCGCGATCAGGCCGGTGCAGTCGATCACGTAGTCCGCACTCAGGTTCACCGTTTCGCCAAAACTCTCGGAGGACCGAAGGCGCGTTTTCACGTCGTTGCCGTCGAGTTTCATATCGGCAACGTCTCCGAAGAATGGTCGATACCATCCTTCCTCCTTGCCCTCGTTCAGCAAGGCATCCCAGTCAGAGCGATCAGCTGTTGTTGTGCCGCCCCACGTGCCCAGCAACTGAACGCGTTCTTCCGGCACGGCCTGCTCAAGCCGCTGACGCAGCGTGCCGCCCCAACACGATTTCGGCCAGTTGAAGGGTTGATATTCGATGTCGTGCGCCGCATGGCGCCGCGCAAGATCGTAGACTTTGCCCTCTTGAATCCGCGATCTCATAACGTGCAACACACGAATACCGGAGTTAAGCCGGCGGGCTTCATACAGGCGCTGCAGAATCCTGGACGCCACGATCCCGCGACCACGGACTAAAACAATACCCCCCTCTCGCTCCAGCGCATCGTAGATTTCATCATGCTGTTCGTAGGCGTTCGTCACGCGGTTCGATAGCGGATGAGCCCGTTTGAACTCCTGGAGGTCGTCCAGATAGCGCGACGCGGGATATCCCATCGCAATATGGAGATGCTTCGACAATACAATTCGATTGCGCGGGCCGCCGCGTGAGAGCTCCGAGGGCACGCGGTACGCAATCGCGTATCGCCCATCGTCAGTCATGCGGACTTTCAGGATGCGTCCGCCCTCAAACATCTCCGACCAGCCGATCCGAGCCGCTTCGCGGTCGAGGGATTGGAACACATCATCCGCACGCGGCGTATAACTCTCAGCAAGCGTCGGCTCGCCGAAAACCTGCATCACATGATGCCACCAATTGGCCTTTCCGGCGCGCAGATCACGCAGGCTCTCCCGGCTCGCGTAGCCAGGAAATCCCCAGATGTTATCGGGCGTAGAGATCGAGTTGGAGCGCAAGCGCTCGTGTCGGGGAATCTGAGAGTTCGCGCAAAGTCGCGCGTATTTTCCATAGGGCACGGAGTCGATGCCGATGGCACGGATCCGGCTTTCGGGCACACCAAAAATGCGGAGATGATCGACCCACACGAAACTGCCGAGCCCGGCGCCAAGCGTTGTGTAGTCCACTTCTGCAGCCACTAGGCCACTGCCGCGCAACTCTTGCGCCGGCACGGTCTTGCCTTGGAACGTGGCCGGCGGAAAAGCGCTGTCATCCGGAGCGGGGCTGATCTGCGTGCGCCGCTCATCGCCATCCAGTCGCACAACTTCGAGTAGGTGTTCACCAATCTGCGCCGATGTCCCCGTGGGCCAGATCTCCGACGTGATGCGCCGGCCAGCCAGGAACGTCCCGTTGGCGCTCTCCTCGTCGACGAGACGCACATCGTCGCCGGTGACTTCCAACCGTGCATGCAAACGGGAGGCGGCCAGGTCGGGCAACACCAGGTTGCAGTTTTGCGCCCGCCCGATCGTGAATGGTCCGCTTCCATGCAGAACGACCTCCCGCGCCGCGGACGGCGGCTCGTCTTTTGATCTCCAGATGATCTTGAGTTGCATTTCCCAATCGCCGAGTTTGAGCCACCTGCTCGGGGTTTACCGTGTTCCGTGTTTGGAGATATCGATCACCGTCGCATCAACCCACCAACCTTGAAATGCTTCCGCTGGCGACGAGGTCATGTCCGCACCACTTGCAGTTCTGCGTAAACGGCGGATCATTGAGGAGGTGGCAGCTTGGATTGCCGCAGACGATTTTATGATGACCCGGCTCCAAGTACTCGAATCTCTGTCCGGCCAATTCGACGACGTCGAAGAGTGACGCACTGGCGTCATTGACGTGTACGTCCGCGCCGTTAATGCGGAACGTCTCAACCAACGTTTGGTTATGCACGCGTATGATCAGTTTGCCGTCGTCCAGTGCGAAGTCGGCAAGTGCGCGATCGTCTGGTGCGTCTGCGGTTTCAGCCTCGTCCGGCGCCTGTAGATCCTCTGACTGCCCCGGTTTCTGGTCTTCTGGCGCAAACAGCCGTGGGCCGTGGTCGGTCATGCGTAGAACCAGGCTTGTCTCCTGAGACATACGGCTCTCGCCAATTTCGTGCAGATCCAACAGCGTCTGGCGGATCAGGACAACCTTCTGCTCCGCGATCCGCAGATTGTAGTTTTCAATACGGATGATGTCCCGGCTGCTGACTTCGCGGCGCCCACCCTTCAGACGCGTATCGCCGATCAGCGTGCCGTTAGAGCTGCAGTCACGATAAATCAGCCGGCCGTTTTCGTCCGAAAGCGTACCGTGATGTCGCGAGATCGTTTTGTACTTGGCATCGAGAACGATGCCGTGTCCCGACGGCGGTTCTTTACCAATATCAACCGGCAATTCGTGGCGCTCTAACCGCTTTTCGCCAGTTAACCGATCGTGCAACTCGATGAGGAGTGAGCGCGACATAACGCAAACCAAAAGCTGGACATCCGAGGATTGGTGAGCGGTCCCGATCGGTCCCGCCGCGATCGGAGAATGCCTCGACGAACGGAGGGTGGCAAGCTAGACGTCACCCTATCGTTTAGAATGGTTGGGTGTGTCTCCACGAACCGCACCTTGGAGTTGCGTTGGCAAGTTTAAAGCTTGTCGCGCCAAATCAGCTTCACAATCAAGGCCGCGACTGCGGCCCGGCGCTAGCGCCGCCCCCGCGGAGGCCCGACCGCAGGGAGGAATAGCCGTGAGCGAAAACAAGCTAGAGCGAGGCGCACGTAATGAGACACGCATTAGATCCGCCGCTACCCGCCCCATTCAGATCAGGTGCGCGCAAGAACCGTTTCGGCCATTGCGTTTCCGCTTTCAAACGCACACTCGACACGCGCCCCAAGACACCAGTCGCCGCATCCGCCTAACCGGACAGCGTCGTTCCACAGGCACGCCCGCCCAACCGGCGTTTTCACCAACGCGTAGCGCCAACGATGTCCGAGCTGGAGGTCGGGCGTCTGATCGATGCCCGTCAGCGCCTGAAACTCTGCAAGCAACGCGCGAGCGATCTCATCGCGTTCCCACTCAAGGTGCGCCTCCGACCACGCCGGAGTTGCGTGAACAACGAACGTCTCTATCTCCTGATCGCGCCCCGGCTTACTCGCGTTTCGCGCGAACCAACCGATGTTGGCACCGTCGGGCTTTGCAAAGTCCGGGACGGTGTCAAGCCTCTGCGGGAACGCAGCCATGAGTGCGAGACACGGCGCATATCGTGCTTGGTCACATCCATCCAATGTCAACTGAGACGTTGCGACGAGGTGTTCGGCTTGCGGGGCGGGAACTGCAAGAATGACGGTCGAAAACGCACCGTTGGACGCGTGCTTATTGGGCCCGTCGGCCGTGCCGAGCGTCCACTTTCCATCATTGTGGGCGAGCCACGTGATCTCGCACTGACGTTCGACGACAAGACCATCGCCAAGCGTCCGGCACGGCGCGGTCATTCCGGGCATGCCGACGTACCGACCCTGTCCCCATTCGGCGACGGCACCGTCGGTCAGCCACGTATCCAAGACCGCCTGAAACTGTGGTGTTCTAGCAGTGAAGTACTGCGCGCCATGGTCAAACGCAAAGCCATCCTGCCGCCGCGTGGCCATCCGCCCGCCGAGACCGCGGCTCTTTTCGAAAACGACAACATCACAGCCTGCGTCGTTCAGCTTGCGCGCAGCCGTCAGACCGGCCAGTCCCGCACCAATAATCGCAATCGTCTCTGTCATGGCTCGCGTATCCGTTGTGCCCAATCGAAACCGCTAACGGCAGCGCTCCTGTCTTGGATCGTCGACTTGCCGGTTCAGTCGTCGATTGGCTATAGCATGATCAACTCGGTCGTGTTGGACTTGGCCGATGCGCAAACAGCCGATTGCCTGGCAGGCATATGGCGAGACCCTTGATCCTCAGGGAGGTGATCTATTCCGCATGTGATTGACATCGCGGCCGGCTATGGCGCGGATCCGGCCTCAGCGTTCATGCGCGCCATCCAGTTCTCTGAAATCAGGGCAGCAATGGCTGGCGTCGCGCACTATGACGGTTTGCCGACCGCAGGTTCCTATGCTGAAGCTGAAACCTACCGAACGGATATTCGGTTCTGGGGCATACTGCCCGTTCGCCGCCATACGATCTACGTTGCGCGCCTTGATTTGGAGAACCGTGTTCTTCTGACACATGAGTCCCACAAGGGCATTCGCACGTGGCACCACATGGTCAGGGTGTCGAAGGCGGACGAAGGCGCGACCTGGGTCGACCAAATTACGATTGACGCGGGATGGCAGACCCCATTCGTCACGCGTTTTGCCCAACACGTTTACTGCCGCGGGCATCGATCGCGCGGTGCGTCACGTTTGCAAAGCTCCGTCCGCGCCGTTGCCTGACGTCGTCAGCCCGGCTTCGCGGCAACGATCACGCCGGGATTGAGAATCCCGTTCGGATCCAGACGCCGCTTTGCATCAGCAAGAACGTTACCGAACAGCTCCGGCCGTTGCTGCTCGTACCACTGTTGATGATCGCGGCCGACAGCGTGGTGGTGCGTAATGGTTCCACCCTCGCGGACCACGGCATCAGATACGGCGGCCTTGATGGCTTGCCACTGCTCAAGCATACCACCCTTGCGGCCCTGACAGTGGAAGGCAAAGTATGGAGCCGGCCCATCTGGGTAGGCATGGCTAAAGCGGCAGGACACGGCACCAGGCTGGCCTGTAACATCGCGGATTGCAGCATCGGTGGCCTGTACGATCGCGTGATAGAATTCCTCGAAGCGGTCCCACGTTATTGCCGTTTCAAAGGTATCTGAGATAATCCCACGTGGCGTCAGAGCTTCGCGATTATACGGCATCCGGATAAACGCAGACCGCCAAGCCCCTACGGCGCCTTGCAGGTTGGCCTGCGGATTGTTGCGCCAGTTGACGTCGACGATACCGCCGTGATCGCGACAACACGCTTCCGCCCGCGCCATCCAGGCATCAACCGGGTGATCCGCGCTCTCGAATGACACGACCATCAGCGTGAACGAGCCATCACCCGCGCCATTCACGTTGAGCTCTATGCCGTCGACAATGCGCACGTTCGCAGGGAAGAGACCCGCCTGTGCTACGGCACGGACTGCCTGCGCTGCTTTCAGGAAATCCGTAAAGCGGAAGCCGGCCGTCGCCTTGTGTGTCGGTCGGCCCTGAAGCCGAACCCAGCCCTCGGTAATGATCCCAAGAGCGCCTTCGGACCCCAGCATAAAACGATCTGGGCTCGGGCCGGCCCCGGACCCTGGCAGACGGCGAGAGACAAGCTGTCCGGCCGGTGACACCATTGAGATGTTTTCGACAAGATCGTCGATGTGGGTATAGAGCGTCGCGAAGTGCCCGCCAGACCGCGTTGCCACCCATCCGCCGAATGTCGAATGCTCAAAGCTCTGAGGAAAGTGTCGTAATGTCAGACCGCTCGGCTTCAGTTGTTGCTCGAGTTCCGGCCCCCGCGCGCCACCTTGAATCCGTGCTGCGCGACTGACATCGTCAACTTCAAGCACGCGGTTCATGCGGCTCATGTCAACCGTCACGGTGCCGTTGAAGCCCGAGCCGACATCGCTTGTGACGCCGCCGACGACTGAGGAGCCGGCGCCGAACGGGATTAAGGCGGCACCGACAGTGCCGCACCAATCATAGAGCGCGGCAATGTCGTTCTCCGTGTTTGGATAGGCGACCACATCCGGTGCGTGCGCGACGTCCCCCACGTAGATGCGAATGGAATCCGGCTGCGACTGACCAAAAGCGTGCAGCACACGTTCGTAGGGCTCGGACGTGCATATCGGTGCGAGTTTGGCCGGTGGATCAAGACGCGGCGGCGGCAAGGCGATGTCCGCCAGTACCGGGAAGGTACCGTCGTCGCTCGGCTTGATGCCGTAGCCGTCTGCGAACGTCGTCAGCAGCGCTGTCACATCGGTCGGGCCAAGACCGTCTCCTTCGTAGCCCCAGCCCCAATACTTGAGCGTCTTGGTCACTGCGCACGCCTCCCCGCTTCCTCTTGTCCGGACAGCGATCTACTGTCGCCTGTCGGATGATCTCCAAGATGCCCGCCATTCGGCCCGCGATGCAATCCATGAAACGCAGAGCAGCGCTCCGGGCTAGACGCCGCGCATCAACTCTTGCCAGATCAGAAAACCGCATGATCGCCGCGGTCATCAGACAGACGCCCGCTGAGGAGTTCGGCGTAGTAGTCAAACAAGCGGTCCGATCCGAAAGACGGTGTCACGTCGGCATTGTAACGACCGGTTTCCGGGTCGCGGACGAGCATGGACTGTGTCGCATAGTATCGGCCGATCCGTGCGAGTTCCGCTTTATCGGCCAAAGCAGGGCTCACGCGCCCCAGAACGCTTAACGCACCAACAATCCCGTCCAGCATGGCGACGGGTACATGACGGAACTTTGGTTTGCGACCAACCATCCGAAACAGCTGCCGGCCTTGCTCCAGCGGGGTGATTGCCGGGCCCGGTCCACCAATCGGCAGAACCGCATTCTGACATGACGGGTCTTCAAGGCAGTTGACAATGTAACGGGCGAGATCCCGATCGCTGATTGGCTTGCACGCGGTTAGCTGACCATCGCCAATGAGAAGGTACGGCTTGCCGTCTTGAACGCGTTTGAGCTGTCCCGACAGCGATTTGAAATAAGCCGTCGGCCGGACGATCGCGTAACGCAGGCCGGATTGCATGAGTTCTTGTTCGAACTTCAGCTTGGCATGCTGGAATGCGAGTTGCGGCCACTGCACACAAATCGCAGACAGCAGGACCATGTGCTGAACGCCGGCCTGTTGTGCGGCGGCCAAGGCTGCGACGTGTCCCTGATAGTCCACCGCCCAGGCATCAGCCGGGTGGCCCGTACGCGAGGCAAGGCACGACACCAAAACGTCGTAACGATCGCCAGCGAACCCGTCGCGCGCAAGCGAAGCGCCGTCGATGGGATTGCCAAACCGAACGGCAGCACCGCTCAAACGGTCTTGGACCTCCGCACGACCAAGCGAACCTGCCGTGCCGGTGCGCCGGCGCACAAGACACGTGACGTCATATCGACTGGCAAGCAACTCCGCGACCACTGCACGCCCGATCGTGCCCGTCGCGCCGAGGACAAACACCCGACGGCCGGAACGCGGACCCGCCGACATTGCAGGTTGTGGTGTCGTCGCCAATAGATAGCCTCCAGAGCGATGCGCGGAGATCCGGCCGGGAATTGCGCGCGGCGCTTATCGTCTCATCCTCGTCTGGTGTCTGCTGTGGGCAATGCGGTACACACAATTTGCACCCGGCCAAATCACGATACGCTGCGCCTGTATTGCCCACACAGTTGAGAGCTTAAATGCCACAGCGTCAACAGCGGCTTGCGCTCAAGATGTTTGCCGCTTCTACGGTTTTTCTCGTTTCCGCTTTGTCGGCTGGAGGAGTAAGGACCATGGAACTCCTGATCGACGGTGTGCCTCTCCCGTCCGATGCAACACCGCTAGCACATCACACGTCAAAATGTGCAGGAACCTGGGTCGGCACCTGGGATGGCTGGCTGAAGACCATTCTTATCGTCGAATCTGTTTCCCACGACGGACGCGCCAAGGTCGTCTACGCCGTCGCCAAGAACCCGGGAGTTTTTGAGCGTGGGTGGTTCCGCCGCGATGCAAAAGTGAGTGGCGCCACACTCACAGTTCACGGGGAGAAGTCTAAGGTCGCGTTTGACATGTCACCGACCGGCCGGCTGCGGGCCGTGTTCGATGACGGTTTGAGCTTTGCAGTTCTAACACGGCACGCACTAGACGATCTTCGCCAGCCAAATGCGACCATCGAATGGACCGGCGGTGAGTCAACGCTCCTGGTTACCAGTCTCCAGGAACCCGGCACATCGGGTCCCTTACGGCTCGAAACCGTCCTTTTCAAGCCACCGGGCAACGGACCGTTCCCCCTGGCCGTGATCAATCATGGCTCGACGGGAACCGGTACAGACCAGGTGGCCGCAAAGAAAACATGGGTCAATGCATGGCTGGCAGATGTTCTCAATGAGCACGGCTGGTTCGTTGCGTTTCCGCAGCGGCGGGGCCGTGGGCGATCTGACGGCATTTATGGCGAAGGCTTTGATCCCGACCGGAGCAAGGGCTACACGTGCGACGTAGATCGGTCACTCGCCGGGGCCGAGCGCGCCCTCGATGATATCAGCGCCGCCGTTTCATCACTACGTCAGAGATCGGACATCGATCGAACGCCGGTCTTGCTGGCGGGACAGTCGCGCGGTGGGATCTTGTCCATCGCCTACGCCGGGCGACATGCGAGAGACACGCTCGGTGTTGTGAATTTCGTCGGAGGGTGGTTGGGAGAGCTTTGTAGCAGCGCCGCGTTCGTAAACCAAAAGCTCTTTGCGTCCGGACGTAGTTTCCAAGGTCTGACATTGTGGATCTACGGCAGGGATGACGTTTACTACACAATCGAGAGCAGTCGCCGTAACTTCGACGTCTACAGACGGGTCGGAGGTCACGGCCGCTTTGTCGAAGTCTCCATCAGAGGTAAAAACAATGGTCATTGGGCAATCGCTTTCCCGCCATTGTGGTCTGAATCGGTTGCGACCTACCTCACAGGCCTGAAAGATAACCGGCCGTAGCGCCAGCCCCATTTGCCGGCCCAAGCCAGAGCCACGCGCCCCCCGTCAGCAACATACGACAGTTGAACTCGCCTCGACTGAATTTGACTTGAGTCCCGCTCATTCGTCTGCCAGATCCGCGGGATGAAAATCTACGTTGACGCCGATGCCTGTCCGGTCAAAGAGGAAATCGTGCGCGTTGCGGAACGTCACGGTCTAGCGGCCGTGTTCGTATCCAACCAACTCGGGCCGCTCCCCCGCAGCCATCTGATTGAGCGGATCATCGTTCCGGATGGCCCCGATGTGGCCGACGATTGGATCGCTGAACGGATTGGCGTGAACGACATCTGTATCACGCAGGACATTCCGCTCGCGAAGCGCTGCCTCGATGCGGGTGGGCAGGCGATTGGCCCCACCGGAAAGCCATTCGATCAAACCAATATCGGCATGGCTTTAGCAAGCCGTGAGCTGCGTCAACATCTCCGTGAAACGGGCCAAGGCGGCGGTTACAATGCGCCGTTTCGTCGAGAGGATCGCTCGCGTTTTCTGCAGGCCCTGGAAAATGCAATTCAGGCCGTTAAGCGACAGCAGAGTTGATATCGGTCGCGCCGGTGCCGGCATATTGCAGACTCGTTACGTAAGACTGACCGAAGAGAGTGATATGGCCGAGCGAACATCGAAGCATATCAAGTCCGTCAACCTGGCGCTGCAGGGCGGCGGCGCACACGGGGCGTTCACGTGGGGCGTCCTCGACAAGATTTTCGAAGACGGGCGGATCTGGATCGACGCGATTTCCGGCACGAGTGCCGGCGCCATGAACGCTGCCGTCGCGGCCATGGGAATGTACGACGGTGGCGGTGATGGCGCGCGTGTTGAACTTGAGCGCTTCTGGCGATCGGTCTCAAACGCCGGGATGCTCAGCCCGTTTCAAGTCACGCCCCTGGACAGAGCGACCAACAATTTCTCACTCGACTCATCGCCCGGCTATGTGATCATGGATTTGATCAATCGGCTGGCGTCACCCTACGACTTGAATCCGACCCGAATGAATCCATTGCGAGATCTGGTACGCGACTTTGTCGACTTTGAGCGGGTACGGGCCGCGCAAGACATGGAAATCTATATCTCCGCGACAAATGTTGAAACGGGCCGCGTCCGTATTTTCTCACGTGACGAAATTGATCTCGATGTGATTATGGCGTCCGCATGCTTGCCGTTCATGTTCCACGCCGTCGAAATCGACGGTGAGTATTTCTGGGACGGCGGATACATGGGCAACCCCGTGCTGCTGCCGTTTATGGAAACGAGCGCAAGCGACGACATCGTCATCGTGCAAATCAATCCCATCCACCGCGCGGGCGAGCCACGCACGGCGCGCGATATTCTAAACCGCGTCAATGAAATCACATTCAATGCGTCGCTGCTCAAAGAACTACGCATGATCAAGTTGATCGACGGGCTTGTCGACACGGGCCATGGCGACGCCGTTCGCAGCCGCCGAATGAACATTCACATGATTGAATCGCGCAAAGCGATGCGGCAATTCAGTGCCTCATCGAAGCTGAATACCGATTGGACGTTTCTCACGCATCTGCGCGACATCGGTCGGAACGCTGCGGACCGATGGATCAACGATAACTTCGAGCGTATCGGTGTCGGATCGACACTGGATCTCGACGGGCTCTTCTCCGGGCTGGCGCCGGAGAAAAAGCACGTGCCGTGCGATAGCTGACTTGCTTAGCCGATCTGGCGCAGTGACCGAACGAAATCGGCAACCGCGCTGCCAATCTCATCCGGGCTATCTTCTTGAATGAAGTGTGTACCCTTGACGGTTATCTCGCGCTGGTTAGGCCATATCCGACAGAACTCCCGCTGACGCCCCGTCAGAATGGATCCGGGTTCTGCGTTGATAAACAGTTTTGCAACGTCGCTGTCGGCAAGCCATGCGCTGTAATCTTGGACAATCTCGACGACGTCGGCAGGCTCGCCTTCAATTGGAATTTGTCGCGGCCATGTCAGCGTCGGACGGCGCGATTCACCGGCATCTCGAAACGGCCTACGGTACTCGGCCATTTCGTCTTCGCTCAGAGCGCGTATCACCGCGCTCGGAAGGACCCGCTCAACAAACACGTTCTTGTCGAGCACCATTTCCTCGCCGGCTTCCGAACGGAACGCTTGAAACACCTTGCGCGCATCTTCAGGCCAGTCCTGCCACGTGATGGGCTGAACAATCGCCTCCATATACACGATCCCCTGAACCCGGGCCGGGTTCTGGCGCGCCCAGTCGAACCCGAGCGCAGATCCCCAATCGTGTAATACGAGAATAACGTCATTGCCGAGATCAAGCTGATTCCAAAGCGCAAACAGGTACTGACGCTGCTCAACGTAGGTATAGCGCCCCGGCCCGGAGCCGGGCAGTTTCTCGCTATCACCCATACCAATGAGATCACATGCGATCAGGCGGCCGAGCCCGTCGCAATACGGCATGATATTGCGCCAGAGATAAGAGGAGGTTGGGTTGCCGTGTTGGAACACGATCGCCGGTCCATCGCCGGCATCAATGCACGCCATTTTGCGGCCATCGACGTCTACGGTTCGTTTCTGACCAAACAGGGCGCTTGACATCGGCATGGACAGCGTCCTCCTCACAATCACTGGCTATTGCGACGGCGGTCAGCCAATCACGCGCTCGTACCTAGCGTGTTTTCCAGGTTATGATACACGGGATGGAGATGCTGCGCCTTGCGGTCGATGCAGCCCAGTTCAATGACAAACTTGTCGGCAATGATCCGGTACCCGAACGATTGCTCAGCCTGATTGGGTCCGTACCAAGCGAAGTGAACGCTAGCGAGATCTGTTTGCTTCAGGCGCGACTGCTGCGCCTTCGCGAGGTCACTCACATAGGGCGCAACGGCATACGTCTCAATGAGCTGGCGGAGTACGCCGCGTTGCCCTTCCGTCATGTCGGCTGCGGCTAGGCCAACCTGTTTGGTATTGGACCGCTCGCGACCCGCATATGAGAGAATGTTGAACAGGCGTCCCTCACTCACTTGCGCGCGGGCTTGCAGCTGTGGTGCGAGATCCGCTTGTAGGCGCCGTGCGAGCGTCTCTTCGGCTTCAAGCGTGTAAAGCCCTTTATGACGGCCACTCATGACCCGATTGGGAAGCGCCGCAAATGCTGCCGGCGTCACGGAAACCAGCCGATTGTTTCGCACGGAGAACGACAACGAGAGGTGATGGCCCTCCAGACGAAGCCCCCAGCTCGTTTGCGGCCCCGGTGTGCCAAAAGTCGCAACCGAGAAACGTTGCGAGGACCGTTGGCCGCGCCCGTTACCGGCCGCTGCCAGGATGTCCTGCAGCAGCATGACGTTCTTGGCCTTGGCCAGGCCGTCCGGAGACAAGACCGCTGAAAGAATGCTCCAAGTGGCATCTTTCTCAGCCTCCGACATCTGCTCAAGTCTCAAGCCCGGCTTGATAAACCGACCACCGCCAAAGTAGTTCCAGCGGCGCCACGCTCGTCCATTCCAGTCAAAGCTCGCCTGCCCCTTCTTTTGCGTGTCGAGCAGGGCCAGAAAGCGCGTCACACGCGCGGTGAGTTCGCCCGCGTCCATAAGCGGCTGAGGCGTGGAAGCCAGGGATGAGAAAATCGGCGTGCCAGACAACGCTGTAGCTGTTCCGCCGACCAAAACGCCGCGCCGCGTCATTGAATGTGTCATAAGTCCTGCTCCATTTCGTTTGCTGCCGAAATGGCGTCCGCGATCTGTTGATGCCATGATCCGTTGCGACGTTCACGTGAACGTGAAGGCGCCAAGCCAGAGCCGCAAACGTCGGACCTGCCCGTAGCCGACCCGGTCTGAGTCACTGAAGAACGGCGCTTTTTCGGTCAATCGAGCAGCGCGGCCATTGGACAGGCCGCGCTACTCGCATGGCATATGGCGTTATCGCGGTTCGCTCGAGAGACCTTTCAAGATCGACACGCAAGCCAAGAGCAGCACGATCGTGAACGGGAAGCCGGTCGATACGGCCATGGCCTGCAGTGCCGTCAATCCGCCGCCGAGCAACAGAGCAATCGCAACCAATCCCTCGAACGTGGCCCAGAAGACGCGCTGCGACACCGGCGCGTTGACCTTGCCGCCGGCCGTGATCGTATCGATGACCAGCGAGCCGGAGTCCGATGACGTGACGAAGAATATGATCACAAGCGCGATGCCGATAAACGAGGTGATCTGCGTCAGCGGCAGACCAGCCAGCATCGTGAATAGCTTCAGTTCCAGGTCAGCGTTCTGAATTGCGGTGTTGCCGCTATTGATTATTTGGTCAAGCGCGGTCCCACCGAACGCCGTCATCCAGAGTACGGAAACCAGCGACGGTACGAGCAGCACGCAAATGATGAACTCGCGCACGGTGCGACCACGGCTGACGCGCGCAATGAACATGCCGACAAACGGCGACCACGAGATCCACCACGCCCAATATAACGCAGTCCAGCCTTGCGAGAAGTTCGCATCCTCACGGCCGAAGGGATTTGACAGCGCGGGCAGGTACTGCATGTAGGCCGTCAAATTCGTGAAGAAGCCGGTCAGAATCGCAACCGTCGGACCGACGGCGATGACGAACAGCAGCAGCAGCGCCGCCATCACCATATTGATTTCCGAAAGACGTTTGACCCCGGCGTCGAGACCGGCAAGCACCGACACAAGTGCCACAGCCGTAATGGCACCGATCAGGATCACCATCGATGTATCGTTGACCGGAATGCCAAACAGGAATTGAAGGCCGGCGCTCGCCTGCTGCGCACCGATGCCGAGCGATGTCGCGAGGCCAAACAGCGTGGCAAAAACCGCAAGGGTATCAATGACGTGGCCCGTCCAGCCCCAAACGCGTTCACCGAAGATCGGATAAAAGGCCGACCGGATCGTAAGCGGCAGCCCCTTGTTGTAGGAGAACAGCGCCAGCGCAAGTCCGACGATGGCGTACACGGCCCACGGATGCAGGCCCCAATGGAAGATTGTGGCCGCCATGCCGAGCCGCTGGGCTTCGGCCTGGTCACCTGCTGCTGCGCCCAACGGTGCCCAGTCGGTTCGCGCGCCGCCTTCGCTTGCTGTTCCGCCGAGCGCAGAACTGTAGTGCGAGATCGGCTCTGAGACGCCGTAAAACATAAGACCGATGCCCATGCCGGCCGCAAACAACATGGCGAACCAGCCGGTGTAGGAGTAGTCAGGCGTGGCATCGCGCCCGCCGAGACGAACACTACCATACGGCGTGACGATCAAAATCAGGCACAGCAACACAAACAGATTTCCTGCCAGGAGGAAGAACCAGGAAAACGTCGATGTTAGAAACTTACGCAATTCGCCAAACAGCGGCCCGACGCTATCCTGGAACAGGAGAGTCAGCGCGGTGAAAGCAACAATTGTAATCGCCGAAATCACAAATACCGGATTATGAATATCGAGACCAAATGGCCGGATATTATCCTGACCAATCTCGTGCTCTGTATCGATGATCTGAGTGGGGCCTTCCGGCTCCGGGATCGCTCCACCTACGGATTGATCAGACATGGTATATCCTCGAAGTTTCGTCGGTCGTAAGAGTGCGTTGAGGTCGATCTGTTTCCGCGCTAGCGCACGAGAAACACCGACGCCTTTGCGTGTGAAGCCACTTTGCCACCGTTTGACGGCCACACGTAGTCGCTAATCGTCGGCATGTGTGAAGCCATAACGACCAGATCGGCGCCCAAGTCGTCAACGGCATTCAAGAGAATGTCGCCGAGATCCGTTGCCGGGTCGTGGCTCGTGATAGCCTTTGTCGATACGCCATGCCCGTGTTTGGCGGCCTGCTCCTGCCCGAATGCATCGAGTTTTTGCGCGAACTCCGCAGGCGTAAGCGCGACCTCGGACGGTGCAGCTGCTGTGACCCCAATGTAACAAACCGACGCCTCGTGGGAGTTTGCAATGGCCGCTGCCACGCCTAATGATTTTTCGATTTGAGATATGTGCGCCAGGTCAACCGGCACCAGGATTGATGTAAACACTCTGCTCTCCCTTATTGTTGATTATTTTCGCAGGGTCGCACAATTATCAGCTGGCTTCAAATGCGAAGCGCAAAATTTTATTATTTCATGTTTTTATATATATCATCGACTTATCGGGCGGACCTCTCACCTGACGCAGTTCGGCTGTCACCACCACAAGTTGGTAGCGATGCGCATTACGGTTGTGTCTTCCGCAGCCGTGCGTCAGGCGCGCAGCCGATCGTTGGTCGGGTCGTAGGGACTTTCGCCAATAACAGTTGCACCGCACCGCACACCGAGGACATCCACGGCAAGCTCCGTCTCCGGACGTGCGAGTTCCGGCTTCAGCATCGCAAGCGCGATCGACTTTTCCGTCCGAAAGCCGTAGTTGCCGCTGGTCGTGCGCCCCACGACCTCGCCTCCCAGATAAATAGGATTGTTGCCAAGTGGATCGGCATCATTGTGTCCACGCACTTCGAGCGTCGCAAAGCTGTTGTTGAACCCTGCCTCCTGCCACGCCAACAGGGCATCGCGACCAACAAAATCGCCTTTGTCCGGTCGGACGAAACGCTCAAGCCCGGACTCCAGGGCCGCGTACTCGATTGAGAGTTCGGTCCCGACCATTCGGTACGACTTCTCGACACGCAGTGAGTCCATTGCCCGGATGCCGAACGGCTTGATCGCGAATTCGTGGCCCGCCGCCATCAGCGCGTCAAAGATATGGTTCTGATATTCGATGCCGTGGTGGATCTCCCAACCAAGTTCTCCGACAAAGTTCACACGCAGCAGCCGTGCTGGTGCCAAACCGACGGTGGTGTCTTCGCCGGTCAGCCACGGAAACTCATTGTTGGCGAGGCTCGTACCGGCGACCTTTTGCAACGTCGCCCGGCTGTTTGGGCCCGCGATGACCAACACACCCATCGCCGTTGTCAGGTCATCCAAACGCACCGAACCATCACGCGGCATTGCCTTGCGGATCCAATCATGGTCAAGGCGCTTCAAAGCACCGGCGGAAACCAGATAAAAGGAATCTGACGCTTCGCGGTAGATCGTAAACTCGGAATGAACACCTCCCCGCGTGTTCAAGGCATGGAGCAGACCAACACGCCCAACCGTCTTGGGTAAGCGGTTGGCAAGCAATCGGTCGAGAAATGCCTCAGCGCCGGGACCTGAGACCCGTGCCTTCGCAAAGGCCGACATATCGAGGATGCCGACGTTGTTCATGACGTTGCGGCACTCGTCGCCGACGTGCGCGAACCACGCCGAGCGACGGAACGACCAGTCGTCAACCCGCGGCACGCCCTCCGGCGCAAACCAGTTGGGCCGCTCCCAGCCGAACTTCTGTCCGAAAACCGCGCCAAGCGCTTTCATCCGATCGTAACACGGTGCCGTGCGCAACGGCCTGGCCGCCGGCCGCTCTTCGTCCGGGTAGTGGACCGTGAAGACATTGGCGTAGGCCTCCTCATTCTTGGTCTTGAGGTAGGCCTTTGAGGCGTAGTCGCCAAAGCGTCGTGGATCGACGCCCAACATATCAATGGTCGGCTCACCGTCGACCATCCACTCCGCAATCTGCCAGCCGGCGCCGCCGGCCGCCGTCACCCCAAAGCTGTGGCCCTCGTTCAGCCAAAAGTTCCGCTTGTCCCAGGCCGGGCCGATGATCGGGCTGCCGTCGGGGGTGTAGGCGATAGCGCCGTTGTAAACGCGCTTGATCCCGAGTTCGCCGAACAACGGAACCCGATGAATGGCCGACTCGATGTGCGGTGCCAGGCGGTCGATGTCCTCCTGGAACAACTCGTACTCGCTGCCATCGTCGGGACCGTTAACATAGCAGGCCGGCGCACCAACCTCATAGGGGCCCAGCAGCAAGCCGCCGGCCTCCTCGCGCATGTACCAAGACCCGTCGGACTCGCGGAGGACGCCGAGTTCCGGCAGTCCCTGCGCGCGTCGCGCAGCAATGTCCTGGTGCTGCTCGGTGACAATGTACTGGTGCTCGACCGGTACGACCGGGATATCCAGGCCAACCATCGCGCCCGTGCGACGGGCGAAATTACCCGTGGCGGACACAACGTGCTCGCAGGTGATTTCACCTTTGTCGGTTTCGACCACCCATTCGTCGTTCGGCTTCTGCCGGATCGAAAGCACCGTCGTGTAGCGATAGATTTCGGCGCCACGATTGCGGGCACCAATCGCCAGGGCCTGAGTGAGATCGGCTGGTTGGATGTAGCCGTCTTCCGGGTGACGGATTGCGCCGATCAGCCCATCCTGGCGCGCGAGGGGCCAGATCTCCTGGACGTCAGCCGGCGAGAGAAAGTCCACTGTCACGCCGATCGTCGACGCGACACCGGCATACTGATGGTACTCGTCCATCCGGTCCTGCGTGGTCGCGAGCCGAATGTTGCCGCACCGCACGAAGCCGACATTCTGCCCGGTCTCTTCCTCAAGTTCTCCGTAGAGCTTGACCGAGTACTTATGGATCTGTCCGACGGAGTAGCTCATGTTGAACAGCGGCAGCAGACCGGCCGCATGCCATGTGGAGCCTGACGTCAGCTCCTTGCGCTCCACGAGCACGACATCGGACCAGCCTTTGCGCGCGAGATGATAGAGCGTCGAAACGCCAACCACACCACCGCCGATGACCACAACACGGGCATGACTCTTCATATCTATGCTCCATCTGGCTCACGTGCCTCCGCCCGCGGTGCGGGCTCGGGCCGTGGATCGGCAGCGAAGCTGCCACGCTCGAACATGGCCCAGTTGGCTGGCCGGCCGCTATGGTCAACATCCGGCGCACCACGATTGGCTGTGACGTCCGGCATCCAAACCGATCGCGTGTCGAGGCTGAACCGCGTCAAGCGGCTCGTGTGGGTGCTTGCGTGCATGTGAGCGCCTGAAAACGCCAACAGCGTCCCGGGTTCAATGAGCACCGGCAGGCCGTCACTGGACGGCTGTTCGGTCGCTTCGGGCAAGAGTGGATAATCCGGCGTTTTCTTTCGGACCAGCTCGTCATAGTCCCAGTCTGCGCTCGTATTCGCGACGGGAGCGGAGAAGGCCTGCGGCCAGATCCACATCGTGCGGTCCGCCGCGAGCGGATAGAGCGGCAACCACCAATTGACCTGGGCCAGAATGCCAGAGCCCCACGTATCGCGATGCGGCGGCAACGGGCGGTAGAAGCGACTGCGGGCCTCATCGCGACCGGGGACGACGCGCAGGCTCATGCGATCGCAGTAAACTTCCTCGTCATGGTAACCAACCAGACGCAACGTGTCCGACCATTTGCGATGGATTTCCGCGTCTGTCCGGACCGCCTTGCGGGCAGCGGCGGCAGCCTTCCGGAACTGATCGGGCGTCAAAATCGTGGCGGCCTCGAACGCGTCTGCGACGTCAAATACATCCGAAAGGATCTGCCGCGCGCGATGACAGAGCGCGTCTATTGCCGGTTGATCTGATATCAACACCAAATGCCCTGAGAAGATGAGACTGCTCAGAGCATCCGGCGGCATGCCGGGCATCCACTGGTGATATGTGAGGCCCGGATCCATTGCTATGATAGCCCCTCGATCTGACCGCTTTCATTCAGGCGAATGTCCAGTGCTGCCGGCCGCCGTGGCAGGCCCGGCATGGTCATGATGTCCCCGCAGATGGCGACAACGAAGCCTGCGCCGGCCGACAGTCGTGCTTCGCGAACGGGTAGGACGTGACCGTCCGGAGCGCCGATGAGCTTGGGATCTGCCGAGAAGCTGTATTGGGTTTTGGCGATGCAAACAGGTAAGTTGCCATAGCCAAGGCTCTCGAACTCGCTAAGGCTGCGCCGGGCGGCTGGGCTGACGGAGATATCAGCGGCCCCATAGAGCTGAGTGGCGACAGTACGGACCTTGTCTTCGAGGCCCATGTCGTCCGGATACAAAAACTGCAGCTCAGGTGGACCTGCTTCGAGACTGGCTGCGACGGCTTCG
>JBCDAH010000018.1:0-45370 GCA_039186015.1 Pseudomonadota bacterium
GATCGATGATGATCGATCGGTAGCCTCTCGCAAGCAGCCAATCCACGAACGCCCATAGAGCCCGAGAGCCGATTCCTTTTGACAGTCGGTCCGCCTCGCCAATCGACAGATCGATGCCGATTGTCTCCGAGGGCAGTTCCAACAGCCACGGATGATCTTTGGTCCATGTCTCATTCTGGTGGTGCCCGACAAACCAATACTGGATGTAGCCGACGGGCTCACCACCGACATGAAACAGAAACGGGCGTGTTGTATCGCGGCCCTCGACCATATCACGGATGTAGCTGAGTTCGACGTCCGGGTCGCCCCACCACTTCTGATTATGGGGTGCGCTCAGCCAGGTTCCCAGCAAGTCCAGCTGGTCGAGGCGTACAGGTGTGAAATGAACGTCGCCGTGCTTCGCGCAGCTCATTGGCTCTCGAGGCTTTCGATAACCAGGCTCGTATTGGTGTAGACGCAGATGTCTGCGGCGATCGCCATTGCGCGTCGTGCCACTGTTTCGGCATCGTGCTCACTGTCGAGAAGGGCCCGAGCTGCCGCCAACGCATAGTTCCCGCCGGATCCAATGCCCATGCAACCCTGTTCCGGCTCCAGCACGTCGCCGGTTCCGGTCAGGACCAGGCTGACACTTGGATCAGCAACAATCATCATGGCTTCCAGGCGCCTTAGGAACCGATCCGTCCGCCAATCCTTCGCGAGTTCGACGGCGGCGCGCATGAGTTGGCCCGGATACTGCTCCAGCTTCCCTTCGAGCCGCTCGAATAGGGTAAAGGCATCTGCCGTTGCACCGGCGAACCCGCCAATCACCTGGCCGTTGCCAAGTGGTCGGACTTTCCGTGCGTTTGACTTGATTACGGTTTGGCCCAGGCTCACTTGGCCATCACCGGCCACGACGACACGACCGCCCTTCCGTACCGTCAGAATAGTCGTTCCATGCCAACTTGGCATTGCATGCTCATTTGCGATGTCATTCATGTACGAGACCTGGGCGAGGCAAGCGTCGGAATCAAGAGCCGGCCTGGCTGGTAACGCCGGTCTCCGGGCACCAAACTGAAACCTTTCCGCCGACATATCTTTGTCATCGCCTAGCCGACACTGGTATATTGCCGGATCAGAGGCCGAATTGTGGGAGCTGCAAGCCGTTGTCCCGTACTGCTGAAGTTGAACGCAAGACCAATGAGACCGCCATTTCCGCGCGGATCAATCTGGATGGGACCGGATCGCACGATATTCGGACCGGGATTGGCTTTCTCGACCATATGCTGGCTCAGGTGGCGCGGCACGGTCTGATCGACATTGATCTGAAAGCCGACGGTGACCTGCACATTGATTTCCATCACACGGCAGAGGATTGCGGGATCGTGCTGGGTCTGGCCGTTGCTAAGGCTTTGGGGACGAAAGCCGGCATTACGCGTTATGCCGACGTCCACACGCCGATGGACGAAGCCTTGACGCGTGTCGCACTCGATATCTCGGGCCGGCCCTTCCTGGTGTGGAACGTGTTGTTTCCGCGCGACAAGGTCGGCGATATGGATACCGAGCTTTTTCGCGAGTGGTTTCAGGCCTTTGCGCAAAATGCCGGCATCACGCTGCATGTTGAAACGCTGTACGGTGACAATGCGCACCACATCGCAGAAAGTTGTTTCAAAGCGCTAGCACGGGCTCTACGAACAGCTGCTGCCATTGACAGTCGTCAGCAAGATCGCATCCCGTCCACAAAAGGGTCACTTGCGGGCTAAGGATTGGGAGCTTCGGGAATTGGATCTGGCAAAGACCGGTTCTAGCCGGACATCGATTGCACCGAGTATCAGGAACCGCACGACAAGAGATCAGGATCGATGAAAAGCTACACGGTTCATGAGGCGCCAAATCGCCCGGTCGATCACATCGAGCGGGCCGTGCGGCTGAAGTTCGTCCGCGGTGGCTTCAACTGGTTCGCCGCATTGCTGCCGCCCATATGGATGTTGGCCAACGGCCTGTGGCTGGTGCTCGTGGGCTATATCGTGTTGGCCACTGCGCTGCAGGCGGCGTTCACGGCATTGGAGGTCGGGCAAGCGATACAGGGTGCGGCGGCGCTGGGGTTTAACCTGCTCATCGGTTTCGAAGCCGACTCGCTCAAGCGATGGACTTTGGCGCGCCGCGGTTGGAACCTCGTTGGCAGCGTCGGCGGTAGGAACTATGCGACCTGCGAACGTCGGTTCCTCGAAGCGTGGCTGCCGGCACCGGCACCGCGAGAGGCCATGGCCGGTCCACCGGTCGACGTAGCCGTAGCGCCCGCGCCGGGCTCGGAGGCGCCTGAAGCTCGGTCGGACGGCGACGAGTCATCCTCTGAGCAGCCCAGGACGGCTTCTTCACCGACGCCGCCGGATCGCTGGACAAGCGTTTCTCCCTGGCGCGATGGCAGCTAAGTGCAATGCAGACAGTCGCGCTGATCGATTACGGCTCGGGCAACCTGCACTCGGCCCAAAAGTCCCTGGAGCGGGCTGCGCTTGAGGCGGATGTATCGTCGCGGGTGCTGGTCACGTCGGATTGCGATACCGTCAGAGCGGCAGATCGCATCATCCTTCCGGGCGTTGGCGCATTCGCGGACTGCAAACGCGGCATCCAGGCCGTATCGGGTCTGTGGGAAGCGGTTACAGAGGCGGTTCACCAGAAGGCACGCCCGTTCCTGGGGATTTGCGTCGGCATGCAGCTGATGGCGGACCGCGGCCTAGAGTTTGGCGTGACCGATGGCTTCGGTTGGATCACGGGCGAGGTTCGTGCGATTGCGCCAGAGGATCCGGAACTCAAGATTCCCCACATGGGCTGGAATACGCTGTCCTTATCGCAGCCTCACCCATTGTTCGAGGGTATCGCGACGGGACCGGACGGGCTGCACGCCTATTTCGTCCACTCCTACCATCTGAGCGCCTCTGACCGAGCCAATGTTATTGCCACGACAGAGTACGGCGGTGCTGTGACGGCAGCCGTTGGTCGAGATACGCTGTTCGGGACCCAGTTCCATCCGGAAAAGAGCCAGGGTCTCGGCCTCGCATTGTTGGCCAATTTTCTGAGGTGGGCGCCTTAAAGCTTGTCGCGCCAAATCAGGTTCACGTCTTTCGTTGGCGCTGTTCGCACGCTCGCAGTCTCGCGGCTTGAGCGCGAGCCAGCCGACGGGCACCGTTTCAGGCCGCGCCTGCGGCCCGGCGCGTTGCGCCGCCCCCGCGGAGGGCCCGGCCGCAGGCCGGAGTAGCCCGTGAGCGATAAACAACAAGCGCGGGCCAGCCGTCTGGCACTTCAGGCCGCGCCTGCGGCCCGGCGCGTTGCGCCGCCCCCGCGGAGGGCCCGGCCGCAGGCCGGAGTAGCCCGTGAGCGATAAACAACAAGCGCGGGTTAGCCGTCTGGCACCCCAGGCCGCGCCTGCGGCCCGGCGCGTTGCGCCGCCCCCGCGGAGGGCCCGGCCGCAGGCCGGAGTAGCCCGTGAGCGATAAACAACAAGTGGGGGCCAGCCGTCTGGCACCTCAGGCCGCGACTGCGGCCCGGCACTTTGCGCCGCCCTCGCGGAGGGCCGGGCCGCAGGCCAGAACAACCGTGAGCGAGAACCATCTCAGCGAACAGGCCGCATGCGATTAAGCCGTTGAGATTTGCAGAGGAAAAGCGGACCGGTGTGGCTGAATTGGGGGGTGCTGCACACCGGTCCGCGCTGAAGGCGGATGCCTCGAATGGGATGCGGATCCATTCGCCTGCATCGCTTTCCTTCGGACCCTAAATTGCCCGATCAGAATTGAACGACAGCTGAACGAGTGGTTGTCCGCGGTTAACAGATGCGCAGGCGTGGCTTTAAAACATCGCCGGATGCACACGGTCCGGCGGCGCATGCCCATCCATAAAGGTCTTGATATTGATGATAACTTTCTCGCCCATGTCGATCCGGCCCTCAACCGTAGCCGATCCCATGTGCGGAAGCGCGACCACGTTGCGGGCGGCCAGAAGTTTTGGGTTCACCGCGGGCTCGTGTTCAAAGACATCGAGGCCCGCACCGCCAATTGCGCCGGATTCGATGAGGCGCGCGAGTTCGTTCTCGTCGATCACCTCACCGCGCGCGGTATTGACGATGTAAGCCGTCGGTTTCAGCAACCGCAGGCGCCGCGCTGACAAGAGGTGATAAGTCGCCGGCGTATGGGGACAATTCACGGAAATGATGTCCATGCGGGCCAGCATCTGGTCGAGGCTTTCCCAATAGGTCGCCTCCAGCTCTTGCTCGACGTCTTCTGCAACGCGCCGGCGATTGTGATAATGGATCTGAAGTCCAAAGGCTTTTGCACGGCGCGCAACCGCGGTTCCAATCCGGCCCATGCCAATGATGCCGAGGCGCCGGCCGAAAATGCGATGGCCCAGCATCCAGGTTGGTGACCAGCCGTTCCATGCGGCATCCGGATTTCGGAGATAGTCTGTTCCTTCGGCAAGCCGGCGCGGAACCGCGAGGATAAGGGCCATTGCCATATCGGCCGTGTCTTCCGTCAGCACGCCTGGCGTATTGGTGACGATGATCGACCGGTTGCGGGCGGTATCCAGATCGATGTTATCGACCCCGGTTCCAAAGTTCGCGATGAGTTTCAGCTGCGGCCCGGCCTGCGAAAGGACTGTACGATCAATCCGGTCCGTCACGGTCGGCACAAGCACATCCGCCTGCTGCACCGCATCGATCAGTTGCGTCTTGGTCATTGGCAGATCATCGATGTTCAGACGCGCATCGAAGAGCTCCCGCAGCCGTGTTTCTACAGTGTCCGGTAGCCGGCGCGTGACGATGACGACGGGTTTGCGTTGCGCGTTCGGCATGGCGGGGCTCACCAATATGTTTAGTGTCGCTTGAGCAATCCACCGAACCACGCGGCTCGATCGCCAAGTTGGTCAGGTGGATCTCAGGGTCTATCAAAAGCCCTGACCGTTGACAAAGTGCGACATGTAGAATCATGCCGTCTGCTATGAACCGACACATCATCCTGGAGAGACGGATGGGCGTTATCTGGTCAGCTCGACCGCATTTTGGGGCGATGGTCATTGGGAGGTTCGTCTGCCGCGATGCAGCAAATTCGACAAACCGGTAATCCGGCGCGCTGGTTGGTTGGTGGGCGATTGCTTGTTTCACTGCTTGTAATTGGCAGTGCAGTGCTGCGTGCGGATGTCGCGGTCGCGCAGTCCAATACGGCGGCGCAGGGGCGCGGACCCAGTGGCCTGCCGCTGCCCAGATTTGTGAGCTTGAAGGTCAACCCTGTGAACCTGCGGGTTGGTCCGGGCGTGCGCTATGCCACATCCTGGGTGCTCCGCCGCGCCGGCATGCCACTCGAGGTGCTGCGGGAATACGACGCGTGGCGACAAGTCCGTGACGCAGAGGGCACAACAGGATGGGTGCTGGGTTCGTTCTTGTCAGGCCGCCGCACAGCTGCGGTCCAGCCGTGGAACGTGAAGGCTGACACAGCGCGGCCGATCATTGATCTGCGCGCCAGTCGATCGTCGACGAGCCGCGTTGTCGCACGCATCGAGGCCGGTACGGTCGTGGATATCGAGAGTTGCGACGGCAGCTGGTGCAATCTCTGGATAAACGACTACAGCGGTTTCATCCGCCAGACAGACCTTTGGGGTGTTTATCCCGGAGAGACCGTCAGATAAGGCTGCAACACGCACCATAGTGCTATTCGCGCGTGCGCGATCAGTCTGTGTCTTTCCGGCGAACGCGCACCACAACGTCAATATGGGTCACTTCCATACCGGGCGGTGGCTCAGGAACGCGATCAACTTTGATCGCACCGGACGGAATATCCCAGAGCCGCCCCTCGTCCTCGATGAAAAAGTGGCTGTGGTCGCTGGTATTCGTATCGAAGTACGCGCGATTTCCGTCGATGGCCAATTCACGAAGCAGCCCTGCACCTTCGAATTGGCGCAGCGAATTGTAGATCGTGGCAAGCGAAATTGTATGGCCGTCTGCGTTGGCCTCAGCGTGCAGAGTTTCGGCCGTCACATGGCGGTCGCCACGCCCGAAGAGCAGGCGGCAGATTGCAAGGCGCTGCCGGGTCGGCCGCAAACCGGCCAACCGCAACTTTTCCACAAGCTGTCGATCCGTTAGAAGCAAGGCTATTCGCGCTCCGAACCTTCAAATCAATCTAGCCGAGCTACAGGCTCGACTGCTTCGGGCTGAGATAATACACCGACGATCGCCACACCCGCAACGTTCTGTCGGTCCAAAGAGTCGCAGATCTTGCGTATTCTCGTTATTTGAACGGCAGCAACAGCTGTTGCGGTTCACGATTCCATACCACACGACCTGCCTTGAGCCAGATCTTTGCCAGATTTCACAACAACGGCCCAACCACCTGTCTCGCCGTCCGGTCGGGATGCGGCGCGCAGGTGTAAAGCGATGAGCCGATTCCGCCTATGGCGGAAATATTCTAGTGTTGACGGCCGTTTCAAACTAGCAGAAATGCGCGTCAAAAGATTGGCAGGCAAAGGCACGCAGGCGATCAAAATTGCCGTGAGCCTTGCCAGCACTGGCCGGTATCGCGCAACGTGGTTCCGGTAACGATAATTTAGGCCGCGTATCACTTGGCTGAGCTTTGGAGGATGACCCGAAATGACAGACCGCCGCACCAGCTATGAATACGAGGATCTCCTCGCATGCGGTCGCGGCGAGCTTTTCGGGCCGGGAAATGCCCAGCTTCCGCTGCCACCGATGCTGATGTTCGAGCGGATTTCGTCGATTGGCGAAGCGGGTGGGGCGCATGGCAAGGGTCACGTCGTCGCTGTGCTGCCCGTCAAAGGTAATCCCGCGTGCGAGTGGTTCTTTGCCTGCCACTTCAATGGCGACCCGGTGATGCCTGGATGCCTTGGTCTTGACGCTTTGTGGCAGTTGACCGGCTTTTTCCTGGGCTGGCTCGGACTATCCGGGCGCGGTCGCGCATCCAGCGTTGGCGAAGTGAAGTTTATGAGCGAAGTTACGCCCGATATCGGGACGCTTGAGTACGTCATCGATATCAAACGCGTGATCGCGCGCAGATTGAAGCTTGCGGAGGCCGACGGCCAGTTGAAGGCCGACGGTGAGGTCATCTACACAGCGACGGACTTACGCGTTCTCCTTAAGCCAGAGGACGCGAGCAGCTGACCCGGCTTCACGTCGCGGACAAGCGCCAAGGCTGTCGTGTCGAGCGGGCACGCACGGCGAGAGAATTTGGAAAGGTCGCAGAATGAGACGCGTCGTCGTCACTGGTATGGGGATTGTCTCCTCGATCGGTAACACACCGCAAGAAGTGACGGCCTCATTGCGCGAAGGGCGCTCTGGGATTTCGTTTGCACAGGACTACGCGGATCTTGGGTTTCGATGCCGCGTCCATGGTGCCCCGGTTCTGGACTGGGAGTCGATGGTTCCCCGCAAGGCCAAGCGTTTTATGGAAGCCGGTGTGGGCTGGAACTATGTGGCCATGGACCAGGCCGTGCGCGACGCGGGGCTGGAGCCCAGCGACGTGTCGAACGAGCGAACGGGCCTGATTGTTGGGGCAGGCGGGCCATCGACGCGAGCCATTGTCTGGAGTGCGGACACGACGCGCCACAAGGGGCCGAAGAAAGTCGGCCCGTTCGAAGTTCCCAAAGGCATGTGCTCAGGACCGTCGGGCGTTCTGTGTACGTTCTTTCAGATTCGCGGCGTCAACTACTCGATATCGTCGGCGTGTTCGACATCGGCACACTGCATTGGAAACGCCACGGAGCTGATCCAATGGGGCAAGCAGGACATCATGTTTGCCGGTGGCTGTGAGGAACTGGATTGGACATTGTCCGTTCTGTTCGACGGCATGGCGGCAATGTCGTCGCATTACAACGAGACCCCCGCGAAGGCGAGCCGGGCATTCGACAAGGATCGCGATGGCTTTGTGATCGCAGGCGGTGCCGGCATGCTGGTGCTGGAGGAGCTAGAGCACGCGAAGGCCAGGGGGGCCAAGATCTACGCCGAAGTCAGCGGCTACGGCGCGACTTCGGATGGCTTTGACATGGTGGCGCCGTCAGGCGAGGGCGCGGTGCGCTGCATGCGCCAGGCATTGGCTGGCTTCGATGGCGTGCCGGTCGAGCACGTTGACTACATCAATCCCCACGCGACAGCCACGCCGGTTGGTGATACGCGTGAGGTTGAGGCATTGCGCGAGGTCTTTGGCGACCGCATGCCGCCGATTTCCGCGACAAAATCGCTCACGGGGCATTCGCTTGGCGCCATAGGTGTACAAGAGGCCGTGTTCTCGATCCTCATGATGCAGGGCGGGTTTATTCCGGCCAGCGCCAATATCGATGAGCTAGACCCGGAATTCTCGGACATTCCGATCATTCGAGAGCTGGCAGACGGTGTGACGCTTAACTCTGTGCTGTCGAACAGTTTTGGTTTTGGCGGGACCAATGCGAGCCTCGCGTTCCGTCGATATGACAGTTAACGATCAGACTACGGCAAAATGCTGCATGTGCGCTCTCTCGTTTGTTGGTGCGCACAGCATGAAGACCCGTTCGATCGTGACCACTTTGCCAATCGGGAACATCGCATGACCGAGACCACGATCGTGAATCCAGCACCGCTGATGGCGGGAAAACGCGGGCTAGTCATGGGCGTCGCGAACGATCGCTCCATCGCCTGGGGTATCGCCAAAGTCCTTGCCGAACACGGGGCCCAGCTCGCGTTCACCTATCAGGGTGAAGCCTTCGGGCGTCGGGCGGTGCCATTGGCCGAGTCTGTTAGCGCCGAAATCATCGTACCGTGCGATGTGGGCGACCTGGAAAGCGTGGACAACGTTTTTGCGCAGATTGAGCAAAAATGGGGATCAATCGATTTCGTCGTGCATGCGTTGGCCTTTTCCGATCGGCGCGAATTGCACGGGCGCTACGCCGATACCAGCCGTGACAACTTCACGAACACCATGGTGATTTCCTGCTTCTCGTTCACCGAGGTTGCAAAACGGGCCGCCGCCTTAATGCCGAACGGGGGATCACTGATCACGCTGACCTATGGCGGCGCCACACGGTGGGTTCCCTCGTACAACGTTATGGGCGTAGCGAAGGCTGCACTCGAAGCATCAGTGCGCTACTTGGCGGCGGACTTTGGCAAGGACGGTATTCGCGTCAATGCAGTGTCCGCAGGCCCGATGCGCACGCTCGCCGGTGCCGGCGTGTCCGACGCACGGGCCATTTTCAACTACCAGCGCGATCACTCGCCGCTCGGTCGTACGCCGACGTTGGATGAAGTTGGCGGCGCGTCGCTGTATCTGCTGTCGGATCTGTCTGGAGCGGTAACCGGCGAGGTGCACTTCGTCGACTGCGGATACAACACCGTATCCATGCCCAGCCTCGATGCCCTCAAGGCGCAAGAAGCCGATGCCGCAGCCGCGGGCCGCCCGGCAAACTCGTCCAACCAAGCAGCCGAGTAGCGGCCGCCCTACACAGCGTAAGCGGTCGGTTACGCTGGCGCGGTACAGCCGCGTGGGCTGTTCTGCGCGGCATGATGGTGGCGAAGATCGCGATAGCGCTGGCCTGTGCCCGACAACGGATTGGTCTTATCCCATTGGTACGTGAACGTATCGAAACGGGTGGCGAGCGCGTCATAAATCAAGAGACGGCCAACCAGGCTGTCGCCGATACCGATCATCTCTTTAATCACTTCGGTGGCCTGTAGCGTTCCGATGACGCCGACGACGGACCCAAGCACGCCGACTTCGGAGCAATTCAATGCAGCTTCGCCTTCGGGCGCCTCGGGGAAGAGGCATCGGTAGGTCGGGTTTCGGGTCTCGTTTTTGCGTTTCTGATATGGTTTGAACGTAGACACATAGCCGTCAAAAGGCCCGACGGCTCCGAATACGAGTGGTCGCTCCGCGAAAAAGCAGGCATCCGACACGAGGTAGCGGGTTGCGAAGTTGTCCGATCCGTCAACGACAATGTCGTAGTCTCTGATGACGTGCAGAGCGTTCTCAGCCGTGAGGCGCGCATTGATCGGCTCGACAGTCACGTGCGGATTTAAGCGCGCCACGGTCTCGTGGGCGCTCTCGACCTTTGCCATACCGACCCGAGGCGTGTCGTGCACGATCTGGCGCTGAAGATTGTCCAGGGAGACGACGTCATCGTCGATAATCCCAATGCGGCCCAAACCAGCAGCCGCGAGATAGAGCGCTATTGGCGAGCCGAGACCACCGGCACCAACCAGCAGAACGCCCGCCGACTTCAAGGCTTGTTGACCGGCACCGCCGACGTCGCGGAGCACGAGGTGGCGCTTGTAGCGGTCGATTTCTTCTGGTGTGAACATGAGGACAAGGCTCTCTTGCTCCGGAGACTGCCACGTGCAGTCACATGCGATAGATAGCATGTTTGCGATGTCTATGCTGCGCGAGGCGCGGCTTCGAGATCTGCATCGTTTAATAGCGATACATGTGATGTCTGTAGAGCTTCATCACGACGCATAGGCGAACACCGGTGTAGATACTCAGCCCGACATCATTCCTGTTGATCCGAACCCACCGCTGCCTCGCACGGTTTCGGGCAGCTCAGCGGTTTCCTGCCACTCCGTCGCAGCCACGCGGGCTATCACCATTTGCGCGATGCGCTCGGCCCGCCGCACCTCAAACGTTTCGTCTCCGAGATTGACCAGCAGGACCTGAACTTCGCCCCGATAATCGCTGTCAATTGTGCCAGGCGCATTGAGAATGGTGATGCCGTGACGGACGGCGAGCCCGGACCTCGGCCGGATTTGCGCTTCCAAACCGGGCGGCAAAGCAATCGCAAAACCGGTCGGCACCAAAGCACGCGCGCCAGGCGCGATAACAATCGGCTGCGTCGCCGGTACGGCCGCGGCCAGGTCCGCACCGGCCGCGCCGGAGCTCTGATAGGTTGGGAGCGGCAGGTCGCCCGCATGCGGCAGCCGCTGAATCGGGATCGACAGGCGTTGGTCGAAATTGGTCATCACTCAGGTCTCGCGCTGGGCAACTTCAGATCTGTGGGCTGGCGACATGAGGCTGCCCATGGCGGTATGCGCTAACGACCGGCCAGGTGGTCGACCACGCGCGCCATCAAGGCCTTGCCGACGTCGTTCTTCGCCATTTGCGGCCAAGTCTCAACGCTGTCGGCGGAGATCACATGTATCGTGTTCTGATCCCCGCCCATGACACCGGTCTCGGGAGATACGTCGTTTGCGATCATCCAGTCGCAGCCCTTGCGCGCGCGCTTAGCCTGGGCGTGCGCAACAACGTTTTCGGTCTCCGCAGCAAACCCGATCACCAGCCCGGGCCTCTTGTGTTCATGCGTGGCAATCGTGGCGAGAATGTCCGGGTTTTCCACGAGTGAAAGCGTCGGCGGGCTGTCTCCGGAATGCTTCTTGATCTTTTGTTCACTCGCTATGTCGACGCGCCAGTCGGCGACAGCAGCTGCAAAGATGGCCACGTCAACCGGCAACGCGTTGGACACGGCCTCAAGCATGTCTGCCGCGGATTCGACCTGGATGGTCGTTATCCCGGTCGGCGGGCGCAACGTCGTCGGGCCGCTAACCAATGTCACATCTGCGCCGAGTGCGGACGCAGCTTCGGCGATGGCATAGCCCTGCTTTCCAGAAGATCGATTAGCAATGTAACGCACCGGGTCAATCGGCTCATGCGTTGGTCCTGCGGTCACGAGAACGCGACGGCCGGACAGTGGCGAAACGGACTTGTCCGCATCATCGACCGTTCCCTCAAGCAAACCGTTGACGACCTCGAGGATCTCCATGGGCTCTGCCATGCGACCAACGCCAGATTCGCCAGACTCGGCCATTTCTCCTGCGTTCGGGCCGACAAACCTGATTCCATCGTCCCGCAACTGCGCGACATTGCGTCGAGTCGCCGGATGCGACCACATTTGTGGGTTCATGGCCGGTGCAACAAGCACGGGCTTGTCCGTTGCGAGCAGCACCGTCGAAGCCAGATCGTCAGCATGTCCGCCGGCCATTTTCGCCAGCAGGTCTGCGGTTGCCGGCGCCACCACCACGGCATCTGCCTCCCGCGCGAGCCGAATATGCCCGATGTCATGCTCATCATCGCGGTCGAACAAGTCAACAAACACGCGCTCTCCGGTTATAGCGCCCATCGAAAGTGGTGTGACAAACGCCGTCGCCGCACGCGTCATAACTGCGCGCACACGAAAGTCGCGGTCCTGCGCGCGCCGCACGAACTCAAGGCATTTGTAGGCGGCAATGCCACCGCCCGTGATCAGCAGAATACGTCGGCCGGCCATTCAGGGGTCCTCGAGTCACATCGTACGAGGTTAACGGACCACCAGCTCAAGCGACGCCTGAGACAGTGGCTCTGATCCCGTCTCAGTCACCAGGTTGGTCCGTCCGAGGGTTGCTGCCAACCCGCTATCATCATCGAATATGATCATACGCAAGAAGCAGATCGTTTGCATCACTAGCGCTGTACAACTCTTCTGTCTTCTGCCGTCCCGAGTACGGTTGGCAAGCCGTATGCTAGCTATGCTGGCCCGAACTGGTACGAATGACGGCTCGCCCCGAGTGCGCGAAAAAAGGCACCAGTTCACACACTCCATTTTTTCAGCAGACGTCCAAAGACGCGAATTTGTCAGGATGATCATACAATACGATGGGGCGGGACCGTTCGGCCGCGGTAGCGCAACGACTACCCTATTGTGACGGAGTTTGCGCGCAACCGAAGCTGTTGCCGGAGGCAAGGCAGCTGACGTCCGCCGCGACTTCCAGCTTTTAGGGCCGTGCCCTCGGCTCAGATCGCGCTATCAGCGGCCAGGTCAGGCTTAACGCAAACTGCGAAGAGGGTGCCGGGCCAGTTGTTCAACCTGCCTCCGCGGTCTATTTAGATGCAACAGACGAGCGTAAGAGTTCTTGCTCAACGGCCGATACAGTTTATGGATAGCATTACGAGGCCTGCTGATGATAGTCTTCTGCAAGCAGGAGGCCCCTGGCTTGAGTTTGATTTAAACCTTGTCGACATTGCTTCGGCCACCGTCAAGTCCGGCCTGTTGGAGGGTGCGTACGACCTTTCGGTTAATTAATAATGCGACTTCAGTGAAAAAAAGAAAGCGATTGCCGTCTAAAAGGTTTTGCCGTGTGAAAATCAATATTCAATCCTTCCGATTGACCCAAGTCTCGATGTATAGGCGATTGCCAGATCCGAGAATGCGGTAGGATATTTAAGCTGTTGGAGTGCTAATGTGCTACACAAGGTAATCGATAATAGATTTACAAGAATAATTGAGTTTAAATTGTTCAGATGTATCGTTCGGAGACCTGCAGCTCGGCGAGTTTTAAATAATCACTACTTGAGTTTTGAACAACGAGGACGAGGGGCTTTCTGGCGGCGATATGCAAAGATCTTTCGCAATACGCCCGAGGTCGGGTTCAAGGCTGGTTGCTGGGTGGTTGAGTTTGCCGGCAGACATATAAGATTACCGCTCCGCCAGGATGCAATGTGGTTGGATTGGGACTCAGCTGTTTCCATTGTCGGACATGACATCGAGATAAAGACAACTTATGAAAACATACTGATGTCAACTGACGGCGTTGATCTTTTTATTGATGTTGGCGCCAATTATGGTACGCACTCGTTGCTTTTCATGTCCCATGGTGTGCCAACTGTATCGTTTGAACCGAATGCCGAGTGTTTTCCCTACCACAATGCGGCGTGCCGCCTGAACAGTTTATCCCCGAACTGGATGAGCGCTGCAGTCGGATCTGAAAATGGGTTGGCAGAACTTGTTTATCCGGAAGGCGAAACCTGGCATGGCTCGATTTCGCCCGATGTGATTGGTAGCGCAGAATCGTCCAATGCCGTACGGCGCACTCAGGTCGAAGTAGTAACAGTTGACGGCTTCTTTACGGGCAGCGAATTGCTGGCAAATTGCAAAAATATATTAATGAAGATCGACGTGGAAGGTGCAGAGCTTGAGGTGCTGAAAGGCTCGCGCAAAATCATAAAGGAAAAGGCGCCGCTAATCATCTTTGAGAGCAATGAAAGGCAGGGTCGTGATGCCTTATTTGAGTTCATGCAAGAGGCAGAGTATGTCATATCAGAGTTGCCTTGGCAGCGGAGCAAAGTAGACCAAGCGCTTAACTCTGAAGAGTTCATGGGTAGCTCGATGACGAACTTCATTGCTGTTCCAAGGCGATCTGCAGCCACGCAGAGTTAACCTGACGTGGCGTTATAGAAGGTGTGCATTTGCTTTTAGTCGGTCGTTTGCGCTACATGCGATTGTCTCGGAACGCCCACGCCACTTTGATGCGGCCCCCCTTCGACAGCCCAAGGCTTGACTTCATTTGAGAAGTCCCGATACGTCTTGTAGCGTGCCTGTAGGGAAGTGCCAAATTGCGGAAGTGCAAACGGCGTGTGATATTGTAAAGGGTCTGGCCATGCTGATTTCCGTCTGCATGCCCTGCTATAACTCCGCGCGATTTTTGCGCGATTCAATAGAAAGTGTTCTTGCGCAGGACTATCCGGATTATGAGATAATTGTTGTAAACGATGAGTCGAAGGACGAATCGCGGCAAATCTTGGAAGATTATGCGGCGAACGGCGTTAAGATCATTGATCAAAAGAACGGCGGCGCTGCCACCGCGCGCAACGCCGCATATCGTGCTTCGGTTGGAGACGCGGTGCTGTTTATGGACACCGACGATCTTATTCTGCCAAACCATCTTTCGAGCCTTGCTGCGCGACTGACCGAGCCAAGCGTTATCACGATGGGCCAGTGGGATCGCTTCTATAGCGATCCAGCTGAGGCGACATTCCCGGTGCGCGAAACTTATCGGGATGCGCCGGGTTTTGATTGGATTATTGAAGGTGGTTGGGGCATGATGCAGTCGGCCATGTTCTTAGTGCCAAGGAAGTTGATCGAGTTATACGGACCATGGAATGAGCGGCGCTCACCTATTGATGATATGGAGTTTTACACGCGTATCATTTCGAGGTGCTCCAGACTGAGATTTATACCCGAAGCGCGCGTTTTCTACAGATCAGGGCTTGATGGTAGCCTCTCAGGTGGCAACTCTAGAGTGCATGTTGAAGGAAGGCTTTTGTCCTTGATTGATGCGACGTCTCATTTATTGCGCGTAAAAGATGATCCTGAGTGTCGCCTGTTTTGCGCCAATATGTTGCAGAGATTCCATTATGACTTCTATCCTTATCATCCGGACTTGAGAGCCTTTGCGCGCAAGCGCGTGTCTGCCCTCGGTGGTGCGACTTGCGAGCCGTCGGGCTCGCCGAAGTTTCAGACCCTTAGGAAGTACGTTGGTTGGCGCATGGCGCGACGTCTGCAACACGCTTATCGGCGTGGTTAAAGGGTGCCGCGGGCGACAGACGAGACGGTTCCAATGCAGCTGACATCGACATTCGGTCCCGGCAAGTGGCAGGTTTGGTTAACGGACCACCAGCTCAAGCGACGCCTGAGACAGTGGCTCTGATCCCGTCTCGGTCACCAGGCTGGTCCGTCCGAGGGTTGCTGCTAACCCACTATCATCGTCGAATATGATCATATGCAGAAAAAATACCATGCCCGGCGCGAGAACAGTCGGATTGTCAGCAAAGACCATTGGCCAATCCATCCAGTTGGGCGCAAACGTTGTGCCGACGGAATAGCCGCAGGCGTTAAGCCGGTACCGGGACAGTCCTGCGGCGTCGAGTGTCTTGGCATGGGCTGCGAACACGTCTCCGACGGTTGATCCCGGTCTTAACGCGGCCTCACACGCAAGCAAGGCATCGCGCGCACGATCCCAGAGTTCGCGCTGTCTGGCCGGAGGGGTGCCGATTGCGATCGTGCGCATCAGACAGGCGTGGTAGTGCCGATACGCGCCGGCGAATTCCAGTGTCAGCTGATCCTGGGCATCAATATGCCGCCGCCCGGTGAAGTAGCGGCACATCATGGCGCCTGGCCCGGATCCGATAATGAACTCGTTTGCCGGATCGTCCCCACCGCCGCGGTAGATCGCGCCGTGCATTGCGGCAAGGATATCGCCTTCAAAGGCCCCGACGCCTGTCGTGTCACAGGCAGCCTGCCACGCCGCATCGCCGAGTTCTGCAGCTTTTCGTACGTAGGTCATCTCGAAGGGGCTTTTGATCAGCCGGAGACGGCTCACAAGATCCGACGCATTCTCAAGCCTTGCAAAGCCCGGCAGCGCCGCCTGGAGATGTTGCGCCAACTCCGCGGTAAGCCCGTAGGCGTTGTACTCGACTCCGAGTGCCGACCCGAAAAGGCCAAGCTCGCCCAGAATCTCGCGCAGATCGTGCGCCGGATTTGCGTCCGGCCGATCGACCCAGACACGGATGTCATCGATTGTGCTTGTGAAGTGCGCCTGGCGGTAGTCCGGCGCGCGCGTGAGGAGCGTCATGCGACCGTCTGCGGTCAACACCAGGCACTGAAAGTAGACATACCCGAAGGTGTCATAGCCAGTGAGGTAGAACATGCTCTCCTGGCGGAAGATCAATAACGCGTCGAGGTCCCGAGCGCGGAGTTCCTGACGTGCGGCCGCCTGCCGGGCTGCAAATTCGTCGGGCGTGAAATGCAAGTGCTTTGGCGCGTCCAAACACACCTCCAGTTAACCTGAGATCCAGTCGACCAAGTCTTGGTCGACTGTAGCGTTGCCTGACGTCGCCGCCAACGATGTATGCAGCCTGGCAACGGGTCGAGATCGCAACGCGTGCTGCCTATGGCGGGAAATGCCCTATTCGAACAGCACGGACCAGGCAATCACCGCGAGCGAGATTGCAATGATCCATCTGGCCGTTTGGGCCCACCAGGCGCCGCGTGACTGGCGTCGGGCGATCCGTTCAATGCTGTCGTCGTCGATCCGCAAGCCGCCTTCGGCCATGTCGGCGAACGCAACGGTTGCCTTCTCTGCCTTTTCCAACACTCTCGGCGCCTCTGCGATGACGCGTCCAAGCGTTTGCGCCCCGCGATTGACTTCCTTAAGGCGGCCGGAGACGCCATAGTTCTCCGCAAGCCACTCCTTTGCGATGGGCTCGGCGGCAACCCACATGTTCAGGTGCGGATCGAGTTCTCGGGCAACACCTTAGACGATCACCATGCTCTTTTGCAGGAGGATCAGCTCGGGGCGGGTCTCCATGTCGAACACGTCCGTATAAGCGAACAATTGCGCCAGCAGATCAGCCATCGAGATTTCGTCGGCACGCCGACCGTGGATCGGCTCACCGATCGCTCTCATGGCCTGTGCGAACACATCGATGCTGTGATGCGGCGGCACGTAGCCCGCCTCGAAGTGGACTTCAGCAGCTCTGCGATAGTCGCGCGTGATCAAGCCGTTCAGAATCTCGGCAAGGAACCGGCGTTCCGTTGGCCCCAGCCGCCCCATGATCCCGAAATCAACCGCAACCAGTGTGCCATCGGGCTCAACGAAAAGGTTGCCTTGATGCATGTCGGCATGAAAGTAGCCGTCTCGCATGGCATGCCTGAGGAAGGATCGCATCACCGTCAGGCCGAGGCGCTCGACATCGTGGCCTGCGTCGATAAGCGCTTGCCGGTCGGACAGTTTGATCCCGTCGATCCACTCGAGAGACAGAACACGCTTCGATGTGCGTTTCCAATCGACCTCGGGAACGCGGAAATGCCCATCGGGTTTGCCGTTATCCTTCTGGATGTTGTCGGCCATTTCCGAGATGGCCGCAGCCTCCAGCCGCAAGTCCATTTCAATTTCGGTCGTCTGCGCAAGGTTCTCGATGACCGCAACCGGCCTGAGACGGCGCGCCGGCGGATAGAAGCGTTCAATCCAACTGGCGGCGAGGAAGTAGCTGTCGAGATCGTTGCGAAACTGCCGTTCAATGCCCGGCCTGAGAATTTTAACGGCGACGTCCCGTAAGCCATCCTGAGGATCGGCAACGACGGCACGGTGCACCTGTGCGATCGATGCAGCCGCAACGGGCTCGCCGAACTTCGCGAAATTGTCCTCAAGCTTTGCGCCGAAGTTTTGTTCGATTGTGCTGCGCGCCTGGCGCATTGGGAATGGCGGCAGGCGGTCTCGGAGATTGGCGAGGTCGCCGGCCAGCTTCGGGCCGATCAAGTCTCCGCGCGTTGCGAGAAACTGCCCCAGCTTAATATAACTTGGCCCAAGGGCGGTCAGTGCGTGAGAGACCCGGCGCGACGGATCAATGCGTGCACGGAATGGCCAGCTTAGGATTTGTATCGGCCATGTGGCGATGCGCGCCAACCGCAAAGCAAACGGGACCGGCACGCCTTTCGGCACAAATTGCACGCCGTATTGCGCCATGACGATGCCGGCGCGGGCGAGACGAAAAAGGCTTGCGATCGTGGACGGCATGCGGGCTCATATGGTGGGCACGCAGACGCTATCGACGTGCAAACGCTGAAACGCATGGCCGGCGACTTCGGATTGTGCCGCGGCCGTGCGAGCCTATTGCACTGCGTCTGCTCGCTCTGTCGCGATGACGGCTACCTGTTGTATCGAATAGCCGAAATACTGGAAGTCCAGGTTGGATTTTGTCGCAAACTCACGAAAAGCTTTGTGTTCGTGCTTCGTCCAGTTCGGATAGTTGAAATACTCGTCAAAGACAATGACTGTTCCCGGTACAATGCGGTCCGCAAAGTTCTCGAACACGGCGACGGTGGATGAGTATAAGTCACAATCGACGTGAAGGAATGCCGCAGGGCCCGGGGTGGCGTTAATGAAACGCGGCAGTGACTGATCGAACCAGCCGGCGTGGAGTGTCACGTTCGCCGGCACCCGGGGCAGCTTGCCCCGCCTGTTGAAATATCCAGCAGCCATCTTGTTGCCGGACCAGTCCTCCGGAAGGCCTTCAAAGCTGTCAAAGCCGTGAATGGCGGTGGATTTCGGCAGTTTGCTTGCGATATACCGGATCGTGCCACCGGAGTTGACGCCAAACTCGCAAACCAGTCCGTCAATGGTCACTCGGCCAAGCGCATGTTTCATTAGTTCACGCGGGGTGTCGAACGCGATGGCATCGCTCATGTCGGATTCGATGAAGTCCAGCGTCTGGTTGTGCGCGCGTGCCTGCAGGCCGGAATGAGGGTGGGCCTGAGCGTACGCGATCGGAAGCCGCCCAATCATCGCAGCCTTCTGGACCAGGCTCTTGAGTGCAAAATTTGCAATGAACACTTTGTACTGCCCTTTTTCATATTCTGCGGCTTGCAGCATACCGTGACATCGGTGCAGCAAAGCCTAACGTCCAAGCCGCCTGATCAGTTTGCGTGCCGAATTCCATAGGGCGCGCGTCGGCGTGACCGCACCGAGATCGGCTGCGTATGACCCCATGCGTTCCAATTCGTTCCGAGGACGAAAAACGACATAACGTCTGAGCAGATAGACAGCGATAAAACTGAGCGCGACAGCTACGGCCTTGGCCAGCATCGCGTGTGCGCCGAGGATGTTGACGAGGACAAAGAGAACGACCGCCGTGAGTCCGACCCCAACCGTTCCGACAAGAACGTATTCCGCGATCAGTCTGCGATGTCGCTTGCCGGTGGTCCCGCAATCGAAAACGACGTGAACGGCGATTGCGTAGTGTAGGATGCCGCCGGCAAGATACCCAATAACGCCGTTGACAGCTGCAGATGCAAGGTCGGCAGCCATAAGCGAAAAGAAGATCGCGAGATCAAATGCCAGGGCGGCTGCGCTGACCATCGCATAGCGCATCAGGACGCCAAGGTCTTTCTGGCGCGATATGAGTTTATGGCCCAGGTCCCAAAGTCGCCGCGGCGCGAGCGTGACGTCGGGTTTTGCACCCGAGCCGTCGCCGACCGCCTCCTCGCGCGTCTCAGCCAACATCTTTCAGGCGCTCCGGCACCATGCGTTCGCTCGTCAGAGCCTCGTATGTTCCCGAAGTTCCGGCCTCATGGTACTCGGCGTCTTCGTTGACGTTCCAGATGTCGAACAGCATCTCACCGGCGATGATGTTTTTGACCGTCAGCATCGACGTCATCATCGCGTGGTCCTGGTTGTTATACTTGTGCATGCCGTTCCGGCCGACGAGATGGAGCGACGGGAACTTGGCAGCCAGCTCCGATCGGATCGTCTCGACATTGTCTTTGTAGCCCTCGTCATATACCGGATACGCCTTCTTCTGCCGTACCACGCAGCCATCGAGAACGTCGTCCGACGTTGCAAGCCCGATGTGACCAAGCTCGCGCTTTGCGAGTGCGATAAGCTCGTCATCGGTCGCCGTCCACAAGCCATCGCCTTCAAAGCAGAAGTACTCGAGGCCGAGGCAGGAGTGTGCGGCGTTCGGAACCATTTCCGGCGACCATGACCGGAAGTTCTGAATGCGACCAACAGTAACTTTTGGATCGTGGATATAGATCCAGTTATCCGGAAACAGGTCTGGTTTGTCGACAACGAGTGCGACTGTCAAAAAGTCGCGATATCGCAGGTTACCGGCAGCTGAGCGACAATCGTCTGATACATCGAGCGCGGCGACCAGTTCTGTAATCGGTGCCGACGATATGACATTGCGGGCTTGGAACGTGGTTTCGGTTCCCTCCGTGGTTTCCGCCGTAATCGTCCAGACACCTGCATCTGCGTCAAAGGTAAGTCCGGATAGCGTGTGGCCCATGTGGATGTTGCCACCTTGCGCACGCGTTTTCTCCGCGGCAGCGTCCCACATCATACCCGGGCCCTTGCGCGGGTATTGGAAGCTCTGGATCAGTGTCTTGATGACTTGACCGTCTGCACCAACGGCCGTTTTTTGCGGCGCGATAGATTGGCGCAGAGCATTCGCCATGGCGCCATAAAGGTCGAGCCCCTTGATCCGCTGCGCCGCCCAGTCGGCGGAAATCTCGTCGCACGACATGCCCCAGACCTTCTCCGTGTATGTTTTGAAGAAGATCGAAAACAGGCGTTCACCAAACTGATTGGCGACCCACTCATGAAACGTGACCGGCTTTTCGTTCGGGAAGGCGCGTTTGTACATATAGGAAAGCACGCACAGTGCGCTTTCGACCGGGCCCAGATTGTTGAAGGCCTCGAATGCTTTCAGTGGGTAAGAAAAGAACTTGCCGTTATAATAGATCCGCGACATCCGTGGTCGCTCGATAAAATCCTGCGGCAGGATTTCATACCAGAGATCGACAACGTCTTTCGACTTCGAAAAGAATCGATGACCACCGATATCGAACAGGTAACCCTTGTAGCTGGCCGTTCGGCTGATGCCGCCGACATAGGTCGGGTCAGCTTCGATCACCGTAACCGAGCGTCCTTCCTTCGATAGCAGATACGACGCAGTCAGGCCCGCCGGCCCGGCTCCGATTACGCAAACGTCGGTCACGGACATTCACAGAACTCCTACTCGGTACTGCACGGGGAGTGCCGTTCAAAACTCATGTCCGAAGCTGACATCAAAACCCAATAGAAGTATTAATTACAAAAACTTTGAGAAAAAGCCCGGTATTGCGTTCCGAAATGGAGCAGCGCATAAGCTATTATCAATAATACTGTTATGAGTAGGGCGATCGTAACGCCTGGCTGCTTCATTGCCCGTTGGAGTGAAACGGGATCGCGGTTGATGGCTATTGTGGTTTCAAAACCCTGGTTGGCAAGTTGGTGGCGGGGCTGGAGGTGGTCTTCGTCGTCATCAGCGACCATGAAGTTGAGCGTTGCCGGCATCATCGCCGTCGCTGTGATTGCGACACTGATTGACCCCTTTAGGGTCTGGACGTCGCTTGGCGACACAGACGATGCGACTCGGTTGTTGCAAGTCCGCGCACTATTGAATGGTCAGAACTGGTTTGACCTGACGATCACGCAATTCGGAATGAACGAGCCGCTCATCTCCCATTGGTCTCGGCTTGTCGATGCGCCCTTGGCGGTTCTTCTTGCCCTGGCTGAAATGGCCTTGCCACCACGACACGCAGATACGGTGGTTCGCTGGTTGTGGCCATTTGTGCCGCTTTTTGCCCTGTTGTCGGTTGTCCTGAATGTTGTCGTGCGGCAATCCGGCGTGGCGGGTGGGTTGCTGGCGATGGTTCTGATCGCGACCAGCCAAATCGCAACGTTTCAGTTCTTTCCCGGTCGGATCGACCATCACAACCTTCAGATTCTCGGCGTATGCAGTGGCGCGCTATTGCTTTTCAACGGCATGCAAGGCGTGCGTCGTCACGCCGTCTTTGCCGGTGCCTTGCTCGGCATGGCCGTCGCCATTGGGTCCGAGGCTTTGCCGCTGGCCGTTGCAATCTTGGTTTTGGCACTTCTCGTTGCGGTTTGGGATGCCCAACATACAGCTGTGGTGCGTGATGCAGCGGTGTCATGCGGCGCGATTGTTTCGGCAGCCTTTCTCGTGACTGTTGCGCCGGCTGATTGGGCTGTTGTGGCCTGCGATGCCCTGGGTGCGAACCTTGTCGCTTTCGCTTTGGTTGGCGCCGCGACGACAGTCGTCATGAACACTGAGATGGTGCGGCGGACGCCCGTTCGCAGACTGGTGACGGCTGGTGTCGGTGGGGCCGTAGCTGTCGGATGCTTTGGCGTGATCGCACCGGTTTGTCTCGGTGGGCCGATGGCGCAAATTGATCCTGAGATCGTGCCGATCTGGATTGATCAAATCAAGGAAGCCCAAAGCCTGCTTGACCTGACGGCATCGCACTTGCCGCTTGTTGTCGCATACGTGACGACAGTTGGCCTTGCGCTCTGGCTGCTCTGGCAGCACTGGCTGACCACGCGCGGCTCCAGCGTAATGTTCGCGTTGGGGGTCGTGGTCATCGCCGGGATCTATGGTTCCATCTTTGCCAAACTCATGCCCTATGCAACTTGGCTCTCCATGCCGGTCATCGCATGTGCCGTTGCGCGTCTCGGGCCCGTTGGCCAGCTGCCCGCACGCACGGTTCGGATGCTGGTCGCCGGCCTGTTGTCGCACCCGGTCCAGATGGTCGGCGTTGGCGGGATCGTTGCGGTTCTGGTTGCCGTTGGTGCAATGGACAAACCGAAAGCCGTGGTCGCGCAAGCGAAAAACTGCCTGGTGCGGGACGATCTTCAAAAGCTGGCAGCTTTGCCTGACGGGCTCGTGATTGGCGACGTCGATCTTGGCCCGCACATCGCGGCCCATACCAACCATCGTGTCGTGTCGGCTCCGTATCATCGTATGGCGCATGGGATTAAGACGTGGCACCGGATTTCGCATATGCCGCCGGCTGCCGCCGTTGCGGAGATCAAGCGGCTCAAGGTCGACTATGTTGTGCTTTGTGGGCGCAACACCGCCCAAGAGGCCGGTTTGGAAGATCGGCCCCAGCAAGCGGGTGGGCCGGCAGGCCGCACGGACATCGCATTTGGCGCGCGTCTGCGTCAGACGGGCGACATTTTGGGGTTGACACCGGTTGACTTAGGGCTGATGACCGGCGCCTTGCGCATTTGGCGGGTCGCGCAGTAAGATGCGTCTTTCACCGCCATTGCAACGGTGATCGGTCGACAGCCAATCGGCTCATTTGCGCTCATCACGCAGATCACATATGACGGACACAAGTGCGCCCGTAGCTCAGCTGGATAGAGTACCAGATTCCGAGTCTGGGGGTCAGAGGTTCGAATCCTCTCGGGCGCGCCAATGATTTCAAGCACTTAGCTAAGAAATTCATCCCAAGACAGACCGCTGACACGGGAGTTAAGACGGGCGAGTTCGTCTTGATGGCCGGCTTTGCCGCCTATTTGGCTACCTGTTCGCCGGATGCGATGCGTAGTGACGGCGGACCGTTGAAGGCGATAGTGGAAGCGACAGGCAAACGGCTATCCCCAAAACACACGCCTCCTCACACGCGCGACGCCCGTGGCTCTTAGCGGGCTCGGCATCGAGCTGAACCGCGTGAAAATTGAAGTTCCCACTCGGATGCACTGTTGAATGGCCCGCCAGATGGCGACGATGTCACCGACCGACCTTGGATCCGGCTGCTGCAGGCTGATGGCCAGGGTTTGACAGTCCGTGTTGCGCTGCCGGGTGCGAGCGCGCGGTCTGACCGTGTCAGGGGTGCGTCATGGGGTCTGCAACGCACGGCAACCTTAGTCGCAAGGTGCATAGCCGTAATTGCAAAGGGCGTAGTAGGCGACATGATCGTTTTGTTGCGCTGAGCGCGTGGGTACAGCCAATCGAGGCTTGGCAGTCGCTTTCAGCAGCGCGGCAGGCCCTCTACATTGAGCTTATCCGACGCTACAACGGCCTGAACAAGCGTGAGATCTCGATGTCGGTATGCTAGGCGGCCAATCGACGACCAGTCGCGAAAGATGAGGCGACTGCGGCGTTTCACGCAACATGCGGAACGAGAGATGATCTCCGCACCGGAAGACACGACCGGGAGGACTGACATGCAACACGGCAATGGTTTCGTTGAAGAACTGCGAGCGATTTGTGGCCGGAGATATGTCCATACCTCGGACGCGAGCTTGGCGCGTTTTAAAAAGGGGTGGCGCTCGGGCGATGGCGAAGCTGAGGCCGCAGTCGAAGTCGGCAGTCTCGTCGAGATGTGGCGCGTGCTTTCTGCCTGCGTTAAAGCGGACCGCATCATCATCGTACAGGCTGCAAACACAGGTCTGACCGAAGGTTCAACGCCCAACGGCTCTTATGACCGGCCGGTCGTCATCATAAGCACATTGCGGATTTCAACAATTCACCTCATCCGCGATGGTGAGCAGATCGTCAGCCTCCCGGGCGGCACGTTGTTCGAACTTGAGCGGGTTTTGGAGCCGAAAGGGCGACAACCGCATTCCGTGATCGGGTCTTCGTGTATCGGCGCTTCGATCATGGGTGGTGTTTGCAACAATTCCGGCGGATCGCTGGTGCGGCGTGGTCCGGTTTACACCGAAATGTCTCTCTACGCGCAAAAGCGCGCAGACGGAGATCTGGTTTTGGTCAACAACCTCGGGATCAATCTCGGCGAGACGCCCGAAGACATTCTCGGACGACTGGATCGCGGCGATTTCTCGGACAAGGATTTGATCGAGACCACGGCGCGCGCTTCCGACGACAGCTATGTCGAGCGCGTCAGAGATGTTGGAGCAAACACACCCGCACGATTCAACGCAGACCCACGCACCCTCTATGAGGCGTCCGGCTGCGCCGGCAAGATTGCCGTCCTAGCCGTGCGCCTTGATACATTCCCGGCCGAGCAGGGCGAAAAGGTCTACTACATCGGAGCAAACGAAACCGCTTCACTCGGCACGTTACGGCGGGGATTACTTAGCACCATCGATCCGCTGCCGATCAGCGCCGAGTACCTGCATCGCGACATATTCGATATTGCGCAAGTCTACGGTAAAGACACATTGCTCTTGATTCACTGGCTTGGAACCGGCTGGCTGCCCTTGATATTCAAAACGAAAGGCAAGATGGACGGCTTCTTCGGCAAGTTCCGATTTCTTCCGGATAACTTGGTTGATCGCGGCATGCAGGCCTTCACGAGGTTGCTTCCTTGTGCGCTGCCAAAGCGCATTCTGCAATGGCGTGATCGGTTCGAGCATCATTTGATATTGAAAGTGAGCGCAGAAACAGCTCATGCCACAGAGGCTTTATTGAACGCCACCGTCGGTCCTGACGGGTGGTTTTTATGCGACAAAAGAGAGGCGAAGCTTGCCGGATTGCACCGTTTTGCGGCGGCTGGCGCAGCGGCTCGTTACGGCGTGTGCCACCCGAACACGGTGGAAGACATACTGGCCCTGGATATCGCTCTGCGACGTAATGATGACAACTGGTTCGAGGAACTGCCCGAAGAGATCGAAAAGGATCTCGTCGCCAAACTGTACTACGGTCATTTCCTTTGCCACGTGTTCCACCAGGATTACGCCGTGCGCAAAGGTGCAGATCCCGCTCTGGTAAAGTCTAAAATGCTGGCACTCCTCGATCAGCGTGGTGCTGAATACCCGGCCGAGCACAATGTTGGTCATCTCTACGAAGCGAAGCCTGCGCTCGCGAGGTTTTATGACGAGCTGGATCCCACCAACAGTTTCAATCCCGGTATTGGCAAGACGTCAAAACAGAAGCGTATCCCGGCCGACGTCAAGACCGCGTAGAGTTCGCGTCGATGCCGGAACAGTCACAGTGCCGCCTGGACGCCAAGTTGCACTCTTATATGTCGGATCTATGCCGGGATCTCAGCTCAGCCACAACCAGAACAGCGGCACCCATATGAGGGATGTGGTCAGGAGGCCTTTGACGGTTTGATAGGCGATCCACGCCCAGAACATGTGACTGCCGGGTCGCTTGAGTTTTCGTAGCGCGGTGTAGCCGCTTGCGATCATTGTGCTCATGACGCAGGGCTAACACGCAGTCACCGTCTCACGCTTGATCTCAGTCAATGCTGATGGACTTCCGCCTAGTAGCAAGTGTGACGCCATGCGACACAACAGATCCAGTTCCAGGGCATTTGGCCGACCACTCACGACATCGTGCTGCTGGGCGGCCGGTCAGGAAGACCTGAAGAATGGGGTCTGGGATGGTTCCAGCGAAATCTGAAACGCTGTGGGCCTGAGCTTGGTGCGCTTATTTGTCCTGAGGTCGCGAGCGGGCTTTGCATCGTCACATCCTTCGCCGCAACACCGCCAGTCCGCGAAAGTCGCGACGACGCAACTTGTATCGTGTCGGCTCTCGACGTTGACCTGCGCCTCATATTCGACAATTGTTGAATAGAAAAATCCACAATAAGTGTGATGTTTGGCGCGCTTGGATCTGGGCGTATCGACTCCGCAGAACTGCAACTGCGCGCTGCGTGGCTCGCCGCCATAGATCTCGCGGAAACGCGCCTGTTCAAGGCTTCATGAGGCTTAAGATGATCATCCCAATTTCAAAGGTCTCGAGACATGAATGCAAGTGGACGACGGGTGGTGTCGTTTGGGTGTGTCTGAACGTTGTCATCTCAGGCGCGTCGACGGCAACCTTCCTGGCCCTCCTGAGCCTTGTCATTCAACTCTTCATCACTTTCCTGCACCTGTGCGACGATCGGGATCGATACGAAAGGATGAACGGAGGGCCTTAGGATGTCCGGCAGCCGAGGTCAGTGATCTGGTGTCTTTCAACCAGACCTGGAACACTATAGCGCCAGATCAGATTTGCCTGTAGCAGTTGTTCCGGAACATCGCGGCGTGTGCCAAATAACGATGGTTACGCACCACACTTGGCTGCCCTCAGACCCATGTCCCAGAAATCGGCTTCCAATCGCGTAGCTTCGCGGAAAACGGTGAGCAGTTCGCCCTGCCTGGCCTCCGTCAGGTAGCGCCCAGCAAGATCGTCGAGATGCGCTTCGGCCTGGGCGGCAACCTCGCGATAGCCCGCGCCTGAGTATTCAGCAATCCAGACCGCATATGGATTGTCATCGGACAGCGCGCCGGGCCGGGTCGCCAGCCGCGAAGCAATCTCAGCATATCCGATCACGCAGGGCGAAAGCGCGGTTTTGAGTGCCAATAGGTCGCCCCGCATACCGGCGTCCAAAACATAGCGCGTGTAGGCCAGCGTTTCTGCAGCAGCCGGGGCTTGCTCAAGGTCATCTGCAGACAGTCCCCAACCCTGACAGAGGGTAACGTGCAGATCCATCTCGACATCAATAATTGCGGACACGCCAGCCGCGGCCTTTCGCAAGTCGGCCAGGCTCGGAGCCTTGTAAGCGGCCAGCGCATAAGCCCGCGCGAACTCAATCAGAAAGAGATAATCCTGAACCAGGTAGTAGCGGAACGCAGCTTCCGGCAGGGAGCCGTCGGCCATGGCGTTCGTGAATGGATGTTCCGTATAGGCCTGCCACTCTTGCGGTGCGCCCGTCTTAAGCGTTTGAAAGAAGCTCATCCTGACTGGTCTCCTGCGTCCACCGCCGGCTCTTTACGATCTTCGACACCGGTCTGGCGCGCGCGATGCACGCGAGATAGAGGGCATACAGTATCGGCCCAATCCAGCAAGTCTTCGAGCGACGCGCTGCGGCGAACCGCCAGGCCTTCGGCAAAGACCAGGAATGCCGGACGGTTGAGTTCGTTCAATCCAACCAGCGTCGGGGTGCCCTCGGCCACCGCCTGACCGATCAGAGCGCGAAAGCCTCTCCCCTGCGCTTCATGCTTGCCGAACTTGTTGATCAACAGCAGATCCGCACCTTTGACGAATTCGCGTGTGACGTCGCCAACGGCGGCTTCAAGCGCGTTGGCATCCAACCGACAGCTCTTTGCGCCTCGTCCAAGGTATTGAGAGATCTGGTACTCGTTCTGCGCCGGCAGCGTCCGGATGAACATGTCGCAGGCAGACAGATCGGGGCGCTCGATGTTGCTTTGAACGCAGCCGCAAACACGCAGGCCACGAGAAAACAGACGCTCTGCCAGCTTTGACAGCAAACGGTCCATATCGCCGGGTCCGGGCATCATCGTATAGGCAAGCAACATCTCAGCTGTCCTTGGCACTGCGCTGACTAGTCAATGCACCCACCGCGTTGACACCCGCGCTGGTTCGCTCAATGACGCGCAGCCATTGTAGCATCAGTGATTGATCCATGGCGACAGACGGTCCGGATGCGAGAAAACGTCAAAGCCGTGACCTCGCGAGAATGCTGCCAGCGTTATGCCTGCGCGTTCAGCAACTTGAACGGCATAGGCTGTCGGCGCGGACACCGCGATAAGGATGGGGCATCTGGCAAACGCACACTTCTGCACCAGTTCGACAGAAATCCTCGATGTCATGACCACGGCGCCCTCTGCCGGATCAGCGCTACGACGAACCAGTGCGCCGACGAGTTTATCCAGCGCATTGTGTCGACCCACATCTTCACGCGCCGTCACGATACCGGCGCCGGGCCTCAGGAAGCCGGCGCCGTGAACCGCATGTGTCCGGTCGTGCATCGGCTGATGTCTGCGCAGCAGTTCGGTTGCCGTATTGAGGTCGTTGAAGGTCAACGCGCTGGCGCGGGACTCGACCAACGGCACGCTTCGTGCAGCCTGCTCCAGACTCTCCACCCCGCAAAGCCCGCATCCGACCGGTCCCACCATGGAACGGCGGCGCGCAGCAACCATGACCGACCGGTCGTGCTTCAGCCAGATTCGCGCTTCGATCCCATGCTCGTGCGTGACCTCTTCGAAGCCGGAGACGTCTGCGGGGCTTGTGATGAAGCCCTCCGTCAGAGCAAAACCGAGCGCAAAGTCGTGGATGTGCGACGGCGACGCCAGCATGACGGCCGCCGTAGAGCCGTCAAACACGACCGCCACCGGCACCTCGGCAACCAACTCTCGCGAGATGGCCGTATGTCGGGGCATCCTTGTCGCCGTTGCAGATCGGGTCGTCTCGCGCGTCCGATGCCGCAGCGCTGGATCAACAGCCATTGTCCCGGTCATGTTCTCACGAAGCCTCCTCCACCATATCGCGACCACGATCCGTCAAGGCATAGAAAACCCGCTGTGATCGCTCCTTGCGGTCTTCCAGCCTCACGAGCCCGAGGTCGTGCGCAAGCGTGCTGCACTCCCGGATCACCAGGGCATGGGCAACGCCGAGCTTCCGCGAAAAACTGCGGCTATCGTGCGCATACTCGGCATAAGCCGCAACCAGGATTCCGGCGGCGATCGGCGTCAGAACCTCGGGATGCCGGGACAACAATCGCAAAATTGCCGCGGCCATCGGATCGCTATCGGCCATGAGATCAGCGCTCTCATGAATGATGCAGTCGGAACCGCACCGGTATCGATTTCGATGTTGGCGTGAAGCTCTTGTCGCCAAATGTATGATGCGGAACCAGCGCATTCAGTTCCGGATAGTATCCGGCGACACAGCCTCGCGGAATATCGTACGGCACGACACGAAATCCCCTGACGACACGCGCGATACCGTCATCGTGGCAACCGATAATGTCGACAAGGTCGCGTGGCCGTACGCCAAGGATCTGCATGTCTTTGGGATTGACGAACACGATGTCGCGCATGCCGTAGACGCCGCGATACCGATCGTCCATCCCGTAGACTGTGGTGTTGTACTGATCGTGTGACCGAAACGTCTGCAAAACGAAGATGTCGTCGTCGTGCTGAGACTTCTGCCACTCGGTCTGTTGCGGCAGATGGCCATCAGCAAAATTGGCGCGTCCGGTCGGTGTGTTCCATTCCCGGTGCGAAGCGGGATTTCGCAGCCGGAAGCCGCGTGGCTTGCGAACGTCGGTGTTGAAGTCGCCGAAGATCGGCAGCACCCGCGCGATCATGTCTCGAATGAGATCATTGTTATCGGCCAGCGAGTCCCAGTCGACAACTTCACTGCCGACAGTTGCCTTCGCGATCCCTGCAACAATGGAGACTTCCGACTTCAGCTCTTTCGAGGCCGGCTGGTTGATGCCGGCCGATCCATGCACCATCGACATGGAGTCCTCCACCGTGACCATCTGCGGAACACCTTTCGAGTTCCGGTCGATCTCGGTGCGGCCAAGGCATGGCAGAATGAACGATTGCCGGCCGGGCATCAGATGGCCATGGTTGAGTTTTGTCGCGACATGCACCGTCAGGTCGAGCTTGCCGAATGCATCCGCCACCAGCTGACTGTCCGGCACGGCGCGGGCGAAGTTCCCACCCATACCTATGAATGCCTTTGCCGTTCCGTCCAGCATGGCACCGATGGCGTGCAGAACGTTGTGGCCCGGTTCGCGCGGGATGGGCACGCCGAGTTCCTGCTCGAGCGCATCGATCAAGGGCGCCGGCGCCTTTTCGTTGATCCCCACCGTGCGGTCACCTTGAACATTTGAGTGCCCGCGCACCGGACAAAGCCCGGCCCCCGGACGCCCGACATTGCCGCGCAGAAACATAAAGCTGGCAATCTCGCGGATCGTAGCAACCGAATGACGGTGCTGTGTCACACCCATAGCCCAGGTCGTGATAACGCGATCTGCGGACATGTATATCTGGGCTGCCCGCGTTATGTCCTCGCGGGAGAGGCCTGACTGCTCTTCGATGTCGGACCACGACGTGGCCTCGACGACAGCTTGATAGGCATCGAGCCCGTTCGCGTGCTCCGCAATAAACGCGTGATCCAGCACAGGCGGCTTGCCCGCGCGCTGAGCCAACGCGTCCGCTTCGAAGACCACCTTCGACATGCCGCGGAACGCCGCCATGTCCCCGCCGAGGCGAGGACAAAGGTACTCGGTCGACGTGGCTTCGCTACCGCCACGCAGCATTTCGAGTTTGTTCTGCGGATCAGCGAAACGGTGAAGGCCTTTCTCTTTTAGCGTATTGAAGACGACGACTTTCGCACCGCGCAGCACGGCCTTGCGTAAGTCGGTGAGCATGCGCGGGTGATTGGTGCCCGGGTTCTGGCCGACCACAAAGATCGCGTCGGCCTCATCAAAATCTTCGAGCGTCACCGTGCCTTTGCCGATGCCGATCGCCTCGGTCAGCGCCACACCGCTCGCCTCGTGGCACATGTTCGAGCAGTCGGGAAAGTTGTTCGTGCCGTAAAGACGTACGAAGACCTGGTAGAGAAACGCGGCTTCGTTGGCGGTGCGGCCGGAGGTATAGAATTCCGCCTGATGCGGACTATCCAGCGCGTTCAGTGCTGTGCCAATGTCGCGAAATGCGGTGTCCCAATCGATCGGAACGTAGCGATCTGTTTCCGCATCGTATCGCATTGGATGAGTCAATCGCCCCTGGTTTTCGAGATCAAAGTCGGTCCAGGTCTGGAGTTCGGCGACCGTGTTCTTTGCAAAAAAGTCAGGTGCGACCCTTGCCTTCGTGGCCTCCCAGGAAACCGCCTTGACGCCATTCTCGCAGAACTCGAAAGACGAGCCGTGTTCGGGGTCGCCCCAGGCACATCCCGGACAGTCGAACCCGTGCGGTTGATTGGCTTTCAGCATCGTGCGGGCGCCCGCGACCGGCTTGCCGCTGTGCAGCAGCTGGCGGCCGACGCTTTTCAGCGCGCCCCACCCACCGGCCGATTTCGAGGACTTCCCGATAAAATCTCTATTTGCCATGACTGAGCGTTCCTCGATGCATTGCGATGACCGCGCCGAATGGTCCGCGCTGGAGCGTGTCCTAATTGTTTGATCCATCCGCGCGTCTCGCCGGCCACCCACGCTTTGGTTTTGGTCGGTGGGCGGGTCGATTGAGAATGGCACCGGCTGGCGGTGCCATTCATAGGGGTTCGTGGGATTACTCGGCCGGCACGATCTTCGGATGCGAGTTCTCGACGTGATGCCTCTCACCAACCGGGCGCACCATCAGGTTGGCGAAGAATGCGATCACCAGGAGAGCTGCCATCGCGTACATCGTCGTATTATAGAGCGTTGCCGTCGGGTCGACGGTACCGGCAGGCGCGATCTCCATCAGCTTTGCGATGGTGACTGTATTCGCGTCGACCAGGCTCTGCAGTTGGCTGACCGGTGCACCAAACTTCTCGGCGAATGTCGCTGGGTCGATTTTTGCAACCAGGTCATCGATGGCCGTCGTCTTTGACAATTCGCGGAGGTAGGTGATGGCGAACGGGCCAAGCACACCGGCCGTGGACCACGCGGTCAGCAAACGTCCATGAATGCCGCCGACGTGCATTGTGCCGAACATGTCGGCCAGATAGGCCGGGATCGTTGCGAAGCCACCGCCATACATCGTGAAGATGATCATCGTTGCGATGTAGAACCCGATCAGGGCGGTTACGCCGCCTTCGGCAGCAAAGAACGGGATCGACAGATAGAGCGCCGTGCCGATGATGAAGAAGCAGTGGTAGGTGTTCTTGCGACCGATGTAATCCGACGTTGAGGCCCAGAAGAAGCGGCCGACCATGTTGAACACCGAGATCATCAGCACGTACGTTCCGGCGAACGCGGCAGTGACCAATGGAAGAGACCCAAAGATTTCGTTGATCATGGTCTTCGCCACACCGATCACGCCGATGCCGGCCGTCACGTTGAAGCAAAGCACGACCCAAAGCAGCCAGAACTGAGGCGTTCTCAATGCTTCATCGATGTGGACGTTGTTGCGAGTCACCATGCCACTGGTGCTGACCTTCGGCGTCCAACCTGCAGGCTGCCAGCCATCCCGCGGAACGCGATACTGGAATGCGGCAAAAACCATGACGCAGAAGTAGATGATGCCAAGCGTCAGGAATGTTGCCGCAGCGCCCGTGTCGCCGGTTCCGACAACATACACACCGGCCTCGCCACCGAATGCAGCCGCTTGCTTCGTGCTTGCAACGACGACCTCGACCTTGCCCTGAACCGTCTCTGCAAAACGCTTGCCGCTTTCGGTCACGAGCTTCACCGCGCCCTCTGCGCCGAGGTATGTCGGGGCAACCTGATAGAGGCTAAGCAGCCAGGCCTTCAACGGTGCGCCAATCATGGCGCCACCACCGAAGCCCATGATCGCCATACCGGTCGCCATGCCGCGTCGGTCGGGGAACCAGCGGATGAGTGTTGAGACCGGGCTCACGTAGCCGAGGCCGAGGCCGGCACCACCCAGTACGCCATAGCCGAAGTAGACCAGCCAGAGCTGATGGGTTGCGATACCGATAGAGCCGACGATGAAGCCGCCGCCCCACAGCATGGCCGCAACAACGCCCACGTAACGCGGGCCGACGCGTTCCAGCCATTTGCCACCGAAGGCGGCGGCCAGTCCGAGGCAGACGATGGCAACGGAAAAGATCCAAACGACCGAAGACAGCGACCAGTCGCTAGCTGCTGATGCAACTACACCGAGTTCCCGCGTCAGCGGTGGGTTGAAAACTGACCATGCGTAGACCGATCCAATGCACAAATGGATTGCAATTGAGGCTGGTGGCACCCGCCACCGGTTGTAGCTGTCCGGCGCAACAATGTTCTCTTTTCGGAGGAACGCCAGCCCTCCATTTTCTTGTCCCGACATGAAGAATTCCTCCCTCGGGGCCGCTTAAGCCGGCCGTTTCAATGCACACCCCGGGGCAAAGACGACAAAACCGCACACCGAAGCGTAGGGTCATTTCTGACGCTTGAACGGATGAGCGGTCAAATTATATTTTCGTTTAATATCAGATGGTTATGATGATTTTGCTGCACTGCAGAAGGGTCAGAATGTCGCGTGCCGGACAGGGCGGCGCAGCGGCTGCCTGACAAAATGTCCACTTCTGGAGGGCTTTGTGCGAACGCTCAGGACGAATTGTCCGCTAGGGGAAGCCACACAGAAAAAAAAGTCCCCTCCCCCAATTCACTCTCTACGGAGATCAGACCTCCGGCTTGCGTGACGAGCGTCTGGCTGATCGACAGGCCGAGCCCCGTCCCTTCGGCCGGCTTGGTTGTGAAGAACGGATCAAAGACTTGATCAAGCTTGGCGGGATCTATTCCCGTACCCGTGTCGCGGACACCAATCTCCACACCGGCTTCTTCACCGCGTTGAAGCGGGCGGGATGTCAGCGTCAGCGTGCCGCCGTCAGGCATCGACTGCACAGCGTTGATCATCAGGTTCACAAGCACCTGCTGCAGCTCCGTCGCAACGATTCGAACGGAACCGGCGGCAACATGATTGGTGACCACATTGATGTCGCGGTTCCTGAGGTCGCTTGCCACGAGCACCAACGCATCGGAGATCGATTGCTGAGGATCGACGAAACTGTGAACGTCTGGAACATCGCCGGAGCGGGCGAAGTTCAACAGCTTGCCAACGATAGCGTAGATCCGGTTTGTTTGCGCGTCGATCAGATCAAGTTCGGTCTTATGGACAGCCTGTGCTGTGCCAAGTTCACTGCGCAGCACTTCGAGGTTGCCCTGGATGACGGCAACAGGATTGTTGATTTCATGTGCGACGCCGGCGGTGATTTCACCAATCGAGGCGAGCTTTTCCTTCATTACAAGTTGCGCGAACGTGGTTTCGAGTTGTCGATTGGCATCGCGCAGTTCTTGGGTGCGCTTGTCGACCAGCTCATTGAGATTTTCAGCGTAGTTGCGCAGCGACGCATCACGATCCTGAATCTGATCAAGAAGCCTGTCGAGATGTTGCGCGACAGCGCTGATTTCGTCACGCGACTCGACCGGTCCAATCCGCGCTTCCAGAGCTCCATCTTCGACCTGCGCCATTGTCGCCGTCATCTTTTCCAGCGGGCTGAACACGCCGCGCGCCAGCCACAGAAAGATCGGCGCCGACAATCCGATAACGGCAAGAAAGGCGAGGGTGAGTGTCAGGATCGTCTCACGACGTTGCGATGCGAAGGGTGCTTCCAGAAACCCGGTATACAGCATGCCAATTCGCTGACCCGATGCGTCCGAGACCGGCAGGTAGCCGGAAATGTACCAGTCGTTGACGACGAACGCGCGGTTCAGCCATGTCTCGCCACGCTCCATCACTGACCGCCAGACGACTTCAGACACCCGCGTGCCCAGTGCACGACTTCCTTCGAACAAACGCACGTTGGTGCTGATGCGAACGTCGTCGAGAAACAGTGTTGTTGTGCCGGTCAATGATCCGTCGGCACTGCGATCCCGATAGATCAAGTCGTTCATTGTATCGATGAACGCAAGATTGCGGTTGAGGAGGCGACCGCCGACCAGGATGGCATCCGTACCGGCCACCCGATGCGCCGCCAGCAGGATCATGCCGCGGGTCTCACTCTCGCGGTTGATCGGGCGTGCTGCTTCCGTAGGGACGAGCTGCAGCCTCGCGCGTTCCGCCAGCGCGCCTGAAATGGTCCGCAAGTCATTTGCGCTGAATAGTGCCAGACCGGCGCTTGGCACATCCGGCCGTGCTGCCCCGGCAATTGCACGCGCAGGTGCAGGCAGGCTGCCGTCCGTAAGACGGCCGACGACGAGAAAATCGAGCCCGAGCTCGGAACTGCGTTTGGACAGAAAGGTCGCCTGCGCTGCTGGCCCTTTGCCTTGGGTCTCGTTGAAGCCGACTGACCGAGCCAAGGCCGCGACCTGCGCAGCCTGGGTGTCTTTGATACGATTGAGATACTGCTCCGCGATCCGAAGATCACTTGCAACTTTGGCAATCAGGAGATCATCGGACTTTGCGATCAGCCGCCACATGGCAACTCCCAGCAGGATCGGCATCAGCACGACAAGCGGGAGGAGTGCAAGCAGCAGCAGCCTGAGCCGGACAGACGTCATGGCGATTCACAGGCCCCAAGTCTGGCATTTTCGATCAATCGTCTTCCGCGCAACCCCGAGCCGCCTCGCCGCCTCAGCGCGGTTGCCGCCGCAGGCTTCGAGAACGCTCAGGATGTGCCGTTGCTCGGCAGCGGCCAGAGACTCAGTCGGATGAGAACCGCCGTCAAGAACAAGACTGGTTTCGAAGTCGTTGTGGATGAGCGCACGCTCGATGTAATTGCGCAGCTCCATCACGTTGCCAGGCCAGTGATGCGCGAGCAGTCGGCGGCGCGTCGCAGCTGTAAGCTCGGGAGCCGGAATCCCCATTTGTCCGGACAGGTGCGTGATGAAGTAATTCGCCAGGTCCAGCACATCCGACCGGCGCTCCCGAAGCGGCGGGAGATCAATCTCGACGACATTCAACAGATAGTAGAGATCGGCGCGAAATGCGCCGTCCTGGACGACGCTTTGCAGCGACCGCGTTGTCGAAGAAACGATCCGGACATCGAGCGGAACCGATCTGGTAGCGCCGAGCGGCCGAAACCGGCCCGTCGTCAAAAGCTCGACCAGAATGCTCTGGCACGGCAACGAAAGCACCTCCACTTCGTCCAGGAAAAGCGTGCCGCCTGCCGCATTGAGCAGAATGCCGTCGGTATTACTCTCGTCCTGATCGCCTGCGGAGATCTTTCCGAACAACCGCTCCTGCATGGCTTCTTCAGTCATGCCGTAGGACTGCAGCCAGAAGAACGGCTTATCAGCGCGGTCCGACGCGGCGTGAAGCATACGCGCGGCAACTTGCTTGCCCGAGCCGACCTCGCCCCGGATGACACACGATGCATTTGTGCGTCCGGCGCGCTCGATCGCCGCGCGCGCTGTTTCGATTTCAGGAGACGAACCGAGAATTGCCGAGCGGTGCCTTAGGCCGTCCGAACTCACGCCCAGTTCGTGGTTCAGCAAAACGTTCTGTCGCTTCAGCCGTGATCGCTCCAGGGTCTGGCCAATCGACTTCAGCAGCTGATCGACCCGAAACGGCTTCAGCAGGAAGTCGCAGGCACCGGCTCGGATGGCAGCGATCGCCGTCTCCAGATCGGCGTATGCTGTCATCAGGATCGCGTCAGAGAACAGCCCGATCTGGCGCTGCTCTGCCAGCCAAGCGACACCGTTTTTCTGCGGCATGATGTTGTCGAGCACGACGACGTCGTACCGGAACCGGTCCAACATGTCCGACGCCTCGATGGTGTTACTGGTGACATCCACCCGTCCACATGCAGTGGCAAGAGACTTCGCAAGGAAATTGCGCATGCCAGGCTCGTCGTCGACAACGAGGACGCTGGCCTGCGAGATGTCGGATCGGAAGGCCTCGACCGATTGCGGCACCGATCGGTTAGCTTCCGGTTTTTGATCCATAGTTTCCATGACATCAGAATTGCCGATCAAACGAGACAATTCACCCGAAACCTAAGTTGAACGCGTAATCACGCATGATCTCTCGGGCATCGTACCATGGAAAGGCGCGATATCTCGCACCGCACGACACCGTCATCGACACGCGGCCGGGAGGGGGGAAAGGTTCCAGCTCAATCCGAAAGTATCCAGACCCGACAATGGCGTCCTCTGCCAAGCGTGATCGAAGACTGGACACCGTTGGGGCACGTTCCCGAATCCCATGGCAGTTTGATGCTCGCTGAGCGATGTCTGTTCGTCGCTCACAGCGAGACGCCCGCAGTGCAACGTCCAGGTCGTTCAATCCAAGGGAGTCGTCGACGACCGAAGCCAACCAACCCATCAAAAGTGTACGGATAGTGTGTCCAGCGGCTTCTGTCCTGGCGGGGAAAACTTAGTGAGGTTGATCCCTTTCACGGCGGACTTGTACTCTTCGAGCGACGGTGTTCGGCCCAGAATCGCGGACAGGACGACCACCGGCGTTGATCCCAAACGCGACTCGCCCTTTTTGCTCTCGGAATCCGCCACAACTCGCCCTTGGAACAAGCGGGTTGAGGTCGCCAAAACAGTGTCGCCCTTGGCCGCCTTCTCTTGATTGCCCATGCAGAGGTTACAACCAGGCCGTTCCAGGTAGAGAATGTTCTCGTATTCGGTGCGCGCCGTCTTTTTCGGTGCGCCGTCATCAAACTCGAACCCGCAGTATTTTTGCAGGATTTCCCAGTCGCCCTCCTCCTTCAACTCGTCAATGATGTTGTAGGTCGGGGCTGCCACGACGAGAGGGGCCTTAAAAGCCACCTTGCCGTATTCGGCCTCAAGATTGCGCAGCATCTGAGCGACAATCTTCACGTCGCCCTTATGCACCATGCAGGATCCCACAAAGCCCAGATCCACCTTCTTTTCCGCCCGGTAGTAGGAAATCGGCCGTATGGTGTCATGGGTATAACGCTTTGACACATCGGCGTTATTGACGTCCGGGTCCGCAATCATCGGCTCGTTGATTTCGTCGAGATCGACAATGACTTCGGCAAAATACTTCGCGTTGTCGTCGGGTCTCAGCGCCGGCTTCTCGCCCGACCTGATCTGGGCAATCCGGTTTTCGGCGATCGTCACCAGGCCCTGGAGCATACGGGCATCGTTGTCCATGCCCTTGTCGATCATGATCTGGATGCGATCCCGCGCGATTTCCAGCGAGTGGATAAGCGTCTCGTCCTCCGAGATGCAGATCGACGCCTTCGCCTTCATCTCCGCCGTCCAGTCGGTGAAGGTGAAGGCTTGGTCGGCCAGAAGCGTACCGATGTGGACCTCAATGATCCGGCCCTGAAAGACATTGTCCCCAAACTGCTGGAGCATTTGCGCCTGGGTAGCGTGGACCACATCGCGGAAATCCATGTGGTCGGCCATACGCCCCTTGAATGTGACCTTGACCGATTCCGGGATCGGCATGGTCGCCTCGCCGGTGGCAAGCGCCAGCGCAACTGTGCCCGAGTCCGCACCGAACGCTACCCCTTTCGACATTCGCGTGTGGCTGTCGCCGCCGATGATAATCGCCCAGTCGTCCACAGTGATGTCGTTCAGGACCTTATGGATCACGTCCGTCATCGAGTGATAGACGCCTTTCGGGTCGCGTGCGGTAATCAGCCCGAACTTGTGCATGAAGGCCATGAGCTTCGGCGTGTTGGCCTGCGCCTTCAGATCCCATACCGATGCGGTGTGGCAGCCCGACTGGTAGGCGCCGTCGACTCCCGGCGCCAATACGGTGGCCGCCATCGCCTCGAGTTCCTGGCTCGTCATCAGGCCCGTTGTATCCTGGGATCCGACAATGTTGACCTTCACCCGCACGTCCGATCCCGCATGGAGAACCTTGCCCGGTGTCGTCCCGCGGGCGTTGGCGTTGAAGATCCTCTCGACAGCCGTCAGCCCCTGGCCCTCGTGGCTGATCTCCTTTGACGGGGCAAAAACCAATGGCGCTTCGATCCCTAGGGTTTCTGCGGCAAAGGTCTGGAGTTTCTTACCGAAGACGATGGCGTAGGACCCGCCCGCCTTCATGAACTCGAGCTTTTGGGGCGTGAACGAGGACGCCATATCGACGAGTTCTTCGTCGCCGGCCTCGTTGTAGAGCTTCTTTTTCTTGGTGTTGATCGTTAGAACCGTGCCGGTTTCGACCGAGTAGCGTTGTTCCAGAATCGGGTTGCCGTCGTTGTTCAGAATCGGGTTGCCGCTGTCGTCCAGCACCTTGACCCAGTTCTTCAGATCGACCCCGATACCGCCTGTCACGCCAACTGTGGTCAGAAAGATCGGTGAAATCCCGTTCGTACCGGCCACCACGGGGGCAAAGTTGACGAAAGGCACGTAAGGACTCGCCTGCTTGCCGGTCCAAAGGGCGACGTTGTTCACCCCCGACATCCGCGAGGACCCGACGCCCATCGTCCCCTTCTCAGCAACCAGCATCACACGCTTGTCCGGATGCTGCAGTTTCAGCGCCTCGATTTCCTTCTGCGCCTTCTCCGAAATCATGCATTTGCCGTGCAGCTCGCGGTCCGAGCGCGAATGGGCCTGATTACCGGGCGACAGGAGATCCGTCGAAATGTCCCCTTCGGCCGCGATGTAGCTGACGACCTTGACCTCTTCTGCGACGTCCGGAAGTTTGGTGAAGAACTCTGCCTCGGCGTAACTTTCAAGGATATCTCGTGCTACCGGGGAGCCAGCCTCGAAAGCCTCCTTGATTCGGTCCGTGTCGGCCTCATAAAGGAAGACCTGGGTCTTCAGAACCTCCGCGGCCCCCTTCGCGATTCCGGCATCCTCGCCAAGGGCAAGATCCAGGAGCACCTCGACCGATGGGCCACCCTTCATGTGAGACAACAGCTCGAAGGCAAAGGTGGGCGTGATCTCGTCCACCATCACCTCGCCCACAATGATCCGTTTCAGGAAGCGGGCCTTTGCCCCTGCCGCGCTCGTCGTTCCGGGCAGCGTATTGAAGATGAAATAGCGAAGGCAGTCCTTCCGGTGCTCACTTTGGTCGTCGGAGATATGTGCGATCACTTCGTCCAGAAGGGCGTCATCCTCAATGGGCTTCGGGTTGAGCGCTTGCGCCTTCCGCTTTTCGATTTCTTCCAGGTAGTCCGTGTATAAGCTCATGATCATTCCGGCGCAGTCGTGGTGGGGCAGCAGCTGAGTCTTGGTCGCGTGCTCTACTAGCAGCTTTCTCCAATAGATGTAATTGCATGGCCGCAAAATGCGAGCCCAGTGGATTTGGGGCCAGCACATTGGTATATGGCGCCTCGCTGGGCTGCCATCAGCTGCAGGCACCGCGCGTTCTCTAGAGCTTGGAAGCTCGACCGTCACTGGGACTTGCCATGGAGAACTCTGAACTTGCGCCACTCGGTTACGCAGATTTGACCGGTGACGAGGCCTTTATTGTTACCGTCTTCCGGCATTGGCAGATGATCGGTCCGACTCATGCCGTCGCTGAGCGAAGACTGTGCATGCAGCTTAGAAAAGATCAGCTCTATGACGGGTTCGTAGCGCTGTTCGAAATCTTCAGGAACGTTCCTCTCGAAGAGGGCCGCACGGAAAGAAACAGCAGTGGCGTTTTAAGCGCTGCGGAGGAGATGCTGCTCGAAGTCATCGGGTCGGCGGATGGCGTGCGGTCGGCAAGCGTCGCGGAATTCCAACGCGTTCTTCACTTGGCGAACGTGAGAATTCGGCCCGCATCTGGGATTCCACGAAGCGGTCACGATAAACTTGTCGACCAGATCGACTGCAAGTCGGCTGTCGTGCAGCAAATGCTGTACATGCGACTCTAATGAGCCTGACATGTATCTGTGGTCCAGCTCGTAGGACCTCCCGCTGTGGTTGAGATAGCATATCACTAACGCCATCAAATTGCGCGACCGAGCATCCAGAGTCTTTCAGATTCGGTTGGAAACATCTCACAGCCGTTCGTTCGGTCTTCCTGGCCGGCCACGCTGAATCGAACATGGAGTGTGGGTCGGCGACGTGAGCCCACCTATGGTGGACTTGGTCTAGTGAGTCCTGAGTCTAGTGGGCCCTGAGGTAGCCGTCATCCAGGTGCCCCTTGGCGTAGACGCTCTGCCAGACCTGGCTGCCGCCCGTGCGAAACTCCGCGGCACAGCACAGCAGATAGTAGCGCCACATGCGATAGAACACCTCGTAGGATCCCCAAACCTGAGGACGGTCTTCTGCCCGGTCATCGCTCTCCCAGTACGCTTCGAAGTTCTCGTGCCAGGCCCGCAGCGTCGGCGTGTAGTGGACACCGATGTTCTGCACGTCCTGAAGGACGAACAGTTTCTCGGCAGCCTCGCTCAACTGCTTCATGGATGGCAGCACACCGCCCGGGAAGATGTAGGTGTTGAGCCAAGGATCCCCCACCTCGGTCGACACGGCGCTGCCGATGTTATGCAGCAGAAACAAGCCCCTTGGCCGCAGGGCGCCGCAAACGGCCTCGAACATCTTTCCGTAGTTGCGATAACCGACGTGCTCGATCATTCCGATCGACGCGACTTTATCAAAGCCCCCACCGTGATACCGTTGATCGAACTCGCGATAGTCGCAGCAGTTGATCTCAATCGGAAGCCCCGCACACAGCGTGCGTGCATACGCCGCCTGCTCGCTTGAAATGGTCAGCCCGACGACCTCGACGTCATAATTGCGGGCCGCGTATCGGGCAAAGCCGCCCCAGCCGCAGCCGATGTCCAGCAAACGTTCGCCCGGCCTCAATTGCAGCTTTCGGCAAATCATGTCGTACTTTGCGAATTGAGCGTCGTCGAGGTCGCTTGCGCCTGTCCAATAGCCGCAGGAGTATGCCATCGACGGGCCGAGCATGCGCTCGAAAAGCTCGTTGCTGAGGTTATAGTGCACGTCGGCAAGCGTTCTCGCCTGGGACTTGGTTTGAACGTTGACAAGACGTGCCTTCAGGAACGCGAACGTTGTGCGCCAGCCGATGTTCTTTCGGTCGCTGGTGCGGCCGGCCGATAGAAGGCGCTCAAAAAAGCCGAACAGGTCATCGGCGTCCCACCAGCCCAACATGTAGGCTTCACCCAGTCCGAGTGAGCCATCGGCGAGCACGCGGTCATAGAAATCGGCGTTGTGGACGCGCAAGTCCCAAGGCCGGTGCTGATCGATGGAGATACCGGCCGTCGAACAAATCTCTTCTACGGCAGCCTGTCCGCGCATAGTCAGTTGTCCGGGCATAGTCTTGGGCCAGCGACAGATCTACATCAGTGAACCAACATGGTTCGCGGTCGTTCTGACTGTAACGCGTGAGGAACCACGATGGTTCCAATCACAAAGCCCAATGCTGCTTTTGCAGCGCCCTCAACCGAAAGCGACGAACCGAGAGGTTAGCGAAACCGTCGAGGATCTCCCTTCAGACGTCTGCATCCGTTGCCGGCTTACGATCTCAGTTCGAGTGATTGATCTGGCTTCATTCGACTTTGAAACGCGCCGGGTCGACGCGGGATGAAAACGCATCCGCCTCGCATGTCTGTTTGGGACTGCTGCAGCAATTGAAAGAGTCTCAGGCGATCCGGTCCTTCGACGTGTTGAAGGGCGGCCCTTAAGATCCGAAGTCTCTCGGTGCCGGGGGATGGAACGTGCGACCTATTCCTCATGACGTTGTTCCCAATGTTCCTGGTTCTCTTTGATTTTAGGACAGTGTCGAGACCGCTAGCGCAAGATCCTGCTGCTTGTAAGGCAAGCATTACGCTGCGAGCCTACTTTCGATTAGACGGGTCTTGGCCAGCAGCCGGCCGCCGGTTGAGCGTGCGGTCGACGGCTAAGGCGTTTCACCAAGTCCGCTCATATGCTGGCCCGTGCGGACTGTTCAACTGGTGAGGTAACTGGCGAAGCCGCGCCGTCGTTCCACTATATCAGCAAGCCATTGTGTCGGCGAGACGCTCAACCCGAGACTGTGCCGCTCAGGCACGGCTTGCATTTGCCGTCAGGCAGCTTTGGTGTCGCTCGGCCCGGTCACGGATGACGTCGACATACGCCCGCCTTTCAGCGCATCCAAATCGTCGCTGTACAGAAGCTGCTGGAGCTTTGCGCGCGCTCGATTGACGCGGCTTTTCACCGTGCCGCTGGAGCATCCGACAATCTCCGCAACTTCATCGTACGTGAGACCACCAGCGCCGACGAGAATGAGCGCCTCGCGCTGCTCCGCGTTGAGAGCCCGAAGCGCCCGTTCGAAGTCGTGAAACTCCGCCTGTGAGTCTTGAGGGGCTTCGGTGAACTGGGCCTCGGCGATCAATCCATCTTCGTCTCTGACCTGGAAGCTGTCGCGTCGGCATTGCGTGAAGTACGTGTTTCTCAAGATCGTGAAGAGCCAGGCACGCATGTTTGTGTCGGGCTGGAAACGATTGAGATTTGTGATTGCCTTCAACAGAGTGTCCTGGACAAGATCATTGCCGGCATCCGTGTCTCCACACATGGAAATGGCAAAAGCACGAAGTTGCGTTGTGTGCCGGAGAAGTTCCGTTTCCAGTTGCCGGGAACGATACGCGGTATGAGAAGCCATACGTGACTCCCTCTTCTGGAAATCAAGGTCGTTCGTCGCCCTTGATTTCGCGAAGTTTCTGTTCGAGTTCGGTCAGGGCATCGGCGACGTATTGCGGCAATGGTTCGGTCGCGACCTCATCGTAGAGGTCCCTGAGTTTGCGACCGATTTCCGCCTGCTCCGCACGCCCGAGCGGAACCACACCCTCATCGCCGTTTGCGGACCGGGAGGCAGCAGCACTTAACGCGTGCCCGCTCGCCCCGATCTCATCCTGTGTCAGCATTCCGGCACTTTCGTTGCATTGATCTTGGTCAATACGGATCTTTTTGACAACCATCTCCCTGCCCCCCGCCAGTATCCGGCACAAATTCGCCATGTCGTAATCAGCCTTGAACCACACGTGTACCGCGCATCATGTGCTCAGCTCCGTTCTTTTTGCTATCCGCCGCGGAGTGGTAACCGTTCTGAAGCGCTTACCGTTCCCTGCGACGGAACGATTGGTGTTCTCGTGCGTTACCGTCATGGGAGAGACTGTACGTTCGATCGATCAGGGGCGCTTCGCACAAGGGTTGATCCGACGCGCGCGGGCGATATGTCAAACCTGCGCCGGTATGCCAGCGCCTTGCACAGGCCTGTCGCCTTCCGAGCACACTTGACAGCCCACGAGCCGCAATCTTCAAACCTGTGATGCTTCAACACGTTCCGCAGCTTATCTATGAAGCCTTTAGAAGGTTCAGTGATAGCGGGCCCAAAATGCGACGTCTTGACGAATTTGTCGCTTCGTGTGCAGGCATGTCTACACTCGGAGTCCATGGATTGCACCTGAGATGCGTGATTATTATTCGGTGTTAGGCGTCGAGAGATGGGCTGACGCTCAAGCGATTAAGCTCGCTCACCGCAACCTCATGCGTTCCCTGCATCCAGATTCCGGCGCGGCAACGCCGGAGTCCGTTCGTCGCGTCAAGGAGATCAATGAGGCGTACAACGTGCTGCGCGATCCGCGGTCAAAGCGTGCCTACGATGAAGGTCTCAGCCATAACCGCAACCATGTCATCGCTCAGTACTCGCGTGCACGCCGCGGTTCAACAGCAGTCACGGTTGCTTCAGTCGTGGTGATATCCGTGTCACTTGTCGCAATCGCTTTGGTCGTGAACGGACTGTATCCGCCGGACCGAAAGGCGGCCTCAGTGGCAACGGCGAATGATCTGAGCGGGCCGTCTCCGTCGAACGGGCCGGAACGCAGACTTGCGCGGATCGGAAATCTGGCAAAGGGCCCGAAAACAGATCCAAGCGCTGGTGTTGCCGGACCTGCGCTTTCAAATCCGAACTTCGCTCCTCTTGATACAGTCCCTCACGAGAACGAACTCGGCTCGACGAGACAACATTTTGAATGGCCGAAGGCCCCCAGTCGGCCGTCAGCGCATTCGGCGTCAA
>JBCDAH010000019.1:0-45050 GCA_039186015.1 Pseudomonadota bacterium
AGCACGATGTCCGTAAAAAACTGCGCCGCAGTCAGCCCTTTGATTTTTTCGGCAATTCGCTCTGTCGTTGCTTCGTCGTTCGAATTCAACACGTCGACAAAGGTCTGCAGCGTTACTGTGTCAACCGAGTCTTCCGTTACAAAACCGGTTGTGATTGCCAGTTGCCGCAACGTCTCGCCGGTATTGCCTGCTACAAGAAAGGCGATGACGACCAAGAGCAGAGTGATCGGTATCAGGCGCGAACTGGTTTTCACCGTTAGCAATGAGCGCGTTTCGGCGCGCTCGCGAAGACCCTGTTCGGCCATCGTCGTCTCCCCCCAAACAAACTCAAAATACGCACACTCACCTGCTGGCGAGGGATCGCGCGGCCCAAGGTATTATGATGTTGTCGAGCCAGCGTGACGCGCGTTCGGTAACACGCGCCCAGGACTGGTTAACTGCTTGTTTGCTGCGGCTGCTGGATTGTGGCGAAATTATGTGGCTCAGCCACCACACTCCAAGCCCGACGCGCGCGCGTGATGAATCCGCGCCGTCTGACTACCCGTCGACAATGTCGAGAACACCGGGCAAGGCCTGAAGCTGCCCACGTGCCTGCGGTCCGGTATCGAACCGACCGTTGAGTTTGACGGTCACTTGTCGCGCCTGATCCAACAACATCATCTGGACTTTGATTTCGCCCTTCCCGGGTTTCAGGCTCTCGGCCAAGCCTGACATCAAGTCGGTGCTGCGGCGCGACGTCAGTGTGGCCGGGTCAACGTGCAGGACGATCGCATCGGCGACCTGACTGACAACATCATCAAGCAACTGAAGCCCTTGCGCGCGCAGGCGGACGCTGTCGCCGTCGCGTTCCGCCTCCACGGCAACCACGACGGGCGTCCCTGTCTCCAACATGCCGCGGGACCGCGACAACGTCTCGGAAAAGAGGACGGCCTCAAACTGGCCGGTGGTGTCGGAAAACATGGCGAATGCGAATGGGTTGCCTTTTTGGGACTTGCGGATCCGCGCCGACTGGACAATGCCCGCGATCCGTCCCGCGCTTGCGCCTTCTGATGTCACGGCTTCGACAAAGTCAGCGTAAGTCGTAATACCAATGCGCTTCATGACGCCGGCATACTGCTCCAGCGGGTGGCCGGAGAGATAAAAGCCGATCGCGGCGGCCTCCTTGTCGAGCCGCTCCATTTCCGTCCAGGACTTGCACGCGCGAAGATCGAGAGTCGCGCCACCGTCGCCGGAGTCGCTGGCAAACAAATCGGAGATACCATTTGCCGCGTTCTCAGCCGTCCGCGCTGCATGTGCGAGGACCTGATCCGCATTGCCGTAAACCGCTGCCCGGTTCTCTTCCAGCGCGTCGAACGCGCCACCGGCCGCCAGCGTTTCGAGGGCGCGGCGATTGACAGCTTTCGGATCGAGCCGGCTCGCCAAATCTCCGAGAGACTGGAAGTGGCCGTCCGCGCGGGCCGCGACGATCGTCTCGACCGCCGCCTCGCCAATGTTTTTCAACGCAGCAAGCGCGTATCGAATAGCACCGGGTTGGTCAGTGGGATCCGTCGCGCTTCTCTCAACCGTGAAGGCGACTTCGGAACGGTTCACGCATGGCGGATTGACCGCGATTCCGCTCTTGCGCGCTTCCATAACAAAGCCGGCCAGCTTGTCCGTATTGGCCATGTCCAGCGTCATGGATGCGGCCAGGAATTCTTCCCGGAAATTCGCCTTGAGATAAGCGGTTTGATAGGCGACGAGCGCATAAGCGGCTGCGTGAGACTTGTTGAAGCCATATCCGGCGAACTTGTCGACCAGCTCAAAGATATAGGCGGCGTCTTTCTCTTTCACGCCATTCGCGACGGCACCTTTGACGAACTCGGCCTGCTGCTGCGCCATTGCGGCTTTGTCTTTTTTACCCATGGCGCGCCGCAGCACGTCGGCCTTGCCGAGGCTGTAACCGGCCATCACCTGCGCAATCTGCATCACCTGTTCTTGGTAGATGATGACGCCGTACGTCTCCATCAGGATGCCCTCAAGCATGTCATGGAGACAGTCGACCGGTTCTTCTCCGTGTTTCCGATTGATGTATGTCGGGATATTTGACATCGGGCCGGGGCGATAGAGCGCGACCATCGCGATAATATCTTCGAAACGGTCCGGGCGGAGTTGCTTCAAGCTCTCGCGCATTCCTGTCGATTCCAGCTGGAACACACCCACCGTATCAGCGCGCGCCAGCAGCTCGTAACTCGCCGTGTCGTCGAGCGGCAAGGCGCCGAGATCGATATCGATCCCGCGGCCGGCTTTGATCAATTCGACCGCGGTCTGCAATACCGTTAGCGTTTTCAGTCCGAGGAAGTCGAACTTCACGAGGCCCGCGGCCTCGACCATCTTCCAGTTGAACTGGGTGATCGGGACGTTCGATTTCGGATCGCGATAGAGGGGCACGAGCTCGTCGAGCGGCCGGTCGCCAATCACCATGCCGGCGGCGTGGGTGGAGGCGTGTCGGTACAGCCCTTCGAGTTTTTGGCCGATTTCCAACAGTTCCGCGACTTGCGGGTCCTCGTCGCGCGCCTCCTGCAGGCGTGGCTCCTCTTCGATCGCCTCGGGCAGCGTAACCGGATTTGCCGGATTGTTCGGCACCAGTTTGCACAGCCGGTCGACCTGGCCGTAGGGCATTTGCAGGACACGGCCGACATCCCGCAACACGGCCCTGGCTTGCAGCTTTCCGTGCGTGATGATCTGGGCGACGCGATCGTCACCGTACTTCTGTTGAACGTAACGGATCACTTCGTCGCGGCGATCCTGACAGAAGTCGATGTCGAAGTCCGGCATCGAAATACGTTCGGGATTGAGAAAGCGCTCAAACAGCAACCCGAACCGTAACGGGTCGAGGTCCGTGATCGTCAGAGACCATGCAACAACCGAACCGGCGCCGGACCCGCGACCGGGCCCGACCGGAATGCCCTGCGCCTTCGACCACTTGATGAAGTCGGCAACGATCAGAAAGTAGCCTGGAAATCCCATTCGCTCGATAATACTAAGCTCGAAATCGAGCCGTTGCTCGTAGTCTTCGCGAGAATGGTCGTCAGCCAGCGGGTTGGCCTTCAAGCGCTCAGCCAGGCCGTCCTGGGCCTGACGTCGAAGCTCTGCCGCCTCGGCTGCGACCTGTTCCTCCGCGCTGGCGTTTGCACCGGCGGACACAAACCGCGGCAGGATCGGAGCTTTGCCCAGCGGCCGGAACGCACAGCGTTGCGCAATCTCGACTGTATTGGCCAACGCCTCAGGAAGATCATGAAAGAGCGCAGCCATCTGATCGGCGCTTTTCAGATCGTGCTCGGGTGTAAGCCTGCGGCGGTCCTCTTCCACGACGTACCGCCCGCCCGCGATGCAGATCAGGGCATCGTGCGCTTCGTAGTCTGACGGTGACGCGAAGTACGCCTCGTTTGTCGCGACAAGCGGAACATCATGATCGTAGGCCAATGTGATCAAGTCGCGCTCAACTTGACGCTCGGTGTCGCGACCGTGCCGCTGCAATTCAACGTACATGCGGTCTGCAAACAGTGTCTTGAGCGCCAGAAAGCGATCAGTCGCAACCGCCGTCTGCCCAAGAAGGAGCGGTCCATCAATCGGGCCGTCAGGGCCACCGGTCAAAAGGATCAATCCGTCGTGGTGGTCTGTCAGTCGCTCAACGGCAACGTGAGGCTCAAGCGCGTCGTCCACGTCGAAGTAAGCTTGGCTCGCTAACTTCATGAGATTGGCGTAGCCAGCCTCATTCATCGCGTAGAGCGCAATCCGACCATCGGGACGCAACGCCGTCGCCGCGTCACCAAGGCTCGGCTCCGCCGTTGGATTGTCGAACCGCACGCCAAGGCTAAGACCGGCGATCGGCTGTATCCCGTCCTTGGATAGCTTTTCGGAGAACTCCAGAATGCCGAACAGATTATCCGTGTCCGTGAGGGCGATCGCGGGAAATCCGTGCCCCTTGCACAGATCGGCGAGCTTCCCGATCGGCAGCGCACCCTCAAGCAGCGAATAGGCGGAATGCACCTTCAGGTGAATGAAGGTGGGACCGGCATGCGCCGGGCTTGTATCGCCGCCAGGGCCTGAAGCGTGTTCTGTCGCGCGCAAGAGATTGATTCTTTTGTTACAAAGCCCACCCGACGCTACTGCTCCGTCCGATATCGTGATTCGCTCAGGCAAACTGATGCAAGGTCGCCAGCACCCACAGTATCAACCGAGCTTCTCGGACGGTGCGCGTACTGGCTCATCTACTGTGTTCCGTCGTTACACCGGCAGATGCGGACTGCGGCGCAGGTTGCAGCCAACCACGATAGGACACAAGAGGCCCGACCCCCGGAAGTGACACGGCGACGTCAAACCAAGCGCGTCCGTCGTCGCCGACATGTTCGCTTGTTTCACTGACAGGCGTCAGCCATTTCGGTAATGGGATGAGGCCAAAAACGCGAGCGCGCTCAACTGGAAAGTTCATCCGGCCGTCGGCAACGCTCAGCTTGAGCTGAAAGGCAAAACAGCCGAAGCGCTCGATCACGTCCCCCGGCTTTGCCTGGGCCGGCCGGACAAACGTGGACCGAAACGATGCCTTGCCGAACGTTCGCGTCCAACGCTCCTGATCACCGATGCGCTCCATCATGACGTGTACCGGAACATCCGACGCCGTCGGCGGGAAGCCGAACACCCATCCGAGACTGCGCGCGACGAATGAGCGACCGCGCACCACCTCGGAGCGGCCCGTGAACGCGGCCGTGCCGCCAACATCATGCAAGCGACGCAGAGGTGCAGGCAGCGCGTCAAAGTCATCGCCAAGCACGGTGCGAAACAACGGCTTGATGTGACACTCGTTCTTGCCCGTCGTGATTGCAAACGGCGCGAGGCCTGTCTCAATGTCCGACAGAGCGAGCTCTCCGATGCAAGCGCGCGCGCCTGTCGGCACAGCTCCATCACAGAGGCGATGCACCAAGAGATATGCAGGCGTTGCCGGAATCTGCGGTCCGTCCCCGGCTTCGGCCACCAACGTCCACGTGCGGGAAAGCCAGCGGCCGGCCGCGTCGCGTCCGACAACTGTAACGCACATCCCACCGCGATCCGACCCGAAGCGATAAAGCCAGTCGGCCATCCGGCGAAATGTACGGCTCAGCGGGACCAACGAGCGCAGGACACCGAACCGAACGAGCCATCCCGAGGCCCAGAGGCCGACGTGCATCACGCTCAGCTCAAGTCCTGCCAGAAAGCGAACCGTTCGGGCCTGGTAGTGTTGCGGAAACAAGAGCAGATCCGGAGCACCGATCGGGCTGACCCATCGGCGACCCAATGACCGGCCGTCCGGAGTGGTGATCGCCCGGCGTTCGAGACGTCCCCAGCCAACATCCTCCGTCCACGCCCCGCCCCGCCAAACCCGCAGCGGTCGGCCAACCTGTGCGAGAATAGCCGCAATCACCGAATTGCCCCGCGGCGCGCGGTTACCCGGCGAGATGAGGGACTCGATGGTGTCGAGATCGACAATGTCATGCGCCATCGCGTCCACTGCAGCAGATGAAATGGCCGGGACGGAACTGCAACCGGAGAGGACTGTGACGCCCGCTTCACGCGCCTGCCGATCAAGATCGCCGATGCCGACCACGAAACCGGGATCATCTGCGAGGTCGAGGTAATGTGCGTTCGCAGAGATCGCCGCACGCGCAACCCGATAGGGATCGTTGCCGTAGTTCTGAAACGGACCGGCCGCATCAATGACGACGAACGGCTGCAACGCGGCGATCGTTTCGGCAATGTCGCCGGAGGTGTCGCAAACGACGGGTCGCCCACCATAGGCGCGGCAGTGGGCTTCCGCTTTCGCCAACGTGCGCCCGCCGACCATCACGTCGAAGTCCGGGTGCGCCGCCAATCGCCGCGACAGCAAGCCACCGAAGACGCCGTAGCCGCCAATGACCAGAATGCGGTTACGAGACAAGACGATCGCGCAAGGACTGCGGCGCAACGCATTGGTCGTGCTTGCCGAAAATACGATAACGGTTGCGCGCGATCCGGTCGTAGCACCAATCCGCAATCGGCGCCGGCAGCACGCGGAGCGCCATGAGGCCACGCCACGGCCAGCCCAATTCGCGGGCGACAGCGACAACTGACGCGAGCTTCGCGTGCAGCCGCCCGTCCAGAATGACCAGATTGGTTTCGAGATCCGCGGGATCTAATCGATAGTGGCGATATAGCGCTTGCCCGAGCGACGACTGCGCTGTTGTGAAGAGAAACCGCGCCTTGGTGTCTCGCTTCGCTACAAACTGCACAAAGCCGGAACAGAATATGCAGACACCGTCAAACACGATCAGGCCGCGTGTATCATCAAACGCGGGCACATCCGGGTCTGATCGGAACGAAAAATCCTCGTACGCCATTGTTTACAGGACCGTTTGCGGCACGACCTCGACCAGTTTGCCACCTTCCAGGCGCAGGACACGGTGCATGCGTCCGGCCAGCGCCATGTTGTGTGTCGCGATCAATGCCGCGACACCGGTATGCTCAACCATCCCGACAAGCTCGTGAAACACGCGCTCAGATGTTGACGGGTCCAGGTTCCCGGTTGGCTCGTCAGCAAGAAGCAAACGCGGCCGGTTCGCGAGCGCACGCGCGATGGCCGTGCGTTGCTGCTCTCCTCCGGAGAGTTCAGCTGGCCGGTGCTCAATGCGCCCTTCCAGGCCGAGCGCTGTGAGAAGCTCACGCGCCCTGTCGCGCGCTGCCGCCTTTTTCTGACCGCGGATCAGCTGAGGGATCATGACGTTCTCAAGCGCGGACAGCTCCGGCAACAATTGATGGAACTGATAGACAAAACCCATATCCGCGCGCCGAACCCGCGTGCGCTGGATGTCATTCATGCGGGCACAGTCTTGACCGTTGACGATGATCTGGCCGGAATCCGGAGTTTCCAGCAAACCCGCCGTATGAAGCAAGGTGGACTTGCCAGCGCCGGACGGCCCGACCAGCGCCACCGCCTCACCAGGGTTGAGAATGGCGGATGCGCCATCCAGCACCCGGATTTCTCTGTCGCCCTGGCGGAAGGTTCGCCGGACATCGACAAGTTGCATAACCGGGTCTGCGCGCATTTCCATGGCCGTGCCTATTCGTACCGAAGAGCTTCGACGGGATCCAGCGTCGATGCCCGCCACGAGGGATACACGGTTGCCAGAACCGAAAGCACCAACCCCATGACAACGATCACGCCCGTCTCGATGACATCGATCTTCACCGGCAGCTGCGACAGGTAGTAGACGGATGAATCAAAGACGGTTCTTCCGGTAATCCATTGCACAAACTGCCGAATGGCCTCGATCTGCCAAAGGAACAGCAAACCCAGTGCAAATCCGGCAAGCGTGCCGACAATGCCAATTGAGGCGCCCGTGATCAGGAATACGCGCATCATGGCACTACGCGTTGCCCCCATGGTGCGAAGGATTGCGATGTCGCGCGATTTGTCCTTCACCAACATCATCATGCCGGACACGATGTTGAGAGCGGCAACAAGAATGATCAGCGACAGGATGATGAACATCACCGTGCGCTCAACCTCCAGCACGGCGCGGAATGTCTGATTGCGCTCTTTCCAGGTTTGGAAATACAGCTCGCCGCCCGTCGCGCCGGTCAAATCGGTGACGTAGGCCTCAACCGCGTAGGGATCGCTGACCTTGATTTCGATCGCGTCAACTTGGCCCTTGCGTGAAAAGAACCGCTGCGCCTCGTTCAGCGGCAAATAGAGCATCGTCCGGTCATATTCCGACATGCCCATTTCAAAGATCGCGGTAATCCGGAATGAGCGGCTGCGCGGGGCGGTACCGAACGGCGTCGAGGTGCCGCGCGGCGAAATCAGCGTGACAAACCCGCCAAGCTCTAGGCGCAGCGCCTGTGCCAGTCGAGAGCCGATCGCAATCCCCTTTTGATCGTCGAACCCCTCAATCGACCCGGAAATGATGTTGTTTGCGACCAGCGGCGTGTTCCGAATGCCCTTTTCCGTCACGCCTCGGACCAGGCCGCCAAGTGCCTGTGCTGGAGAAGAAACCATAACTTGTGCTTCGGTCATCGGCGTGACCGCGGTTATGCCGGGTATACGTTCGAGAGCTTCGCTGTAGCGCACATAATCGCGAATGCGGCCCGTCTGACCTTGTTGCAGCGCTGCGATGTGCCCTTGGATTCCAAGGATCTTGTCGAACAGTTGCGCCTGGAAGCCGTTCATCACGGCCATCACGATGATCAGAGTCGCGACGCCGAGCATGATCCCGACAAACGAGAAACCGGCAATAACTGAGATGAACCCCTCGCGGCGGCGCGCGCGCAGATAGCGCAGAGCCAACATCCATTCAAAGCCGGCAAACGGCGGCGTGTCGATTGTCGGCGCCTGGGCTGCCACGGTGTGTCGGTCCTTTTGAATCGTGAAACGTCGGTCCATTGAGCGTCGTCGTCAGGTCCGGACGTTTACACCAGAAATCGCCGCTCACGCACGTCGGAGACAAGGCGCTGCACAATGGCATCGAGCGGCACATTCGACTTCGCGCCATCCTGACGCGACTTCAACTCGACCTCACCGCCTTTCAATCCCTTTGGACCGACAACCACTTGATAAGGCAAGCCGATGAGATCCATAGACGCGAACTTTCCACCGGGACGTTCGTCCGTATCGTCGTAGAGGACATCAACACCTGCGTTGGTCAGTTCCCCGTATATCCGCTCGCAGGCCGCATCCGTTTCGGCGTCTCCTGCCTTCAAATTCAGCAGGCCGACCTCAAACGGCGCAACCGGCACTGGCCAAACGATCCCGGCATCATCGTGGCAGGCTTCGATAATCGCGCCGACAAGCCTGGAAACACCGACACCGTAGGAACCCATCTGCAACGCCACGACACTGCCGTCGGGCCCTTGAACCTTGCAGTTCATTGGTTCGGAGTACTTCGTGCCGAAGAAGAAGATGTGCCCAATCTCAATGCCGCGGGCGGAAACCTGCTTGTCCGCGGGCACTTCAGCGTCGAATCGCGCGGCATCATGCTGCTCATCCGTTGCCGCATAGAGCGATGTCCAGCGATCAACAATCGGCTGCAAATCTCCCTCGAAATCCGTGTCCGCGGGCGGCACATCCCCCTCGAAGAGATCACGATGCCCAAACACCTGGCTCTCGCCGGTTTCGGCGAGAATGATGAACTCGTGGCTCAGGTCACCGCCGATCGGGCCCGTATCAGCCGCCATCGGCACGGACTTCAACCCCATGCGCGCGAACGTGCGCAGATAGGCGACAAACATGCGATTGTATGAGCGCCGGCCATCTTCCGGGGTCAGATCGAATGAGTACGCATCCTTCATCAAAAACTCACGGCCGCGCATCACGCCGAAACGCGGCCTGATCTCATCCCGGAACTTCCACTGGATGTGATAGAGATTCCGTGGCAGGTCGCGGTAGCTCCTGACGTTGTCGCGAAAAATCTGTGTGATGAGTTCTTCGTTTGTCGGACCAAACAGCATATCGCGCTCGTGGCGGTCCTGAATGCGCAACATTTCCTTGCCGTACGCATCGTAACGGCCGGACTCGCGCCACAGGTCAGCGGACTGGATCGTCGGCATCAGGAGTTCGATCGCGCCGGCCCGGTTCTGCTCCTCGCGCACGATGTTCCCGATTTTGTCGAGAACACGCAAGCCTAACGGCAGCCACGAGTAAATCCCCGCGCTCGCCTGCCGGACCATGCCCGCACGCAACATTAGTTGGTGCGAAACGATCTCAGCTTCCTTAGGCGTTTCGCGCAAGACAGGCAGAAAGTAGCGGGACAGACGCATGCCGGATCGCTCGTGTTCTATGGCGGTAACAAGCGCCGTCCTTAGCGAAACACGGCACGTATCGCAATGGTTGCCGCCACTGAAGCCACGGCTCAGAACTGCAATTCTTCAGGGATCCGGCCAATGCCAAGCGGGTCAAACACGATCAGCGCATAGATGAACGCAAACACGATGCTGGCGACGATCGTATTGGCAACGACCAGTCGAAACAGGTTGAACGACGCAGGCGCGCTCGCCGGCGTGCCCGGCACAACCTCGCCCGCCTCCTCCTGCGTCCGGATATGAAACGGTAAGACCGCGAATAGCACGATCCACCAGACGACGAAGTAGATCGCGATTGCAAACACCGGGCTCATCAAGGGCCCTCCACCGGGCAAAACCACCAAACCTAGGACAGCGTGCGAGAGATCATTTCAGATCTTTCTGGACCTGTCGTGCCCTATACCTGCTCAAGCTCAACGAGGGTTCCGCAAAAATCCTTGGGATGCAGAAACAGTACGGGTTTGCCGTGCGCCCCGATCTTCGGCTCTCCATCACCGAGAACGCGGGCACCATCCGATTTCAACCGGTCGCGCGCTGCCAGAATGTCCGCCACCTCATAGCAAACATGATGAATGCCGCCGCCGGGGTTGCGCTCCAGGAACCTGGCAATCGGCGAGTCGGCGCCAAGCGGTTCCAACAGCTCAATCTTTGTGTTCGGAAGATTGATAAAGACAACCGTCACGCCGTGCTCCGGCTGGGCCGCCGGCTCGGTCACCTCAGCGCCCAGCGTATCGCGATAAACGGCCGTTGCCGCGGCAAGGTCGCTGACGGCAATGGCAACGTGATTCAATCGACCGATCATACGTTTGCTCTCCGCGGGCTGTGATTTCATCGCATGGGGCGCGCGCCGAGCACCTTCCGACGCAGCCTGACATCCTCAACGGCCACGTTCCACCACGTTGACCAACACCTTGACGATTGGTCGTTTGCCCCAGGCCTGGTCAACAACGCCGCGAACGGTACGTTTCACCGTATCTGCCAATGCATCGGGATCACGCCGGCGGCGCTGCGGGACGTTGTCGAGTACGCCGTCAATGGCATCGAGAACCAGCTCATCCATGGATGTTCCGTCAGCCGTTTCGTACGGCACGCCGTCGAGCGTCGCGTCCGGTTCCGCAACAACATTTCCGGCACGATCAATGCTCACGGCGACAAAAACAATGCCGACCGCTGACAGCTTGCGTCGTTCTCGGACTGAGCCCTCACCTTCTGGGATGATCAGGCGACCGTCGCGATACATGCGCCCGATCGGCACCTCATCCACGATCTCGAGTGGTCCGGGCGCCAGACGCACCATCTGACCGTTGCGGACGGTATCGAGGGTTTTTGCCCCGGCAGCAGCCGCAAGACGCGCGTTCTCCATCAGGTGACGCGCTTCGCCATGCATGGGGATAACGGCCTTTGGTTTCAGGAGACCGTAGACTTCTGCAAGCTCGTCTCGCCGAGGGTGGCCGGTGACATGAACGAGATTGTCGGCGTCCGTGATAACCTTCACCCCCCGATCCGCCAATTTGTTCTGAACGCGCAGGACACTCTTTTCGTTGCCCGGAATGGTGCGTGATGAGTAGATCACCGTATCACCGGGATCGAAGGAAATCTCGGGATGCTCGTTGTCCGCTATGCGGGCCAGCGCTGCGCGCAGCTCGCCCTGGCTTCCGGTGACCAGCATCAAGACCTCGCCAGCCGGAACGGTTTTCGCCATATCCTGATCAAGGTAGTCGAAGTCGGGCGGCAGATAGCCGACGTCGATTGCGACACCGATGACCCGCTGAAGCGCACGCCCCGCAACCACCAGACGCCGGCCGGACGCACGTGCCGCATCTGCAATGGCGCGAATGCGCGCGACGTTGGAGGAAAACGTGGTTACGGCGACCCGACGTGGCGCATCCTTGATGATGTCAGACAGCGACGCAGCGACACTCGCTTCCGACGGCGATCGCCCATCGCGGAACGCGTTTGTCGAATCGCAAATGAATGCGGTCACGCCCTCTTTCCCAAGTGCTGCAAGTTTGGCCGTATCGGTTTGCGTGCCCACGTAGGGGTCCGGATCCAGCTTCCAATCTGCACTATGAAGAACGACGCCATGCGGTGTGCGAATCGCAACGGCAGACGTCTCGGGAATGGAATGCGACATCGAGATCAGTTCAACGTCAAACGCGCCGATCGTGAAGCGATGACCGATCGGAACTTCGCGAACATCAGGCGCTTTCCGACTGCCGAACTCCGCAAGTTTCGCCTTGAGCATCCCCACCGTGAACGGCGTCGCGTAAAGTGGCACCTGCAGCTTCGGCCACATCTCAAGAACTGCGCCGATGTGGTCTTCATGGGCATGCGTGATCAAGATGCCCGCGAGCGACTTACGCTCAGTTTGCGCAAACGTCAGATCCGGCAGAATAACGTCGACGCCCGGCTCCGTCTCATCGGGAAACGTCAACCCCAAGTCGACCATCAGCCAGGTCCGATCGTCGGCAGGGCCAAGGCCGTACATATAGACGTTCATGCCGATTTCGCCGAGGCCGCCGAGTGCGAGAAACACAACCTCATCTTGATTAGACGTCCCACCCGCCTGGGATAGCTCCTCGGTCATTCGGTTTCCTTCGTCTCCGGGTGCCAGCCAAGCGTGACATCGCCGTATGCAAAACGTTGAATGTCACCAGAGTGGTTCGACAACAGCAAGGCGCCGTCGTCATCCAGACCATGAAATTGCCCATGGACCGTACTTTCTCCGACATGAACGGAAAATGGCGCACCAATGGGTATTGCGCGCTTTAGCCAACGCGCGCGGATGACATCAAATCCAGCGCCGCCAGCCCAAGTTGCAACGGTGTCGTCCAACGCTCTGGCGATGGACAAGCGAACATCCTCAGGCGAGACGTCGACGCCCAAGTCACTCAGGCTCGTTGTCGCACGGGACTGCGTGATCACAGGGTTCGCGCCGACATTCACGCCAATGCCGATGCAAACCACGGGTGTGCCATCATAGGTGGTACTTTCGATAAGAATGCCGACAATCTTTCTTCCGTCGATCAACACATCATTCGGCCACTTCAGCTGTGGGCTGGGGCCTTGCACATTTGAGTCTTTAAAAATGTGGGATAGTCCGGCGTGAACTGCAACACCCGTGACCAAGGCCAGCTGATGTGAAGCACCGACAGGGCAGGACGGCTGAAACACCAGGGTCGTCGCCAAATTGCCTTTGGGCGTTGACCAGGATCGGCCGGACCGTCCGTAACCTGCGGTTTGTTGCTGCGCCGTAATCCAGAGCGGGCCGCGCTCTCCCTGAGCGAGGCGACGAGTTGCTTCGGCACTTGTTGAATCGAGTGACTCGAAGCGAACGACTGGCGCCGTTGCAAGTGTAATCATCAATCGGGGTATCGAAACGTCTGCGCTGCTGCGTCGGCGATCTCGACAAACGGGCCAAGACCGACGATTCCAACCACCATCAACATCGCCGCCACACTCATGACGGCGTACGTGCGCCTCGGGATGGGCTCAAAGGCTTCCCGCGGCTCCGCGAAGAACATCTTCGCGACGATGTTGAGGTAGTAAAACGCGCCAACCACACTTGCCAGAACGCCGATGATCGCAACTGCGTAATGTTCTGCCTCGATCGCTGCGAGGAAAACGTAGTACTTGGCGAAAAAGCCCGCGAGCGGTGGAATGCCAGCTAGCGAGAACATCAGGATCATCAACGCGACCGCGAGCGGCAGATTTGTCGCGGCCAACCCAGATAGATCATCGATGGTCTCAACAGCCTCATCACCACGACGCATCGCCAGAATGCACGCAAACGTGCCAAGCGTCATGACAAGATAAATGCCCATGTAGATCAGAACAGCTTGCGTGCCCTGCTGGCTGTGGGCGGCCAAGCCGATGAGCGCAAACCCGATGTTGGCAATCGAGGAATACGCCATCAGACGTTTGATGTTCGTCTGACCAATCGCCGCGAACGCACCAAGCAGCATGGAGGCAATGGCGATAAAGACAACGATCTGCTGCCACTGTGGCCCGATGCCCGGAAAGGCCTCCAGCATGACCCGCGTGAACAGCGCCATGGCCGCCACCTTTGGCGCCGCGGCAAAGAACGCCGTAACAGACGTCGCAGAGCCCTCGTAAACGTCCGGTGTCCACATGTGAAATGGCACCGCCGAGACTTTGAATGCGAGACCGGCGAGCAGGAACACCAGCCCGAATATGAGCCAAAGGTTCTGGGCAGCCTCCGGGCCCTTGGCCGCGTTGGCAATGACACCGAAGGATGTCGAGCCGGTAAAGCCATAGATCAGCGACGCGCCATACAACAGCATTCCGGAAGACAGTGCACCGAGTACAAAGTATTTCAGGCCGGCCTCGCTGGCACGCACGCTATCGCGACGAAACGCAGCGACGACGTACAACGACAGGCTCTGCAGTTCCAAGCCGATGTACAGCGCGATCAGGTCGCCAGCGGAAATCATGATCATCATGCCCGCCGTGGCGAGCAGGACGAGAACCGCATACTCGAACCTGAGGATGCCCAGCCTGCGGAACTCATCAAAGGCCAGTATCAGCGCCACCGCGGCGCCGCCAAGGACGAGTATTTTCATGAACTGAGCGAACCCGTCGACGACAAATGCGCCGTCGAACAGACTGATGCGCTCGCTACCCGAATTCACGATCACCACACCGGCAGCAATTAACGCGACGATGGCCAGCCAACCGACGTTCTCGCCGGTATCATCGTTCTCCGGCGAAAACACGCCGACCATAAGCAGGGCCATGGCCGACACGACAATGATCAGCTCTGGAAGCAAAGGCGCGTATGCCGCGAGTTCGCTCATGATGGTATCCTCGACCGAACTCTAATTCGCAGCTGCACTGGTTATGCGGATTGCAGCTTCGTAGTTCGTCACCAGGTTTTTGACCGAAGCCGCAGTCACGTCAAACACGGGGCTGGGATAAATGCCGAACAAGATCGTCAGAATGACGAGCGGCGCAAGCACGGCGATCTCGCGCGGCGTCATGTCCGCAATGGCGCGCAAGTTCGGCTTTTCGAGCTCACCGAAAATCATCCGGCGATACAAATAGAGTGCATAGGCGGCCGAGAGGATCACACCGGTGGTCGCAAAAATCGCAACCCAGGTATTGGCTTTGAAGGCCCCAAGCAGCGTCAGAAATTCGCCGACAAAGCCGGACGTCCCCGGCAATCCGACGTTCGCCATCGTGAAGATCATAAAGATCGTGGCGTAGATCGGCATGCGGTTGGCAAGCCCGCCGTAGGCGGAAATCTCGCGCGTATGCATGCGGTCATAAACGACACCGACGCAGAGGAAGAGCGCAGCCGAAATTAACCCATGGCTCAACATCTGGAAAATTGCACCGTCGAGGCCCTGGCGCGTGAATGTGAATATGCCCATCGTCACGAAGCCCATGTGGGCAACTGACGAATAGGCAATCAGCTTTTTGACGTCCTCCTGCGCAAGAGCGACGAGCGACGTGTAGATGATCGCCACGACGGACAGCGAGAAGACAAGCGGGGCCAACTCCTGGCTTGCGAGCGGGAACATCGGCAGGGAGAAGCGCAGGAACCCATAGCCGCCCATTTTCAGCAGGATCGCAGCTAGCACGACGGACCCGGCCGTGGGCGCTTCGACGTGCGCATCCGGCAGCCACGTGTGAACCGGCCACATCGGCATCTTGACGGCGAACGATGCAAAGAACGCGAGCCACAGCCACCACTGGGCGTCGAGCGAGAACAGTTTTGGATTGTCGGCCGTCTTCGCGATGATTGCCGGAATGTCGGTCGTGTCCGCCGTCCAGTAGACGTACATCATAGCGAGCAGCATCAGCACCGAGCCGAGCAGCGTATAGAGAAAGAACTTGAAGCTCGCGTAGATCCGCCGCGGGCCGCCCCAGACCCCGATGATAATGAACATCGGAATCAGACCAGCTTCGAAGAACAGATAGAACAGGAACAGATCGAGCGCGCAGAACACGCCGATCATCAAGGTTTCCAGCACCAGAAACGCGATCATGTACTCCTTGACGCGCGTCTGGATACTCTCCCAGCTCGCAAGAATGCAGAGCGGCATCAGGAACGTCGTCAGAATGACGAACAGCATCGAGATGCCGTCGACGCCCATTTTGTACTGGACCGGCCCGAACCACGGACGCGTCTCCACAAACTGGAAGTCCGCGGTTGTCGGGTCGAAGTTGATCCACAAGGCGAGCGACACGCCAAACGTGACAACCGTCGTCCAGAGCGCCCCCCAGCGCGCATTCCGGGTTGCATCCCGAGGCAGGAACGCAATGAACAGCACGCCGACGAGCGGGAGAAACGTAATGATCGAGAGAAGCGGCGCCTCGTTCAGGTTCATTGCGAACCTCCGCCGGCAAACATGACATAGGCTGTGATCAAGGCGAGACCGATCAGCATTGCGAACGCGTAGTGATAGACATAGCCGGTCTGCAAACGCACCACCCGTCCCGTGACATCAAGGATCCGCGCAGACACGCCATCTGGGCCAAGCCCGTCGATAATGCGCCCGTCGCCGGTTTTCCAGAACATGCGCCCAATGGCCATCGCCGGCTTAACGAACAGCCAATCGTACAGTTCGTCAAAGTACCATTTGTTCAGGAAGAACAGGTAGATCGGCTTGAAGGCGCGGGCTGTCGCGCCGGGCAGCCAAGGTGCGGCGATGTAATAGAGGTACGCGAGGCCCGTACCCGACGCCATGGCCACGAACGGCGCCCAGTAGACCCACTCCGGGACTTTGTGCATATCGTGAATGATATGGTTTGACGGACCTTCGAAGATCGAGCCGTTCCAGAACGTCTTGTAGCTGTCGCCGATGAAAGCGCCCTTGAATGCCAGCCCTGCAAACACGGCGCCGACAGCCAGCACGAACAGCGGCACCAGCATCACGTACGGGCTCTCATGCGCGTGCTTGTAGGTTTCGGGCTCCGCACGGGTTTCGCCGTGGAACGTGAGAAACACCAGACGCCATGAGTAGAAGGCGGTCATGAACGCCGCAATGGTCAATACCCAGAACGCATAGTTATAGGGGGTGTGCGCCGCATACGCGCCTTCGATAATCGCGTCCTTGGAATAGAAGCCTGCAAAGCCGACGAGATGCGGAATGCCGACACCGGTCAACGCCAGCGTTCCAATCAACATCATCACCCACGTCATCCGGATTTTCGGTGCCAGGCCGCCCATGTTCCGCATGTCCTGCTCATGGTGCATGGCGTGGATGACCGATCCGGCTCCGAGGAACAGCAGCGCCTTGAAGAAGGCGTGCGTGAAGAGGTGAAAGATGCCGGCCGTATACGCACCAATCCCGCAGGCAACGAACATGTAGCCGAGCTGCGAACAGGTGGAATACGCGATGACCCGCTTGATGTCGTTTTGGACGAGACCGACGGTTGCCGCGAAAATCGCCGTGATAGCTCCGACGAATGTCACGACTGCCAGTGCCGTGGGTGCCAGTTCGTAAAGCGGCGACATCCGCGCCACCAGAAATACCCCGGCTGTCACCATCGTCGCCGCGTGGATCAGCGCTGAAACGGGGGTCGGCCCTTCCATGGCATCCGGCAGCCACGTGTGCAGCAGAAACTGCGCCGACTTGCCCATCGCCCCCATAAACAGCAACAGGCAGAGCAGTGTCAGCACGTCCACTTCGTAACCGGCAAAGGCCATGGTCTTGTCGACCATGGTGGGCGCCGCGGCGAAAATGGCATCGAACTGCACGGACTGAAAGACCGCGAAAACGCCAAAAATCCCGAGCGCAAACCCAAAATCGCCAACCCGGTTTACAACAAACGCCTTGATCGCAGCTGAGTTTGCCGAAGGCTTCTTGAACCAAAAACCGATCAGCAGATAACTCGCGAGCCCGACGCCTTCCCAGCCGAAAAACATCTGCAGCAGGTTATCGCTGGTCACCAACATCAGCATGGCGAAGGTGAATAGCGACAAGTACGAGAAGAAGCGGCTGCGCGCATCATCCTCGTGCATGTACCCAATGGAATAGATGTGCACCAGCGATGACACGGTCGTCACCACGACCAACATAACGGCCGTGAGCGTATCGATCCTGAGGGACCAAGCGACTTCGAGATCGCCGGATTGGATCCAGGTCATCAGCGGGACTTTGATCGTCTGCTGGCCGAAGCCAACATCAACGAAAACCACCCACGACAGAACGGCCGAAATGACCAGGAAAGCCGACGTAACGATCTCGGACGCTCGGTCTCCGATTAGCCGACCGAACAGCCCAGCGATAATCGCGCCGGCAAGCGGCAAAAACACGATGGCCTGAAAGATCATGCCGCCGCTCACCCTTTCATCAGATTGACGTCCTCAACCGCAATCGAACCACGGTTGCGGAAGTATACGACGATAATGGCCAAGCCAATGGCCGCTTCCGCAGCTGCGACGGTTAGAACCATCATCGCGAAGACCTGACCGACGAGATCACCCAGGAACGCCGAGAACGCAACGAGATTGATGTTGACGGCGAGCAGCATCAATTCGACCGACATCAAGATGACGATCACGTTCTTGCGATTGAGGAAGATGCCGAACATCCCAATCGTAAAGAGGATACCCGCGACCGTGAGATAGTGTTCCAGGCCAATGGTCATGCGGCGCGTTGCTCCCGTTCCGGATCGCCGGCGCTGCTTCGCGATCGGTTTGCGACCCACGACTTGCACACGCGTTGCGCTATAATGCTGCGCGCTATAATGCCGAGCGCTGTCGTGGCTGCATTTGGCCCCATCACTCAGATGCCTCCGCGACGCGCAATGGCGAACAGCAGCCGGACGACGGCGTAGGGGACAAGCAACAGCAACGCAATCCCGATTACCGCTTCAGCGCGCACGACGCCAGGTTGTCCGGCAATGGCGATTGTCCAAGGCAGCGATCCGTCGAGGTACTGCGCCTCAAAGAATGGATAGGCCAGGACAAGCAGCGCGCCGTTGATCACGGACAGTCCGCGCGTCAACCCGTCGAAGAACGCGATCGACAGGCCAAACACGGCAACGCCGAAAAATAGCATGACATCCATCAGCTTGGCCCTTCCTCTTTGGAGGGAACGATCGATTGGCCCGGCTCCAATTTGACCATGGTCACAGCAAGGTCCGGCCGGCGACCGACCTGTTCCGGTATAGACTGGCGCTTCACGCCCTCTTTCTGGCGCAGCGTCAACACGATGGCGCCGATCATGGCAACCAAGAGCACCAAACCCGCGCCCTGGAAGAAGAAGATGTACTTCGTATACAGGATTTCTCCCAGCGCCTGGGTGTTTGATATGCCGTCGGCCGGATCGGGGATCTTTGCGGCGGGGATACCCGGCGGTGCCGGTTGCGCGCCAGACCAAATGAACACGTAAATCAAAGCCGCCAAGACGAAGCCGCCCACGCCGACACCAAGCGGCGCATTCTTGATCAGGCCGGCCCGCAGTTCCGCAAAGTCGACGTCGAGCATCATGACGACGAACAAGAACAGCACGGCCACGGCGCCGACGTAGACGATGACCAGCAACATCGCCAAAAACTCAGCGCCAAGCAGAATGAACAAGCCGGCGGCATTGAAGAACGTCACAATCAGGCACAATACCGCGTGAACCGGGTTGCGCGCGAAGATCACGCCCAGGGCGGATATGACGGCCAGGCCGGAGAATATGTAAAAGAAGACAGCGACCATTTCCATCGCCTCACCGTGACTCCCCAGTGGCAGCTTCTGCCGCGCCTTGCTCCGTGCGGCCCGCTTGCTCGCGCTCGACCGCCGTAATGTGTCGCGCCCACAGGCGCCGCATGCGGTGCTTTTGCCATGGAAAGTTCGCGCATGCACCTGCCAGTATCGCAGTCAGCACGATCAGCTCCCACGACCATCCTGCATAGACTTCCGCAGCAACGGCAAAAATCAGCACTGCGCTGCCGGCCAAGGCAACCGCTTGAAGAAGCGCGTTGTTCCACTCAAGCTGCTTTTGATCCCTGGCGATGTCGCCATAGCGCGCGAGCTCGTCGTCGGACAAGAACGACAAAAGGCCCAGCGCGCCTGATTCCAGGCTTAAATCCCCCGCGCCGCAATCTTCATCTGTCTGATCTGATGCCTCGTCCGTCACAGCGTCGGATTCCGTCGTCATCGCGCCGTCTCAGTGCCAGCCGGCCCCAGAAACCACAGGTCAGCGGTAAGGCGCGTCCAGAGCCATGTTCTTTGCGATGGCTGCTTCCCACCGATCGCCATTCGCAAGCAAACGCTCCTTATTATAGTAGAGTTCCTCGCGCGTTTCCGTCGCGAACTCAAAGTTTGGCCCTTCGACAATGGCATCAACCGGGCAGGCTTCCTGGCACAATCCGCAATAGATGCACTTTGTCATATCGATATCGTAGCGAGTCGTCCTCCGTGTCCCGTCATTGCGGCGCGGGCCTGCCTCGATGGTGATCGCCAATGCAGGACAAATTGCCTCACAGAGCTTGCAAGCGATACAGCGCTCTTCACCGTTTGGATATCGGCGCAAAGCGTGTTCTCCACGAAACCGTGGCGACAGCGGGCCCTTTTCGAACGGATAGTTCAGCGTTTTCTTCGGCTTGAACAGATACTTCATCGTCAAGAAGAACGCCGAGACGAACTCAGCGAGAAACATCGATTTTACCGCGCTCGCAACGCTCATGTCCTAGCTCTCCTCATCGACGCGGCTGATCAAGCCGTGATGATGTCTCGCCTCATGCGAAGGCCATCGGGCCCACAAAGTAACCGACCGCCGGAAAAATCACGAGATCCGCCCAAGCGACCCAGCGCAAGACCCTGGCGCCATCCGACCCTTGTGGTCGCGCTGCCGCCCGGTCGGTGTGCTCGGCAACCCGCATCAGTATGATGAAGTTGACCAAACCTAATACGAGGCCGAAAAGCGCACCGGTCGCTGCAGCACTTAAGCCGAACACCTGCCCAGCCTCCTAACCTGCTGCAACCATGTCGCCATACTTCAAGGCTCCGGCAACAACCACGACCATGATCAGCGACAACGGCAAAAACACCTTCCAACCCAGCCGCATCAACTGATCGTAGCGGTAACGCGGCACCATCGCCTTGACCATCGCGAATAGGAAGAAGACGAAGATAAGCTTCAGCAGAAACCAAATGACGCCGGGAATCCAATTCAGCGGCGGCACGTCAAGCGGCGGCAGCCAGCCACCCATGAACAGTATCGCCGTCAACGCGCACATTGACGTGATGGCGACGTACTCACCCAACATGAAAAGCAAGTACGGGGTCGAGGAATACTCAACCATAAAACCTGCGACCAGCTCCGATTCCGCTTCCGGAAGGTCAAACGGCGGGCGATTGGTCTCCGCCAGAGCCGATATGAAGAAGACAACGAACATCGGCAGCAGCACCAGCCAGTGCCAATCGAGTACCGAGGCCGGAAGGCCTGCGGATGTTCCGATTCCCGTCTTTTGTGCGTTGACAATGTCCGTCATGTTCAGCGACCCGACCAACAACAGCACGGTCACGATTACCAGGCCGATGGACACTTCGTAGGAAACCATTTGGGCCGCGGATCGCAGCGCGCCCATGAACGGATACTTCGAGTTTGACGCCCATCCGCCCATGATCACACCATAGACGCCGAGCGAGGAAATCGCGAGGACGAACAGGATCCCGACATTCAGGTCGGCAATGACCCACGTGCCCCACGCGTCCTGGTTGACGGGAATGACGGCCCATGTGGCCAGCGCGCAAATTGCCGTTGCCATCGGCGCGAGCAGAAACACGGTCTTGTCTGCGCCTGCGGGAATAACCGGCTCTTTGAGTACGAATTTCAGGAGATCTGCAAACGACTGCAAGAGGCCGAATGGCCCGACGACGTTCGGCCCTTTCCGCAACTGAACCCCGGCCCAAACCTTGCGATCGAGCAGCAGCAGGTAAGCGATGATCAACAGCAAGGCGACCAGCAACACCACGCTCTGCGCCACAATCAGCGTCAGCGGCCAGAGGTAGTCGGTCCACATTTGTGAAAAGTCCATAGCCCCGCCTATTCTGCAGCCAGTGGTGCACTGGACCCTCGTGCCCGCATGGCACTCAGCTCAGCCATGGTCTTCGAAGCGCGCGCGATCGGATTGGTCAAATAGAAGTCATCAATGGCATGCCGGAAAGGCGCATCACCAAGCGGTGCGTCCTTACGCGCCAAGGCCACGACACCGTCGACCGGCGATGGAACCACAGCACCAATCCGTGCCAGTGACGGTGACTTTCGGTACATCGCAGCGCGCAATTCGCTCACCGTATTGTAAGCCAGCGTTGTCTCCAGCCGGTCCGAGAGAGCCCGCAGAATGGTCCAGTCCTCTTTGGCATCGCCCGGCGGATACGCGGCTTTGAATGACATCTGCGCCCGCCCTTCCGTATTCACGAAGGTCGCGCCCTTTTCGGCGAAAGTTGCACCCGGCAAAATGACGTCAGCGCGATGGGCGCCCCGATCACCATGGCTGCCCTGGTAGATCACAAACGGGCCTTCGGCGATTTCAACCTCATCCGCGCCCAGGTTGTAGATGACATCCACATCCCCTTGCAGCAGACGCGCCACGTCCAATCCATCAGCGCTTGGGACCAATCCAAGGTCGAGGCCTGCAACCCGCGCGGCTGCGGTCTGCAACACGGCAAAGCCGTTCCAACCCTCTTTCACTGCGCCGCCGGCCTGAGCAATGGCCGCAGCATGTGCCAGCACAGCGAGACCATCTGCCCGGCGATAGCCGCCGGCGCCAACAATCACCATCGGCTGTTCGCCCTTAAAGTCCGGCGCATCAACCAGACGAATCAAGTCAGCCGGAGACGTCCCAATCGTCTCGCAGTCGTAGCCAAAGTCGGTGTGCGGCCCGACGGAGCGGACGCGCAGTCCGCCCTGCCTCCAGCGCTTGCGAATCCTGCCATTTAAAACAGCGGCTTCCGTACGCGGGTTGGTTCCGATCAGGAGGATGTCGTCGGCTTCGTCAATCGCCGCAATGCCGGGATTGAACAGATAACTCGCACGGCCCCACTTCGGGTCGAAGGGCTCGCCGCCCTGCCGGCAATCGACGCTCGTTACATCAAGTCCTGTCATCATGTCGGCGAGCGCGAACATTTCCTCTGCGCCGCACAGGTCACCGGCCAACGCGCCGATACGCTCGGCCGGTGTGGTGCGCAACCGGTCCGCGACGACCGCGAGCGCCTCATCCCAACTCGCCGGCTCAAGGCGACCATTTTTGCGAATGTAGGCACGATCCAAGCGCTGAGTCCGCAATCCGTCGCACACATGGCGCGCTTTATCGGAAATCCACTCTTCGTTCACCGGATCGTTGGTTCGCGGCAAAATCCGCATGACTTCGCGGCCGCGGGTATCGACGCGAATGGCACTGCCGACGGCATCCATGACATCGATCGACTCGGTCTTGCGCAGCTCCCACGGCCGGGCGTTATGCGCCCAGGGCCGATGTGTCAGCGCGCCGACCGGACACAGGTCCACAACATTTGCCGAGAGTTCGGAGAGCATACCCTGCTCGAGGTAGGTCGTGATTTCCATGTCCTCGCCGCGACCGATCGCGCCGAGTTCCTCGACACCCGCAACTTCGGTCATGAAGCGGACACATCGCGTACACTGAATGCACCGCGTCATGTGCGTTTTGATGAGCGGGCCGAGATATTTCTCCTCAACTGCGCGTTTGTTCAACGCAAAGCGGGACCCACCGACGCCATAGGCCATGGCCTGATCTTGCAGATCGCATTCCCCGCCCTGATCGCAGATCGGACAGTCGAGCGGGTGATTGATCAGCAAAAACTCCATCACGCCTTCGCGCGCCTTTTTCACCAACGGCGAGCGCGTGTTGATGGCATTTGGCGATCCATCACGGTTGGGACGCAGGTCGTTCACGCCCATGGCGCAAGAGGCGATCGGCTTCGGTACGCCGACGACTTCGACAAGGCACATGCGGCAATTGCCGGCAATCGACAGGCGCTCGTGGTAGCAAAACCGCGGGATCTCAGCGCCAGCCTCTTCGCAAGCCTGGAGCAGCGTAATGCCGTCGTCCACCTCAATCAGTTCACCGTCGATGATCAGTTGCTTCGCCATGCTGACCGTCTCGATCTCCACCGTATTGCCGCCGCCGCGCCGGCTAAACGACTCTAAGGTCGGTATAGCAAATGGTTGCCGCGTGACCAGATGGCGTATCAGCGCTTAAGTCATTTTTGGCGAAAGGGCTTACGCGACAGCTACGCTTGGCTTGCGGCATAGGCCTTCAACATGTCCGACACCAGTATGCCATTGATTTTCATGCCCGCGAGCTGCGCATTGGTAATGCTGACGTTGGACAGATTCACATTGTCGAGCTTGGCGTTGGACATGTTGGCATCTGAGATGTCGGCATTTGTCAGGTTGGCTCGCGTGATTCTTGCAACCGACATATTGACGTTGTGAAACGTCGTATTCGACAAGTTCACATCGTCGAAAGAGGAGTTCGAGACCACGCTGCTTTCGACCGTGAGTTTGTCGCGCTCGTTTTTCACGTCCATTTCGACTGGTCCCCGCTCAATCGTGGACATCAGCTTATGACTGATGGCCGCGGTTTTTGGTCAATCGGCCAGCATCGCGGTGCGAGGCGGGCGGCGCAGACTGGTATGATGGCAGACGGAATGGCGCAGATCCAAGCTGTTTCGTCGACTGGCGCTCTTCGTCTCAAAATCGAAAGACGGCATGGTCGTTTGGCTGCAGACCGACCCGCCCCTTGGGGGGCGGCAACGGCGGTGGCGTTAGACGCGCGAATTCGCGCGAATTGACGCGAATTGATGCAGCCTAATGCGGTCTACTGTGCCGCGACCTTCGCCGCACGCCGGTCGGCAATGCGCTGCTCAAGCACAGGTCTGAAACTCCGGATCAGGCCTTGAACCGGCCACGCCGCAGCATCACCCAGTGCACAGATGGTATGGCCTTCAACCTGCTTTGAAACGTCGAACAGCAAATCGATCTCAGTTGGGTCGGCCTCGCCGCTTTCCAGGCGCTGGAGGACGCGCCACATCCAACCCGTTCCTTCACGGCACGGCGTGCACTGACCGCAACTCTCGTGCTTGTAAAAGTACGCGATGCGGCGGATTGCCGCGATAATGTCCGTGGACTTGTCCATCACGATGATGGCAGCGGTCCCCAGGCCCGACTTCAGCTTCGAAAGCGTATCAAAGTCGAGCGAAAGGCTCTGGCAGTCGTCAGCCGGAATACACGGCATCGACGAGCCACCGGGAATGACGGCGAGCAGATTGTTCCAGCCGCCGCGGACGCCACCGGCATGGCGATCGATAATCTCGCGTAGGGAGATCCCGAGCGCTTCCTCGACAACGCAGGGCTTTTCGACGTGGCCCGATATCTGGAACAACTTCGTTCCGGTGTTGTTCGGCTTGCCGATGCCAGCGAACCAATCGCCCCCACGCCGCAGGATCGTCGGCACAACCGCAACGCTCTCAACGTTGTTAACCGTCGTCGGCGCACCGTACAGTCCACATCCCGCCGGAAAAGGCGGCTTGAGGCGCGGCTGCCCCTTCTTGCCTTCCAGGCTTTCGAGAAGTGCGGTTTCCTCGCCGCAGATGTAAGCGCCGGCCCCGTGGTGGATATAGAGGTCGAAATCCCAGCCGTTGCTGTTGTTCTTGCCGATCAGGTTCGCAGCGTAGGCCTCATCTACCGCTCGCTGAAGTGCCTCACGCTCGCGAATGTATTCGCCGCGAATATAGACGTAACAAACATGGGCACGCATCGCGAATGACGAGACAAGGCACCCCTCGATAAAAATATGCGGATCGTGCCGCATAACCTCTCGGTCTTTGCATGAGCCCGGCTCTGATTCGTCGGCATTCACCACCAGATAGCTGGGCCGCGGGTCGTCCTTCGGCATGAACGACCATTTCAGGCCCGTCGGAAAGCCGGCGCCGCCGCGCCCCCTGAGACCTGACTTTTTGACCTCTTCGATGATGGCGTCATGGCCACGTTCAATCAGAGCTTTGGTGCCATCCCAGGCACCGCGCTGCTTAGCGGCCGCGAGTCCAGCGTCGTGGAAGCCGTACAGGTTCGTAAATATCCGATCTTTGTCCGCGAGCATGTGGCTGCGTTCCTGCTTTAGTGGCTGGCGCACACCCTACGCATGCCGACGACGGGTGCAAGTCGCCTTGTGACACATGAGGACTGACACATGAGGACACTCGCCCGCTTCTTGGCTTGATCAGCTCGGCGACGGAGGTCCGGCCGGTTTGGCATGCGAAGGCGCATTCATGGCTGCGACACCAACGAGTGCGCAGACCAGACCGATGCCGACGGCCACTGAGATCTGCTCACCCAAAACGACCATTCCGAGAACGACGCCAACGCCGGCACGGAGATAGGCCTGGCTCGCAACACCAATCGATCCCAGCGTCCGCACCAGCCTGAAGTAGATCATTAGAGCGAGGCCGGTGCAGAACACACCTAGGGCGGCGGCGGCTGCAAGCGCTGTGATGGACGGCGTCAAATGCCAGGGCCGGTCGATGATAAGGCTTGCGGGCGCGAGGCAGACTGTTGCGCACACCATCGTGCCAGCGGCCGTGACCGGTGCCGGCAAATCTGAAAAACGCTTCCCGTAAATCGCCGCACACGCATAGAAGACGGCACCGAGGACCGATGCCGCCTGACCAGCGACATGTTGGCCGAGACCTGCCAGCGCGCTGGGCCCAACGATCAGCACAACGCCGGTCAAACCAAGGCACACGCCGAAGAGTTTGACAAAGCTGGTCGCTTCGTGGCGCGTGACCGCCGCCGTGATCAGGAAGACGAAAATGGGCGAGGTTGAATTGAGCACGCTCGCCAGGCCGCTGTCGACATACTGTTGTCCCCACGCAAGAATCGTCCACGCGGCAATGCTGTTGAATACGGCTTGAATGAACAGCATGCGCCACGTTCTCTGGTCTCGCGGCAGCCTCTGGCCATTCCAGGCCACGAGAGCAAAGAGGCAGACAGCCGCAATCGCCACCCGCGCTGCGATCAGCGTAACCGGCGGAATTTCGGCGACGGCCACCTTGATCAGCAGGTACGAGGAGCCCCACAATAGGGCAAGCAGTCCAAGCAGGCCGTATTCGATGTTGGGGCTGGAGGGACGCATTGGGCTCACGTCATGCACCGAGCGGGGCTGCTTGTGGGACGGGCAAGACAACAAATAGCCGCCATCGCTGCAGATTGATCGGAGCGCAGTTCACGTCTGTGGTCATGGATTGTCACCCCTGCTCGGTCGGAAACCCGTGCCATAATGCGAGCCGGAATTGCTTCGCTACGGCTCGAAGTGTGGGTGACGTCCACACGAACTTGGGCGTCAGCATTGACGATTCATGTCTCACGTTCCATCGAGACCCTGCTTATGAGCCCTATTGCAAAGCCGGTGATTCGCTGCGAGCCCGTCACCTTGCGCCCACTCGGCGTCGCCGATGCCGCTGCCATATGGGACTCGCTGGACGAGCCTGAAGCCAATCGGCTGACGGGAACCCAGTCGGCCTTCACCTTCGATGCGGTGCGTCGTCACTGCAAACAGCTTGAGACCGCTGACGACCGCGTCGATTACGGCATCGTGGTCGCGCATACACTCGTGGGCGAGGTCGTCCTGAATCAGATTGACTGGATCAACCGCTGCGCTTCCTTTCGTATTGCGCTGTGGCGTCCCGAGCATCGCAACAGAGGTTACGGCTCAATCGCCACGTTCCTGGCGGTTCGTCATGGATTTGAAGCGCTGAGCCTCAATCGCATTGAACTGGAGGTCTATGCCTTCAATCCGCGTGCGCGGCGGGTCTACGAAAAGATGGGCTTTGTTCTTGAGGGGACGCGTCGTCAAGCATTGCTTTGGGATGGCGACTGGGTCGACGCGCACATGATGTCGCTCTTGAGGGACCACTTCGACAGCCGGTCGATCATGCCGGCAACCCCGCACGACGCCGGCCAGCGCCCAGATTCTTAGGCCAAGACCGCTCTGACTCCGATGCAATCAAGCGGGGGCTGTTGTTTTCGCGCACTCTTTCAACGTCGTCGGTCCGCCTTCCGGACAACTTGCTTGTCGGCCGATCTGCGATCCAGGCTTCGCCGAATTGCCGTTCGTGAAGCCGTCCAGGACCTTTTCAAACAGCTCCGGCGTGAGGTCCTCGTACGTGTCCTTCCAGATTTGAACCATCGGCGCATTGGCGCAGCTGCCAAGACACTCGACCTCTTCCCAGGAGAAATTGCCGTCGCCTGACACATGATGGGGCTGGGCGTGAATACGACGCTGGCAAACAGCCTTAATATCTTCCGAACCCCGCAGCATGCACGGCGTCGTTCCGCAAACCTGTACGTGCGCCAGTTTTCCGACCGGTGCGAGTTGGAACATGGTGTAGAACGTCGCGATCTCGTAGCCGCGAATGTAGGGCATATCCAGCATCTCGCAGACATAGCGAATGGCTGGCTCCGGCAACCAGTTGTCGTGCTGCTCCTGCGCGCGCCACAGCAACGGGATAATCGCAGAGGCCTGCTTGCCGTCCGGATACTTGGCAATCGTTTCGCGGGCCCACGCGAGATTGCTTTCGTCAAAGGCGAAGCTGTCCGGTTGCTCGGAGTGCAAACGGCGTACGGCCATGTGCGTCTGCCTTTCGGTCTACCGCGGACATCGGCGCGGACGGATCCACACCTGGCCGCCAAGGTACCAATTGCGTGTCCTTGCCTAAGGCGGGGAACACACGCTGGCAAGCTATCGGTGGATGACCTTTCGTTGCAGGCGAGGATATGCCCGCGCTAGCGCATGCGGCCATTGTCATCGCGTCGCATTTCATCCGTGGGCGTGAGCGGACGAACAATGCGGGCGTTCTCAACAGCCGTTTCGGAATAGCCCGGAATGTAAACGACATCGCTCAGAGGGCGCGTTCCAATCCAGCCAAACAGCAGCAGACCGGTCGCAAGCGGCGCGAGGAAAAGAGACATCTGTGATGCGACGCGCATGAACCCGGTCCAGAAGAATGCAAACAGAACACCTGTTCCGATGATCCACCAGCCGCCACCTTCTGGCCCCCTGTCCGCGGCGAACAGAAACCCGATCACCAGGGAAAACACACCAATCAAAATCGGAATGAGCGGCCGGGTCATGTGGAGATCACCCATAGGCCAGTCGTTCTGGACCGCAAAAATCCGATACGTGGCCAATGACAGGCCGAACCCGCAGGCCAGTGCAGCTAGTCCAAACATCCAATCAATATATCCCGCAATCATGGCTGACACTCCTTACGTCTAGATCATTTCCGCCGATGACGGACATGCTCCAAGCCGCGGCGTCCCGCTCTCCACGGTTGTCGGAAAAAGTGCCGCTCGTCAATGTTTTGCGCAGTTCAGCCGACACGATCTATGATTACGCGAAGACGGGGTTAAGGCCACGCGCGCCGCGCGCGGCCTCACTATGGACCAGATGGATCAGGCGTCTGATGGCTTGGAGCCACCAAGCGTCGGGGCCGCGCCTGTTGACCAGTCGACGTTGCGGGTTGCAAACATGACGGTTGCGATCAAGACAAAGGCTGCGATCGAGCCGACGAGGAGCGCATAGTCCTCCAGCCGCAACAGAAGGTAGAGCAGGCCATATATCAGTGCGAGGACGGTAAACATCGCCAGGCCACGCCCGACACTGCGGACCACCGAGCCGAAATAGATGCCAATCAAGACGCTGGTGGCAACAGAGGCGCTAAGATAACCGCGATCAAATCCGATATGCTCAGATGTTCCAATAAGAAGCACGTAAAAGATCACGAGAGCCAGCCCGGTGAAGATGTACTGGATCCAATGCACTCGGGTCCGCGACTGAATCTCCATGATGAACACAGCAAAGAACGCTATCGCAATGAACCCGAGGGCATACTTCAGTGCACGCTGTGCGAGGCTGTAGAACCGCACCGGCTGGAAGAACTGCACGCCGAACTGCATTTCGGTTGCGAGAGGCCTCAGCTGCTGAACGTGCCTGACTTGTCCCTGACCACGTGCCAACCGTGGTATAGCCCAGCGCGCCTCGAAGCCAGCATCCGAAATGGACCGACTCTCCGGAAGGAATGAGCCCGCAAAACTCGGGTGCGGCCAGTCGGACGTCATGGTGACGACCGTATCGCCACCAGCCGGCGTGACATTGAACGCCGTCGAACCGTTGAGTTCGAGGTCATATGAGAACGTGAACCCGCCGGTCGCGGCCTCTTCAGGTATGGGAACGTGGATACCGCGCGTGTCCAGACCACCCAAACCCACGCCCGCCCGGAACTTTCGTGCGGGCCCCACTCCGATCTTGATCTCAGCCGTCGACTTGATGCCGCGAACATCGCTGATGAGGCTAACCAAGACGGCTTCTGACCAGAGAATGCGGTCGACTGTCTGCGCGATACGGCGTTGTTCCGGCACGACGAATGAGCCCGATATCCTGATCTTGGCCCGATAGACCGGAACTTCGAAGATGCCGCGCCGGCGCACTTCCGACCTTATGTCGGGCGCAATCGTCAAGGTCTCAGGCAGAAACACGGCATACCAGCGCCGGATCTCGGTTCTGACCGATACCGACTGGTCGGCGCCCGGTGTGGTACTGGCGGACCTGTGTTCGATGCGACGCTCAGTTGGAACGACAAGAAACGGGCCGGCGATGGTTTTGGGCCCGCCCCACATTTCGCCGATCTCCCGTTGCGCTGCCTTGGAGTACGACTCGCGCTCGTACAGCAATCCGTAGACGAACAAGAGTGGGATCGTGAGCGCGAGCGTTAAGATCACGACAATGATGAACTTGAACGCCGGCGAATTCAGTGCACGGCGCATGCTTTCGACAAACGTCATGAGGGGCACAGTCCTTCGATTGCTTCTCTGTGCCAACGGCTAAGTACTACGACGTCTGAGAATTTGGCGATGGCTGCTGTTGTTACCGGTCATTGCCGCCAGCTGCCCCCATTTGCTGGCCCGGCCGCATCTGTCGGCGCGCATGACACGGATCAATGCCTCGCCTGCCCCCCGCAGCCGATCCTGGTCCCATAACAGCGCCAAGCTGGGCCGACGGAGGACGTCGAAGCATGAAACCTATCAGAACATGGATTGTGATTGCCGATGGTGCGCGCGCACGCATTCTTCTGCACGACAGGTCCGGTGGCGGCATTCGCGCGATTGAAACCTTTGATTTTCGGGGCCCGAATCTACCGGATCGCGACATTCACGCGGACAGACCCGGCCGGACGTTTGATTCCGTTGGCGCCGGCCGCCATGCGATGGAGCCCAAGAGCGATCCGCACCGGACCGCGAAATGCGACTTTGCGCGCACACTGGCAACCTGCCTCGACGAGCAGAGGACAGCGGACGCCTTCGACCGACTGGTCATCGCGGCCGCGCCGGCAACGCTCGGTGACCTACGGGCCGCGTTGTCGCCGGCCTTGAAGGCGATCATCCACGCGGAGTTGCCGAAGGATCTGACCCAGATCCCGAATGATCGCCTCGCCGATCATTTTGCGGACGTCCTTCCTGTTGGGTAGCGTCTGCGCCGTCAGCGTTTGACGTCTCAACGGTCCGTCTGTTAGCGATCGATTTCGCCGAACACGATGTCCAGCGACCCGAGAATGGCGCTCACGTCTGCCAGCATATGGCCGCGGTTCATGAAATCCATCGCCTGGAGATGGGGAAAGCCGGGCGCCCGAATTTTGCAGCGATAAGGCCGGTTCGAGCCGTCGGACACGAGGTACACGCCAAACTCGCCTTTCGGCGCCTCAACAGCGGTATAGACCTCACCCTCCGGAACATGAACGCCTTCAGTGTAAAGCTTGAAGTGATGGATCAACGCTTCCATCGAGCGCTTCATCTCGCCGCGCGTCGGCGGAACGACTTTCTTGTCGTCGGTCACATGCGCCCCACGCCCGTGTGGAGACAGCAGCCTTTCACAGCACTGCTTCATGATCTTCACGCTCTCGCGCATTTCGAGCATGCGAATGAGGTAGCGATCGAAGCAGTCGCCGTTGCGGCCAATCGGTATCTCAAACTCCAGGTCGCTGTAGCACTCGTAGGGCTGCGCGCGCCGCAGATCCCAGGCGGCGCCGGAGCCGCGAACCATGACGCCGGAAAAGCCCCAGCGGAAGCAGTCCTCCAAGGAGACCACGCCAATATCGACGTTGCGTTGCTTGAAGATCCGGTTCTCTGTCAACAAGCTCTCGATGTCGTCGATGACTTTCGGGTGGGTCTCGCAGAACGCCGCGATATCTTCGACAAGATCGTCGGGCAGATCCTGGTGCACGCCGCCAATGCGGAAGTACTTCGCGTGCATGCGTGATCCCGATGCCCGCTCGTAGAACGTCATCAGCTTTTCGCGTTCCTCGAAGCCCCAGAGCGGCGGCGTCAGGGCCCCGACGTCCAACGCCTGCGTCGTGACATTCAGCAGATGTGACAGAAGACGACCGATTTCCGAGTACAGCACGCGGATGAGCTGCGCCCGATAGGGGATCTCAAGATCAAGCAGCTTCTCAGCCGCCATGCAGAATGCATGCTCCTGATTCATGGGCGCGACGTAGTCCAGGCGATCGAAATAGCCGATCGCCTGCAAGTAAGACTTGTGCTCGATCAGCTTCTCCGTGCCGCGATGCAAGAGGCCAATGTGCGGGTCCACCCGCTCAACCACCTCACCATCCAGCTCCAGAACAAGACGTAATACGCCGTGCGCCGCGGGGTGCTGCGGACCAAAGTTGATGTTGAACTGGCGGATGTCGGTTTCGGCCATGGTCATTCTGCCTTTGGTGCAAACATCGCGAAGACCTCGGCGCCCGTCATCGTCCGCGTCTGTTCTGCGAAGCTGTAGTAGTCCGGCTTCTCGTCAATAAAGATCTGACTCACGAGCTTTGGATCTTCAAAGTCGTCAACGCACTGGGCCGAAACGACCGGATGATCGCCGTTGTGCAGTCTCCAAAAAAGAGACGTGCCGCAAAGCTTGCAAAATCCGCGTTCGGCCCAATCCGAGGATCGATATGTGACGACGGCGTCGCCGCCGGTGATCTCAAGGTCTTCCACACCATCGACTGCCAAAAAGATGCCGCCCGACCATTTGCGAAACATGCCGCAGTGGCAGGCGCCCACCTCGCTGTTCCGCATGGCAAACTTCAGCGTCACCGCGCCGCAAATACAGCTGCCGCTCATGCGCTTCGTCGGTTGTTCAGCTTGAGACACGGCAATTCATCCTTCCGTACAGATCGCGTGCAGCAATCGCAGTCGGAGAACAGAACACGTCAGTTGGCCTTCGGCGGCTCGCCTGATGCTTTTTCATCGCCGGGAAGGACGTAGTCTGTCCCTTCCCACGGGCTCTGAAAGTCGAAGTTGCGGAATTCCTGGACCAACTTCACCGGCTCGTAGACAACCTTTTTCTGAGCGTCGTCATAGCGCACCTCGACGTGGCCAGTGAGCGGGAAATCCTTGCGAAGCGGATAGCCGGAAAATCCATAGTCGGTCAGCAAACGACGCAAGTCCGGGTGGCCTGAGAACAAGATGCCGTACATGTCATAGGCTTCTCGTTCGTACCAGTTCGCCGCCGGAAACACGTCAACAAGGCTTGGCACCGGCGTCGTCTCATCCGTCGTCAACTTAACGCGAATCCGCTGGTTTCCTTCGGGCGACAGCAGGTGATAGACGACGTCGAACCGCTCAGTACGGCCAGGCCAATCGACACCACAAATGTCGATGAGCACATCAAAGCGTGAGCGACGGTCATCGCGCAACGCCTTCATGACGTTGACGATCTTTTCACGCCGAATTGTGAGCGTGAGTTCGTCGTATGCAATTGTGCTTGCGATCAAGCTGTCGGCTAGCTTGAAATCGAGATGACTTCGCAGCTCGTCTTGCGCGATGTCGAACTGATTGCTGCCATTCCGCGCCATGGTTCTCGTCCTTTCTCGGCAGCTCAGCGGGCGATCGTGCCCGTGCGACGGATCTTGCGCTGGAGTAGAAGCACGCCGTAGACCAGCGCTTCGGCAGTTGGCGGGCAGCCGGGCACGTAGACATCAACCGGCACAACGCGATCACATCCACGCACAACGGCATATGAATAATGATAATAGCCACCGCCGTTGGCGCACGAGCCCATCGAGATCACATACCGCGGCTCCGGCATCTGGTCGTAAACCTTGCGCAAAGCCGGTGCCATCTTGTTGGTCAGTGTGCCGGCGACGATCATAACGTCGGATTGACGCGGTGACGCCCGAGGTGCGAAGCCGAAACGCTCCAGATCATAACGTGGCATCGATGCCTGCATCATCTCGACAGCGCAACACGCCAAGCCGAACGTCATCCACATTAAAGAGCCGGTCCGGGCCCAGTTGATCAGATCATCCGTTGTCGTGACCAGAAAGCCTTTGTCAGCGAGTTCATTGTTGATCTCACTGAAGTAGCGGGCGTGCGCCTCTGTCGGCATCGGGCCGGTCCTAGCGCCACCAGCCCCTTCGCCTGGCCTGTCAAAGGCTACTTGAGGCGGAACGATCAATCCCATTCCAGGGCGCCTTTCTTCCATTCGTAGATGAAGCCAATTGTCAGCACGCCCAGGAACACCATCATCGACCAAAAGCCCAGCAAGCCGATCTGATCAAACGCAACGGCCCACGGGAACAGGAACGCAATCTCAAGATCAAAGATAATGAACAGAATCGCGACCAGATAAAAACGAACATCGAACTTCATGCGCGCGTCGTCAAAAGCATTGAAGCCGCATTCGTAGGCTGAGACTTTTTCAGGGTCGGGGTTGCGTACGGCCACAAGGAACGGCGCGATCATGATTGCGCCACTGATTGCAGCACTCACGGCCAGAAAGATGATAATCGGCAGATATTCAGCAGCCAGATGTCCCACGTGGGTGCTCCTGCGGTTCGAAGTGCCTCCCGACCTACCGTACCGTCTGCGCGCGCGCAATCATAGGCGCCATGAACCTTTTGCCCCAACGGCTCATAGTGGCGCAGGCGCGGATCGACCAGGGTTCGTGTGCCCCCTTGCGTGACAGGTAGGATGTCCGGTTACGCCAATCCGTCGGCGGCGAGACTATGCGTCAACCCGCTCAAACACGCCCGTGTCCCAATCGAGCCAGAACAGTTCGCCCTGACCAATGGAAAACCACGCACCGGAGAGCTTCAAGCGGTTCTCTTCAACGGCGCTTGCAACAAACGGGAATGTCATCAGGTTGTCGAGAGACTGTTGGATCGCCATGCGCTCCAACGCCGTCTGACGTCGCGAGCTTTGCAAGATATCGCTGCGCTCCAGCAATTCGTCACGAATCCCGTCCAGCAGTCCCACCCACGGCCCGATAAACTGGCCGACCGGGCGATCTTCGGCTGCGGCGAGCGCCGCGGCGATCCCCGTACACTGGCCGTGGCCCATCACCAGGATTTCAGAGACGTTCAGACCGGTGACGGCAAACTCAATCGCGGCGGAGGTGCCATGATAGCCAGCGCTGTGATCGAACGGCGGCACGAGCGCCGCCACATTCCTGACAACGAACAGCTCACCCGGGCCGGCCGAAAATATTGTCGCAGGGTCAACGCGACTATCTGCGCACGCGATGACCATCGTTTTCGGCGACTGGCCGGTCCCGAGTTTGCGGAACCGGTCAGCCATTTCGGTATAGCGGCCGTCGCGAAACTGCTTGTAGCCAGTTCGCAGATGCTCCGGCAGCTCTAGCATAAAGCGCTGTTCCTCACTTTGTCGTCGCAGGCTCAGCTAACGGACCCGGGTTCTCGATGTCCTCATCCGCCGTGCGATCCACGCGGATGCCAGCGATGGCGCTCCGCAGAATGAGGTAGCCCGCAAGGCCCGAGAACAGAGAGCCGGTCAACACACCAACCCGAACGGCCGCGACATGGTCCGGATCCGTGAAGGCGAGCGTTCCGATGAATAAGCTCATCGTGAAGCCGATACCGGCCAACAGCGATGCGCCGTGCATCTGGCGCCATGTGACGCCAACTGGGAGCTGTGCCACACCAAGACGGACGGCGGCCCACACAAAGCCCATAATCCCGACCTGCTTACCAATGAACAGACCCAAGGCGATGCCGAGAGACACGGTGCCGAACAGGTCGTTGAGCGACAGCTCCCACAACGTCACACCGGCATTGGAAAATGCAAAGATCGGCATGATACCGAGCATCACCCACGGCTTCAGGTCGTGCTCAGTGCTGACGAGCACCGTATGCTCTTCACCTTGCGCGCGGATATGCGGCACGAACAACGCCGTCACGACGCCGGCAAGGGTTGCATGAACGCCGGACTTGAGCAGGAAGACCCAGACAAACGCACCGACGAGGATGTACGGCGTCAATCGCGCGACGCCCGCACGGTTCAGCGCGGCAAGCGCCACAACCCCAACGGCAGAAACTGCTAAAGACGTGGTCGAGAGGTCCGCAGTATAGAACACGGCAATGATGATGATGGCGGCAAGGTCATCAATGATCGCGACAGCTAGCAAGAACACTTTCAATGCGATCGGCACCCGGCGACCGAGAAGCGCGAGAATGCCAAGCGCGAAGGCGATGTCGGTCGCAGCCGGGATCGCCCAACCACGCAGCTCTGCCGGATCGTTCCAGTTGAGCGCCGCGTAAATCAGTGCCGGGACAACAATCCCGCCAACGGCAGCAATCAACGGCAGTGTGGCACGTTGACGGTCCGACAATTCACCTTCGAGCAGTTCGCGTTTCAGCTCCAATCCGACCAGCAGGAAAAAGACGGCCATCAAGCCGTCGTTGATCCAAAGCAGCAGTGGTTTGTCGATGCTGAATGTGCCGACGGCGACCGTGATTTTGGTCGACAGGAGCGAGCCATATATGCCCTGAAGTGCCGTGTTCGAAAACAGCAATGCCAGGAACGTTGCAGCGATTAGAAAAGCACCGCCCGCCGCCTCGTTGGTCAAAATCCGACTGAGAAAGCTCTTGGTGTGTGGTTGTCCTGGAACTGTTTCGCCCGACACTCTCTAAATCCCCGTTTCTTCGCGTCTGTCAGTTGGTGCGCACATCATCATAACACAAAAGCGGCCCGCCGCGCGCCTATGGCCGAAACATGCGCGGCGGACCGAAGCTTTGGACCAAGTGGGTCAGACTTAGGCTGCGCGGTCGGTAAACCGCGAGAGGATGTCCTCGATCGGCAGATCGGTCCCAAGTTTCTCGGACAGCTCGGTCAACTGCGCCGCGTCAAAGCTCGACAAGTCGATTCCCTGTTCTGCCAGCTGTGACATGATCTCCTGCGGATCAAGTCCTTGAAGCTGTTCAAAGTTGATGTTCAGCTCAGAGCCCTGTTCGAGCAGGCGCTGCGCCGCCTCAGTTGCACCCGATTGGCCGAAGAGACCGCCGAGTGTGTCGACAACGCGCGATAGATCAATCATGTGTTGCTTACCAGATTAGAGTGGTCACGCTTGCTGCTAGAAGGATGACGGGCGGGAGATCATCACGATGGTTGTCGGAGCAATTGCCGCACCACTTACTGAGCCTGCGAAGTGTGATACGGTCTGCGTGCCTTGACGTTCGGATTGTTGGCGCGCGCTCGTCGCGGATCCTGCCGCCGGTTGAGCTTTGGCCTGTGTCATTCCAATCTCCATTCTGTGAAACAATCTCGCCGGTCGTTCGGAAATGGAGATTGCCCTGATGTGCCGCTAATCGGAAAATGCAGCTATCTTGATCGGGAATCTCGATCATCGAGCCCAGGCCGATACGGGCGTTCCGGTCTACAATCCTGGCGGTCAAGCGTTCACAGTCGAGGCACGACACGGCATGCCGAACTTGAGACAGCTCGAGTATCTCGTCGCAATCGCTGAAACGCGAAACTTCCGGCGTGCTGCCGAGCAATCTCATACGACACAGCCGACCCTTAGCGAGCAATTGAAGTCACTCGAGACCCGGCTTGGCGCGCAACTCGTCGAACGCACACGGTCGCGGGTTATTCTGACACCCATCGGCAACCAAGTGGTTGCCATTGCCCGGCGCATGCTTGCTGACGCCGAGGAGATACGCTCGCTGTCGGCAAGTGGCGGCCGTGAACTTGCCGGTGTCCTTCGCCTCGGCCTGCCGCCAACGATCGGCCCGTATTTATTGCCGCTGCTGATTCCCGAACTGCAACGGCACTATCCCGACTTGAAGCTCTATGTCCGCGAAGAACTGCCCAGCGGTCTTGTTGGCGCTTTGGTCGAAGGGCGCCATGATTTGGTGATGACACCGCTGCCGACGAACAACCGTGAGATCGTCACCGAAGTTCTGTTTCGCGAGCCGCTCTATGTGTGCGTGGCCAAGAACCATGTCTTGGCTTCCGAACCCAAATTGCGCCGCAAACATCTGGAAGGCGAAGATATCCTGGCGCTTGGTCGCGGCCACCAATTACATGACGTCGTTCTTGCGCTTTGCGAGGAATGCGGCGCCCGATTGCGATATGATTACGAGGGAACAAGCCTCGACACGCTGCGCGAGATGGTTGCGATGGGTCTTGGTCTCACGTTCCTGCCTGGCCTCTACGTCCATCACGTGGCCGCGCGGGACGAAAGCATCCGGATCGTTGAACTGCACGACCGCGCAGTTTACCGGATCATCGGGCTGGCCTGGCGCAAATCAAGCGCACGCCACGAGCAGTATGGTGACCTGACAGAGCTTCTTCGCACATTGGTGAAAGGCAGGTTCTCGGAGTTTGCAGCGTAGGCCTTGTGGTTGCGTCCGCTGTCACGGATCCACGGGAGTGAATCGTTTCAGGCTCAGCTTTCTTGGAGAAGTTATGACTTCGTTCGGTGAGGCTCCGGGGAACGACGATACAACGCTGTTTTGCAACTGCACGGCTGACTCGTTGCCAATTGTTGTTATCAACCTGGACCGCGAGGTTGAGCGCTGGAACCGAATGCAAACCCTCCTTCAGTCTCTCGAATTGTCAGCGCGACGAGTCTCGGCGGTCGATGCCAAGTCAGAGCAAAATCAGTTTCTCTACGAACTGGCAAAGTCAAAAACCATGGTGACGCCGACCGGAATGGCAGCCTTCTTGAGCCACAGAAAGGTTTGGTCCCAACTCGCTTCGAGCCCAGTTAAATGGGCGGTTATTTTGGAAGATGACCTTCATATCTCCCAGGCCGCGTCCCGACTGCTCAAGTCAACCAACTGGTTTTCAGAACGGGCAGACTTAATCAAGGTTGAAACGTTTCGACGGAAAGCGACGGTATCTCGCTCTAGCAGGTGCATCGACGACAACCATAAGCTTCGCACCTTAAACGGCAAGCACGTTGGTGCCGCTGGCTACATCGTCGCGGCCCGCGCTGTGCCGCGCTTACTTCAAGAATCTCAGGAGATAACTGTCGACGTTGACCAATTTCTTTTCAATCCTCAGCTTTCGCCTATCAACGACCTCGTCCGAATGCAGATCGACCCGGCATTATGCATTCAAGACCAGCGAGTTCCGGCGCATCACCAGATTGGAATTGTTAGTAGCCTTTCGCTCGAACGTGAAAATTTTGCGAAAGCCAACAATGATTTAAAGTCCAGCCCAAAGAAGAGGACAGATCTTTGGACAAAAATTCGACGGCGGTGGAACGAAACTGTTTCCTTTTTGAAACGGAGAGGCAAGTCAAACATCAAGAAGCGGATACGAATCAACCTGAATGACCAGTGGGTTTAAATCTGGTCAGGTTATTGGTGACCTTCAGTGAAACCATATCTCGTGCATCACAACACGCGACGAACGCGCTCCGGGCTATCACATCGCGCCCCAATGACGACAGAACTCAGGCATCGACATAGTTCTAAGATCACGTCCGGTACAGGCGGCACACTTCGCCGACCCACACACCATGTTCGATTCAACTTTTCCGGGCCGGAAGACAGAAAGAATGGGTCTGGGATGGTTCCCGCGAAACCTGAAACTCGCTAGGTCAGGCATCGTTTGGAAACTCGCAGCCACGCCGAATATGACCGCAATGCGGTCATGCGGTTAGGTAGCGCCGAGCCGTAGCCCCTCCTGCACAGCAAACCGCCACGCACTACCGTCCTTCAGCTCGCTGGCCCGCCACTGTCGACAGGCGAGGTCGTGACACCATGCGGTGCGATCCGGCCGGACGAGCTCCTGCGCGACATCATGGCTGGCCATCGGCCATGCAACGGAACCGATGTCGTAAACCACTGCGGGGACGCCAGCCAGAACGGCTTCAACTGCCGTTGTAGAGTTGTAGACGACACACCGATCGGCCCGGCCCAAGTCCTCGATCAGCGACGATGTCGAATACTCAGCGCCGGCTGGGCAGGGTAGCCGGTGAAGCGGATGCGGTCGAAATCGCACCCGATGCCCCAGGTCGAGCAGTTTTTTTGCCGTTTCATTGAGCCAAGTCTCGATGCACGCACCATGGAGCGCTGCATCGCCCGGCACCTGCCCAATGAGTAGAACGTAATCGCCGGGCGATGTTCGCCACGGCTGAAGACGTGTTGCAAAGTGCTGACGCCAACGCGCCCCGTTGTCGTTGGACGTCGGGAAGTGTCCGCGGCCGTTCAGGCCGTTCCACGTCAAACTGATCCAGGTATGCCGCGGCTGAATAAACCCGCGTTCCAAGACCAACAACTGTCGGCCACCTTGCTGGCAAGCTGAGATGACATTGGATTGTTTCCATCCCCATATTACCGACACGGCGGCATCGGTCGGCTCATCGTAAAGCCCGGTGATCGTCTCGAGGCCGCAGCACTCGACGCCGCGACGCAACGCATGGCCGGCCCAATATCGATGACCATGGCGACGTAAGGCCAGCAGGCCTCGAATCGACTGCCACTTTTTGGGGTAGGTGTGGAATGCGACTCGCACACATGCCTCTTGTACGGCGACGCGAGCAGCCGCCTTATGGTCAAAATGCAATATTCTCGTCTACAGGTACGGTTCGGGCGCGAGGCTGGCCATGCGCGTGGCGAACGGTCTGACGTTGCGAGAACTCCACAGATCCGCGCTTTAGCACAACATCATGTTTCACGCACACACAAAACCCGGTGCGGCGACGGGATTGGCGTAAGCCACAGTCCGCCTACCGGTGCGAGTTGTTTTGTGCAGACGGCGGATGAAACAGCCTCGATGCCACCCATACGCCAGCGTGCCTGACGATGTCCGAGATGTGGCACTCCCAAGGGGACTCGAACCCCTGTTTCCGCCGTGAGAGGGCAGTGTCCTAGGCCACTAGACGATGGGAGCGTGCAGTTTTCTGCTTCGCTGTTTGCGCGGCGCGCCGGATACAGCGCGGAACGCGATCTAAGCGCCAGTCATATGGCGCGAGTGACGGGACTCGAACCCGCGGCCTCCGGCGTGACAGGCCGGCGCTCTAACCAACTGAGCTACACCCGCGTGCGCGGACGGTAAATCCGCAGACCGCGCTGATACGAAAATGACCGCGCGCCGTCAAGATCCGATGCCAAAGATCCCACATTCGGGCGGCCGACGCGGACTTGGATTAACGATCCGGCAGCGGAATAAACTCCTCGGCGTCTCCGGGGACGGTTTGGAAGCGTCCGGTGCGCCATTCCTCCTTTGCGAGTTCGATCCGCTCTTGCGACGACGACACGAAATTCCACCAGATATGACGCGGACCGTCCATCGGCTCGCCGCCAAGCAGCATGATCCGGGCGTTCGAGGTCGCCAGGATGGAAATGCGATCACCCGGATGGAAAACCAGAAGCCGGCCCTCGCCAAAGCTGTCACCGGCGATATCTACAGTACCGCTTGCGATGTAGATGGCCCGCTCATCGTAATCGGGATCGAGTGGCAACACGGCACCCGGCGCCAAAACAGCTTCGGCATAGAACGTCGGGTGCGGAAACGCCGCCGGCGATGTTTCCCCGTAAAGCGATCCCATGACGAGGCGAACGCGCTTCCCCTCACCTTCGATCCGCGGAAGGTCATCCGTTCCATGATGCGCGAAGGCCGGCGCGTCCTCTTCGTGCGATTTCGGCAGTGCCGCCCAGGCCTGAATACCAAACAGGCGGCGAGGCTGTTGCTTGGCCTCGGTTGTCTCGCGCTCGGAGTGCACAATGCCGCGCCCGGCGGTCATGAGATTGACCTCACCGGGCCGGATTGGCAGCGCCGTGCCCAAACTGTCGCGATGGTAAACTTCACCTTCGAACAGATATGTTACCGTCGAGAGACCGATGTGCGGATGGGGTCGCACGTCAATGCCGTTCTCAAGTAAGAACTCTGATGGCCCCATTTGGTCGAAAAAGATGAACGGGCCGATCATCTTGCGGCCAACGGATGGCAGCGCGCGGCGGACCTCAAATCCACCAAGATCGCGTGCGCGCGGCACGATAACCTGCTCGATTTGTTCGCAGGACTTGCGATCACCAGGAATGGGGTCATCAGCGGGAAGTTGGCTCATGTGTCGGCTCCGAAGTCGCGGCAATGGGTCTGCCGGATGTGTACTCCGCAGTAAGCGTCGGCAAGACACGGCATTTTGACAGTCTGACAACGTGAGTTGCCACACCGGCGCCGCTGATGGTCTGATGCTAGTATCCGTTGACCTCCGGTTCATCTCTCCGGACGCATGCTTGGGGGTCGAGAGCGCGATTATTCGCTTGGCCAGATAACGACGTGGAGGCTTTGATGTCAGCTGAACTCTCCACCGGCATTGCGTATCGCATGCGCAGATCGGTTGCCGCCGCAGCACTTGCCGTCGTTGCCGCAATATCGGGACCGGTTGCTGCTTTTGCGAATGACGTGTGCCACGAAGAAGCAATGCTGGTGTTCGATGCATCCGGCTCCATGGCAACCCGTTTACCGGGCGCAAATGCCTCAAAAATAGACATTGCACGCCGCGCCGCAGCAGACGTGCTTCCGGATATCACGGCTCAGCGAGCCACCGGGCTGGTCACCTACGGCGGCATACCGGGCTCCGCCTGCAACAGCGTGAACTTGCGCCTGCCGCCCATGAGCAACTCGGCCGATCTCATTTTGGCGGAGTTGTTGACGCTTTCGCCGTCCGGTCAAACCGCCTTGAGCCAGGCCACATGGCTGGCCGCGCAAACGATTGATCGCAAAAAACGGCCTGGAACGGTCGTCCTCGTCACGGACGGACTGGAAAACTGCGGTCTGAACGCCTGCGCTCTGGGCACAAAGCTCCACGCTGAGGCGCCGCAGCTGAAGGTTCACGTCATCGGCTTTCGCATTGGCAGCCGCTCGGAACAGTCCATCGCCTGCCTCGCGCAGGCGACGGGTGGCACCTATACGTCGGTCGAGGGCTATGAGGATTTGCGGCGCGCCCTGCGTGTTACGCTGTCCTGCCCGAAGATCTCCTAGGGCGTTTCAGGTTTCGCTGGAACGTTCTAATCCAGATGCTTGGCCAAGGCCGCGACCAGCGCGGTTCCTGACGTCTCATCGACATCAAGATGGGTGACGATCCGGATCCGCCGCGGCCCGAACGCGCCGATCCGAATGTCATCCTGACGCAAAGCGGCCGCAACCTCAGTTGCATCGGGACCATCGGACTTGATGTCGAAGATCACGATGTTCGTGTGGGCCGGCAAAACCCGCTCGACCATCGGCATGGCCGCGATTTGTTCCGCGATATGCGTCGCGAGTTTGTGATCGCGCGCCATCCGCTGGATGTTGTGATCCACCGCATAAAGGCACATGGCGGCGGCGATACCCGATTGCCGCATGGCACCGCCCATGCGTTGCTTGAGACGCCATGCCTCCGCGATGAACGCGCCCGACCCCGCCAGCACGGCTCCGATTGGCGCGCCGAGGCCCTTCGTGAAGTCAATCCAAACAGTGTCATAGCACTTGGCGTGCTCGGCTGCCGGGACGCCGCTCGCGACAACCGCATTCATCAGCCGCGCCCCGTCCATGTGCGTCGCAAGGCCCTGTGCTTTTGCAACCTCAGCGACGGCGTGCAGCTGAGACAGCGGCCAGACAATACCGCCGGCGAGATTGACGGTTTGCTCGACCGACAAGAGGCGCGATCGTGGGTGATAGCGGCTCTCAGGGCGCATGGCGGCACGCACCTGATCCGCGGAGAACGTGCCGTTTTCGCCGTCGATCGGGTTCATCATGGTGCCCGAGAGAGCTGCCGGTCCACCACCCTCGGCCGTGATAATGTGGCTCACACGTTCGCAAATGATCTCGTCGCCAGGGCGGCAGTGAACGGCAATGGCAATCTCGTTGCACATCGTTCCCGACGGCAGGAAGACGGCCTGTTCCTTACCGAGCAACTCGGCCACACGCTCACACAACTCTGTTGTGGTTGGATCAGCATCCGATTGTTCATCGCCGACCTTGGCGGTGAGCGCGGTCTCGCGCATCGCCATTGTCGGTAGCGTTTGCGTGTCCGAATAGAAGTTGTGCATGGGTATCGGGCTCCGGAGCGGTCGTCGCATATGTGCGGCCAAGACAAGTCATTGGGCCGCGACTATGCTGCCTTGAAGCAGTTCAGACAAATACGGGAGGCAACTCATGAGCGGCGTCTTGATTGTAACGGGCGGCAGTCGGGGAATTGGAGCGGCGACGGCGCAACTGGGTGCGCGCGAAGGCTATGCCGTTGCCGTGAACTATAATGCGAGCCCGGACCGCGCCAACGCCGTGGTCTCAGACATCACGCAGGCCGGTGGAAAGGCCATCGCCGTTCAAGCGGATGTCTCAACCGAAGCCGGCGTGAAGCAGCTGTTTGAAACCGTCGATCGCGAACTGGGTACCGTAACCGCACTGTTCAACAATGCCGGTGTCATTCATGAGAACATGCTGATCGAAGATACGGATCTCGCGGAAATCGATCGAATGTGGCGAGTCAATATCTCAAGCCAATTCCTCTGTGCCCGCGAAGCCGTGAAACGGATGTCGAAGCGGCACGGTGGCCAGGGCGGTGCGATCGTGAACATGTCCTCAGCGGCGGCCCGTCTTGGCGGCAGTGGCGGTCTGCTTGCGTACGGTGCATCCAAAGGTGCGATTGATACCTTCACATACGGCTTGGCTGTGGAAGTGGCGCCATACGGCATTCGCGTCAATGCCGTTCGTCCTGGCCTCATCGAGACTGAAATTCACGACGACACCGGTGAAACCGGTCGCCTGGACCGACTGACGCCGGCCGTACCGATGGGCCGGTCCGCGCCGCCGGAAGAAGTCGCCGACCTCGTGCTCTATCTGTTGTCCGACAAAGCGAGCTACGTGACGGCGACCCAAGTCGACGTGTCCGGCGGGCGTTAGAGGAACGATCGCCGCATGGACATTCCGCCC
>JBCDAH010000020.1:0-44998 GCA_039186015.1 Pseudomonadota bacterium
TCTCGTTCACGAGACTGCGCAGGTAGTTTTGGACCGGCGCATACTGTCGCGTCGCTTTGGTCGTGCAGCCGCAGTACCAGCACAAGGCTTCGCAAAACGGTATATGGACGTAAAGGGATAAATTGGCTGCAGGTGCAAGGTTCTCAAGCCAGGTTTCGTAGGTCTCGCCGGCCACGTCTGCCGTGAACTGAGGTGCCGTTGGATAGCTCGTGTAGCGAGGCACCGGCAGAGCATACTTTCGGATGAGCTCTGACATCATGGTGATCTTCTCCAAACGTGCGATGCCGCGCGTTCTCGGGGTCTGTTGCGCGAACGGGAAGCATTGTCGCACCCAATGGAGTTTTAGAGCGTCGAACGCATTGATCGATGTCAAAGCCATGTTGGCGCCGGCCTGACACGAAGCAAACATGCCCGCAAAGGGCATGCGGTTTCGAACCGGTCGGGAGCTCTTCATGAATGACGTTGAACAGGGACAGTTGGCATTTTCCGATGTGTCTGCGGTCTTACTAGGCGGCATTGCTGCGTTGGTCTGTGGCTATGTTGCCGTGGTGACAACAGATGACGTGATGGCGTTTCACGCCGCGGTCATGGCGCTCGCCGCTCTACTCGCAGTGTTCTATGTGTTGTCTCAAGCCTTCACGGATCTGCCGGCGGAAACGCCATCGGGGTACTTCGACGGTCCCATCAAGGTTGCCACGGTTGCCGCCGTTGTGTGGGGCATTGCAGGCTTCTTGGTCGGCGACATCATCGCGTGGCAGATGGCATTTCCCGCGCTCAATTTCGATTTGCCCTGGACCAGCTTCGGGCGCTTACGACCGCTCCATACGTCGGCAGTGATATTTGCGTTTGGCGGTAACGTCCTGCTTGCGACGTCGCTTTACGTTGTTCAACGCACAAGCCAAGCACGTATGCCCGGGCGGTGGGCGCCGTGGTTCGTTGTTTGGGGCTATCAGCTCTTCATTCTGATTGCCGGAACCGGTTACATCCTCGGCGTGACGCAAAGCAAAGAGTATGCCGAGCCGGAATGGTATGCTGATCTGTTCCTGACCATTGTCTGGGTTGTGTACTTTTTCGTTTTCGTCGGGACGCTGGCGCGACGCAAAGAACCGCACATCTACGTGGCGAACTGGTTCTATCTGGCTTTCATCGTCACCATCGCAATGCTGCACATCGTCAATAACCTGACGGTACCGGTCTCGTTTACAGCGACAAAGAGTTACATTCTCTTTGCCGGCGTTCAGGATGCGATGACGCAATGGTGGTACGGCCACAATGCCGTCGGCTTCTTCCTCACGGCTGGCTTTCTGGGGATCATGTACTATTTCATCCCGAAGCGCGTGGAGCGGCCGGTTTACTCCTACCGTCTGTCGATCGTTCACTTCTGGACGCTGATCTTCATCTACATTTGGGCTGGTCCTCACCACTTGCACTACACGGCGCTGCCGGATTGGGCGCAGACCCTGGGCATGACGTTCTCGATCATGCTGTGGATGCCGTCGTGGGGTGGGATGATCAACGGGCTCATGACGTTGTCGGGGGCCTGGGACAAGCTGCGGACCGACCCGGTCGTGCGGCTGCTGGTGGTCTCGGTCGCGTTCTATGGCATGAGCACGTTCGAAGGCCCGTTGATGTCCATTAAGGCCGTCAACTCGCTGAGCCACTACACGGATTGGACCATCGGCCACGTCCACTCAGGCGCACTTGGCTGGGTCGCAATGGTGTCGTTTGGTGCGATTTACTGCCTCGTTCCATGGCTGTGGAAGCGCAAGGCGCTGTACTCGATCCGTCTTGTCGAATGGCACTTCTGGGTGTCGACGCTGGGAATCCTGCTCTACATCACGGCGATGTGGGTGTCCGGTATTCTCCAGGGCCTGATGTGGCGTGCCTATGACCGCCTGGGCTTCCTCCAGTACTCTTTCATCGAGACCGTAGAGGCGATGAAGCCATTCTATGTGATCCGAGCCATCGGCGGACTGTTGTTCGTGCTGGGCGCTTTGATCATGGCCTACAACATCTGGCGCACAATTCGCGGAGACGAGTCGGTGGACGCAGCGGAGCAACCGCTGGTCGCTGCCGCTCCCGAGTTGCGCCCAGTGGCAGCCCAGTAACCGGAGGGCGCACACATGTTTCCCAAACACGAAGTCTTCGAAAAGAACTCAATCATCCTGCTGATCGGCATCTTGATTGCCGTCTCAGTCGGCGGGGTGGTGCAGATCGCCCCGCTGTTCTGGGTCGACAGCACGATCGAAAAGGTTTCGGGCATGCGGCCATATTCGCCGCTCGAACTTGCCGGTCGTGACATCTACATTCGGGAGGGGTGCTACAACTGCCACTCTCAGATGATCCGGACGCTGCGGGACGAGGTTGAGCGCTACGGCCATTACTCGCTGGCGGCTGAAAGCATGTACGACCACCCGTTTCAGTGGGGGTCGAAACGGACCGGGCCGGACCTGGCACGCGTTGGCGGTAAGTATTCGAACCAGTGGCATGTCGAGCATATGAACAACCCACGGGCGGTTGTGCCGGAGAGCATCATGCCGGGCTACCCCTGGCTTGCACAACGGACGCTCGATATCGACACCATCGTCGACAAGCTCAAGACGCAAGCAGCTGTCGGCGTGCCTTACACGCCGGAAATGATCGAGAAAGCCAGAGTGGATCTTCTGGCCCAGATCAACCCGGATTCGGACGAGGCCGAAGAGCTTTTGACACGCTATCCGAAGGCGGTCGTCGCCAAGTTTGACGGCAAGCCGAGTGACGCACCGACGGAACTCGATGCGCTGATCGCATACATGCAGATGCTGGGCACGCTCGTCGACTTCGCGAGCGTTGATGCCTCCGGCCCGACCCTGCGCTGAGGGGCAAGATCATGACAAAAGATAACCTCGCGACCGTCTCGCAGGTCACATCGCTCTTGATGTTCATTTCGCTGTTTATTGCCGTGATTGCCTATGCGTTCTGGCCGGGAAACAAGGGCCGGTTTGACGAAGCGCAGGCTCGGGCATTGGAGCTGAATGACAAAAGCGAAGATGCGGGGAATGTCCAATGACCACGCAAGACCATCAACACGGCCCCGAAGTCGACGACGTCACTGGCGTCGAAACAACCGGACACGAGTGGGACGGCATCAAGGAACTCAATAAGCCGTTGCCGAAGTGGTGGCTGTATGTGTTCTACGCCACCATCGTTTGGTCGATTGGCTACTGGGTGCTCTATCCCGCGTGGCCGCTGGCGAACGACTACACCAAAGGCATTCTCGGATACTCGCAACGCGACGTCGTGACGAAAGCCGTCGCCGCCAACCGGGAAGCGCAGTCCAAGTTTCGTGATGCCATAGCAAGCAAAGAGCTGGCGGAGATCCGCTCCGATCCGGAATTGCTTCGTTTTGCTATTGCCGGCGGCAAAGCGGCGTTTGGTGAGAACTGTGCCGCTTGCCACGGTCGCGGCGCGCAGGGCTTCAAGGGGTATCCAAACCTCAATGATGATGACTGGATCTGGGGCGGCACATTGCTGGCGATTTTCCAGACGATCAACTACGGCATCCGGGCGTCGCACGATGAAACACGCGTCAGCGACATGCCCAAGTTCGGTGTCGATGAATTGCTGGAGCCAAAGCAGATCACGGACGTCGCCTCCTTCGTTCTGTCGCTCTCGGGCAAAGGTGACGATGCTGAAGCGGCGGCACGCGGCAAGGTGATCTACGAAGAGCAGTGCGCTGCCTGCCATGGTGATAATGGCAAAGGCAATCAGGAGCTGGGCTCGCCGAATCTCACGGACGCGATCTGGCTGTACGGCTCAAGCAAGGACGATGTCGTGGAGAGCATTCACACCGGACGGGGCGCGATGATGCCGCCGTGGGTCGGTCGCCTCGACGAGGTCACCATCAAGTCGCTCGCCATCTATGTCCACTCGTTGGGTGGTGGCGAGTAGCGTCCCGGGAGGACGCTCAAACGGCGATGGCGCGCCTGAGCGGGCGCGCCATTTTTGGCAGGTGTCGCAAGTGTCGCGGGACCGTGCAGGACTGACACATGTCAAAGCTGGTTCACGCCGGTTCTGCGCACTTACCGCGATATCGAATCTGGAGATGGTGCGATGTGCGGTTGTGGGTGTGATCTTGTCATCTTTGGTCTGAGCGAAGACGAGACGTCCGATTTGCCGTCTGTTTCGACAACACCGCTGGTGGACCGACCGCTTGCGGGGGCAACGACGTCGGCAGCTTCATCAACTTCAGGCGAAGACAGCCGTGCGGCTGCTTCTGAGGTTGACGAACAGTCAGAAACGGCATGCACGGGCGATTGCGATCGCTGCCAAGCGATCGCCAAATCGCTGATAGAGGCAGTTGTTCCATGACAACCCACGCGCCCGCGGACTTCATTGTCGGTGATGCTGCGCCCGGTGTCGCCGTTCATGACGTGGCGGCCGTCAACCGCAAGGAGACGCGGCAACTCTACGCCGAGCGGCGGAAGATCTACGCCAAGCTGGCTCACGGCACGTTTCGCAATCTGAAATGGATCGTGATGCTGGTGACGCTCGGCATCTACTACGCGCTGCCCTGGATCCGCTGGGACCGCGGGCCGGAATTGCCCGATCAGGCGGTGCTGGTGGATGTCGCGAATGGGCGAATCTTTGTCGGTCCAATCGAGATCTGGCCGCAGGAACTCTACTATGTCACCGGTCTTTTGGTGATCGGGTCGCTTGCCTTGTTCCTGGTCACGGCTGCACTCGGGCGCGTGTGGTGTGGCTACACATGTCCGCAGACGGTTTGGACCGATCTCATGATTGCCGTCGAGCGCTTCTGGCAGGGAGATCGCAATGCGCGCATCCGGCTGGACAAGGAGCCCTGGGGACCAGCCAAGATCTTCAAAAAAAGCGCGACTCACATCTCGTGGTTGCTGATTTCGCTTCTGACCGGCGGCGCGTTCGTGTTCTATTTCCGCGATGCACCGACATTGCTCGTTGAGTTCCTAACGGGCAGTGCGCCGATGATTGCCTATCTCTTTCTCGGCATATTCACCGCGACGACCTACTTGCTAGGCGCGATCTCGCGTGAGCAGGTCTGCATCTACATGTGCCCGTGGCCGCGGATCCAGGGGGCCATGACCGATCAACATACGATGCTGGTCAGCTATCGCCCCGAGCGCGGCGAACCACGTGGTCCCGCGCGCAAGGGGCCGGATGGGACTGTCGATTGGTCGGTCCGGGGCGATTGCATTGATTGCAAGGCTTGCGTTGTCGTCTGCCCGACCGGCATTGATATCCGGGACGGTTCGCAGCTGGAATGCATCCAGTGCGCGCTCTGTATCGACGCGTGCGATGAGATCATGACCAAGATCGGGCGCCCGACGCGTCTGATCGCCTACGATACGATTGCAAAGCGCGAAGCCAGCGAGCGCGGCGAGCACGAGCCGCTGAAGCTGCTGCGGCCGCGAACCTATCTCTACGCAGGCTTGATGGCCGTGGTCGGTTTGATCATGCTTGTCGCGTTCAGTTTGAGAACCACGCTTGAAGTCAACGTCGTCGGCGATCGAGCGCCCTTGTACGTCCCGTTGAAGGATGGCGGCTTTCGAAATGGCTATACGGTCAAGATCCTGAACAAGGAGCATGCCAACCGTTCGGTCAAGCTGCGCGTGACGGGGCTGGACGGTGGACGCTTGCGGGTCCTTGGCTTCGACACAGCGGACCCGATCATTGTTGTGCCAACAGACGACCTGCGCGAAGTCCGGGTCTTCGTGACGGTCCCGGTCGCCAGTGTGCCGAAGCTCTCGCCGCCGTCCACGTCGTTCCAGATTGTTGTCGAAGACGTCGCCGGAGAGGCGCGCATGGTGCGCAGCACAGTGTTCCAGAGTCCGGTGCGCCGGTGAAAGGGAGGTCGCCATGTCAATTGATGCGGTAGGGCGCAAGCGGAAAGGTATGACGGGTCGTCATGTGCTGTTCGCGATGCTTGGCTTCTTTGGCGTGATCTTCGCCGTCAATGGCGTGTTTTTGTACTTTGCATTGAAGTCGTACACGGGCGTTGTCGCTGTCGAGCCGTATCGCAAAGGCTTGGCCTACAATGACCGGCTTGTGGCTGATGCCCGGCAAAAGGCGCTTGGCTGGTCCCACACGATCAGTCTCGGCAGTGACGGTGCCGTTCGTGTCGACTTGCGGGATCGCGAATCCCGGCCGGTGACCGGGCTCGCACTTACAGCAACAATCGGTCGTGCCAGCACATCCGCGCACGACCTGACGGTTTCGTTGATTGAGCAAGAGGGCGGTGTCTATCGCGCCAACACGCCGCCGCGCGCAGCAGGTTCGTGGCTGGTTACGCTTGGCGGGTCCCGGACCAATTCGTCGGGCGAGCGCGACGTCGTCTACCAGGCAAAGGAGCGAGTATGGCTGAAGCCGTAGCGTCGATTGTCGATCGCGTCGCGCCAGAAGACCAGCCGCCTGGCGGGGGCAAGGCCGCGACCACGTCCGCTGACCGTGCAGCATGTCCGGCGATCGTTCTGACCGTTGAGAACATGCACTGCGGCGGTTGCATGCGGAAGGTTGAGGCGGCGTTGTCTGCCGTCTCCGGGGTTTCTGCCGCGCGCGCGAACCTGTCGGCCAGGCGCGTGACCGTCGTACCGGATGGACCGGACGTTTCACCGCATGGTCTCATAGAAGCGCTGGCGGCCGCCGGCTTCAAGGCCGGAGAAGTGCGCGGAACGGCAGAGGACGCCGGGCGGTCGGCCGAGCGTGATCTGCTGTATCGTTTGGCTGTTGCCGGCTTTGCGTCGGCAAATGTGATGCTGCTTTCGGTTTCGGTTTGGTCAGGCGAGGCCGGCGGTGACATGAGCCCTGCGGTTAAGGCTCTGTTTCACTGGCTGTCAGCAATGGTGGCTTTGCCGGCGGTGGTTTACGCTGGCCAGCCGTTTTTCAAGTTCGCTGTCTCTGCGCTTGCAGCCGGGCGCCTGAACATGGACGTGCCGATTTCCCTTGGCGTTTTGCTTGCGGCCGGGATGAGCCTCTATCTGACGCTGGCTGGCGACGGTCACATCTATTTCGATGCGGCCGTTATGTTGCTGTTCTTCCTATTGATCGGCCGCTTTCTCGACATGCGGATGCGGGTTCGGGCTGCCGGCGCTGCATCGAACCTGCTCGCGCTGCGGGCCTTGTCCGCTGATGTCGTCGATCAAGACGGCACGGTGCGTCGCCTACCTGCGCATGCCCTCCAGCCGGGAATGGAAATCCAAGTTGCTCCCGGTGAGCGGATTGCGGTCGATGGCACAATTGTTGTTGGTGCCAGCGACATCGACAACAGCCTCATCACAGGGGAAAGCACACCGCAGGTTAGCGAGGTCGGCGATCAGGTCTTCGCCGGCGCTGTGAATATGTCAGGGCGGATTGTCGTGCGTGCCGAGGCCATCGAACAGAACACGCTGTTGGCCGAAATCGCCCGCCTGATGATTGCTGCTGAGCAAGGACGCGGCCAGTATGTCCGCTTGGCAGACCGGGCCGCGCGGATCTATGCGCCCGGAGTTCATCTGCTTGGTGCGGCGACGTTCGTGGGTTGGATGATGATTGGCGCCGGCTGGGTGCCAGCAATGACGACTGCCATCGCCGTTCTGATCATCACATGTCCATGTGCGCTTGCGCTCGCCGTTCCGGCCGTCCAGGTGGCAGCGACCAGCCGCCTCTTCGAACGCGGGGTGCTCGTCAAAGCCGCTGATGGTCTGGAGCGATTGGCCGAGTGTGATACGATTGTTTTCGATAAGACGGGAACTCTGACCTCAGGTGAGCCGCGCTTGCAGGTCCTTGATGATCATGCGCGGCGTTGGCTCGGGCCGGCCGCATCCCTGGCGATCACCAGCAGACATCCCTATGCGCGGGCTCTGGTTACGGCGGCGGAAGCCGAGGGCCTGAGAATTGAAGCTGTTGACGGCGTTGAGGAGTTGCCGGGCCGCGGGTTGCGCTGTCAGCAAGATGGCGCCGAAGTCCGGCTGGGGTCCGGACCGTTTTGTGGCGTGCCTGATGGCGCGCGTGGGGATAAGGCAGCGCTTTGGTTCAAGCTTGGCGATGCTGACGCGGTCCCCTTCATCTTTGTCGACGCGATCAAGTCCGATGCTTTGGAAACCGTTGATCGGCTGCGGGCGGCAGGCTTCGCCATAGAGCTTCTGTCCGGTGATCGCGGCGCGGCCGTCGCGGATGTTGCGCAGTCGCTTGGCATTGGAGAGTGGCGGGCGCGGTGTTCTCCGACCGACAAGGTCGCGCGGCTCGCGGAGTTGAAAGAGGCCGGAAAGACCGTTTTGATGGTCGGGGACGGTTTGAACGACGCGCCGGCGCTTGCCGCCGGCCATGCGTCCATGTCACCGTCCGAGGCTGCGGATATCTCGCAAACATCTGCGGATTTCGTTTTCCAGGGCGGACGACTTGCGCCGATACACGAGGCGCTGGCCGTTGCGCATGAATCCCGGCGCATGGCCCTGCAGAACTTCGAGATCGCGCTGGCCTATAATATGGTATTCGTCCCAATGGCGGTTGTCGGCTGGGTCACGCCGCTGATCGCCGCGATTGCCATGTCGGCGTCGTCAATTGCGGTTACGGCCAATGCCGTGCGTTTGCGGAGCCGGTCGCTGGAGGCGTCCCTGACGATACGTTGACGCTTTAGGAGTGTGCTGTATCTGCTTGCGGATGCATTGTTTGCAAAGGAATGCTCATCATGACCGCACTGGCCTGGTTGATTCCTGCTGCTCTTGGATTGGGCCTTGTCGGGCTTGCGGCATTTCTATGGGCGATGCGGACGGGACAGTTCGAAGATCTCGAAGGTGCGGCCTGGCGGGCGCTGGAAGATCGTGATCCCGACTCTTGAGGTCTCCGGTCCGCCGCGAGCGAAGAGTCTTTCGTTTGCGCTGTTCGCTAGTCTTTCGTTGCGCTACCGCTCGCGACAAGCGCTCGCTACTTGAGCGCGTTTTAGTTTGCGCTGTTCGCACGCTCGCAAGCTCGCGGCTCGAGCGCTGGCTATCCTGAGAGGACGACCCAGGCCGCGACTGCGGCCCGCCGCGTTGCGGCGCCCCCGCGGAGGCCCGAGCGCAGCGAGGAACAGCCGTGAGCGAAAGCGCGCTAGCGCGAGCGCATACAATGTGAGACGCTCTAGCGCACGACAATGTCGCGGTAGGCATGCCATGTTGCGTGCGCAATCAACGGAAACGCAAAGACAAGGCCGACAAGCATCGTGGCGAGGCCAAGGGCAATGAAGCCTGCAATCAACGCGGCCCATAGGGCCATGGCGTGCGGGTTTGCGCGAACCGCCGCATAACTCGTTGCCATTGCTGTTACGGCGTCGACCTCCTGCTCCAAAAGCATCGGGACGGATACAACCGTCATAACAAAGATGACGGAGGCAATTGCTGCGCCAACTGACGTGCCGACGACCAGGAGGCCAAGGCCCTGGAGCGTAAACAGCAGAGTCGGGATGAACTGACTTGGCGGCGGGAAACCCGTCGTGCCGATGAACAACATGAACAGAAGAAGCGCGATCTGAACCCAGACGAAGAATGCAAAGAAAAGGATTGCGCCCATAAAGCTCAGCTGCCCCTTAGCGCGGCTGGCCGCTGCCGCAGCGGTTGAGAGCGACACGGGCTCTCCAGCTTCGATACGGCGGCTGACATCGTACAACCCAACAGCCACGAACGGACCGAGGATAAGAAATCCACCGCCCAGAGCCAGGATCATGGACTGCCAGCCGTACTGGAACAGGCCGATCAGAAGCCCGACGGCGATACAGGAGAACGCGGCCCCGTAGGTTAACGAAACGCCGGGATGGCGCCATAAATCCACCCAGCCGGCGGAGAGCCAGTCCCACGGCGCTTCGAATGCGACACTACGTACCCGCGACGTAGTTGCACCTGGCGGTTCTGTTCCGCCGGCAATCAATTCATATTCGTGCATGCGAATTCGTCCGTCGCCCATGGAACCTTGCGACGATCACTGCTATCAGTTTCGAGGTCGTTGATCTCAATCAATTTGCCACCTGGGTCGGGAGGTTGACGTGCTCAGTGCGATCAGCTGCGATACATGCGCGATCCGGCATCGTGCCCTCTGCGGCGTGCTATCGGCGGAAGAGATACAGAAGATCAACGCGATTGCCTTTCGGCGGACATTCGCGCCGAATGAGATGATCCTGACCGACCGTGAGACACCGGAGTTTTTCGGCAATATCATCAGTGGCGTTGTGAAGCTGTCTAAGATGATGGCGGACGGGCGCCAGCAGATCGTCGGGCTTCAGTTCGCCTCGGACTTCATCGGGCGGCCGTTTGCGACGCGGAATCCTTTTTTTGCGGAGGCTGCGTCTGAGGTTGTCTTATGTTGCTTCCGCAAGAAACAGTTCGAGGATCTGGTGCGCGAGATGCCGGATCTGGAGCATCGGATGTTCCAACATACGCTTGATGAACTTGATGCCGCTCGGGCCTGGATGGTGTTGTTGGGGCGAAAATCGGCCGAGGAACGGATTGCGAGCTTCATAAATCTCGTCGTCGAGCGCGCCCAGGCGTCTGCCGGATGTCAGTCGAACTTTATGCCTGATGCCGGCGCGGCAGATCTTCGGATAGAGCTGCCGCTCACACGCGCGGAGATTGCCGATTACCTGGGGCTGACAATTGAGACCGTCAGCCGTCAGTTCACACGGTTGAAATCACGCGGCATCATCGACACTGCTAAGGGGCGCCAGATTCTGGTTCATGACGTGGGTGTGTTGCGCGACGTCGCAGGCGAGGAAGACCCGGTTAATCTCGGCCTTGAGTAAGGTGAGCTGATTTTCCGCACTCTAACTTATATTTTTTAAGCTCGAGTCTTTCAGATTGAGCCGGAACCATCCCACACCCCAGGCTTTCGCTCTTCCTGCCCGGCTCAGTGAATCAGGAACGGAGTGTCGGCCGGCGAAGTGATTCGGCTGATGGCGAAAATGAACCAGACGAGCGCAACACGCGATCGTGTTGCGAAGTTGCGAGCAATGAACAATTATTCACAATTATGACGCGAATCAATGCTTTGCTCATTGTGGAAATCTTTTTGCTCGGATCCGCAATAGGGTGGCTTGGTTTCTGTCATGGCTCAGATTTTTGCGGTGAAGTTGGTGGTCGCTCGCTTTAGTGTTGCGGTCCTGTTCCTCGTGCTGGCTCTTACTCAGCCGGCGCGAGCAGAAAATCCGACCCTCAGGTATTACAATGCGGTGCCAATCGGCCAGTGGGTTGGTATGACCCCTGCGCAAAAGGCGTCTCTCTCGGCCATGATTGCAGGGTCATCGAACAAATACATCACGCTCCCCCTGATGGGATGCATGGGTGACTTCGCACGGGATCCGCAATTCGAGATGCTCTCCGTTCGAACTGCTCTGATCGTCTGCAATATCCTGGTGCGCCGTGGCCCGATGAGTTGACGTCACTGTCGGCATCGTTTGGCCGCGCGCTCATACCGGGGTTGTTGCATCTCCGGACAGTTCGTCGATGATCGGGCAATCGGGCCGGGAATCTCCATTGCAACTGTCAATGAGATGGCGGAGCGCCCGTGCCATACCCTCGAGTTCACGGCGTTTGCGCTCAATCTCGGCAAGGTGCGTCTTGGCGATTGCCTTCACGTCCGCACTGGCGCGAGAGCGGTCTGAGTAGAGGATGAGAAGCTTGCGGCAGGTTTCAATGTCAAAGCCGAGGTCCCGCGCGCGATGGATAAATGCGAGGCGGTGGACGTCCTCAACGCTGTAGTCTCGAAATCCGTTTTCGCGGCGCCCCGGTACCACGAGGCCGATTTCCTCGTAGTAGCGGACTGTCTTTGCCGTTAGCCCGGATTTCTCTGCGGCGGAACCAATGTTCACGATATGCACTCCACAACTCGCCGATCCGTGCGTCGACACCGGACAACGCAACCGCAATCGAGCGTCTGAGAGGCCTGTGAACGACCGGCGGTGCGGCTACAGCGGCGTAACGTCTACAGCGACGGCGACAGAATGCGCGCCCCCACCCAGAAGCACGCCGGATATCGGGCTGACGTCATCAAAGTCGCGTCCGTAGGCGACAGTTATGTGGTCTGGTGAGTTTACAAGATTGTTGGTCGGGTCAAAGTCCACCCAACCGGTTTCAGGCGCCCAGACAGACACCCAAGCGTGAGATGCATCCGACCCGGCGAGCTTTTCAGACCCGTCAGGAGGATGAGTTCGAATATAGCCGCTTACGTAGCGGGCCGGCAGTCCAAACGCCCGCAGCGCTGAAATCTGAAGATGCGCGAAATCCTGACAGACACCGGACTTTTGGGCGATTACCTGGTCGACAGGGGTCGACACATCGGTGGTCGCATTATCAAACCTGAATTCGGTATAGATCCGCTTCATAAGGGCATCGGCCGCCACAAGAACCGGCATGCCTTGCTGAAAGCTATCACGGGCAAACTCCAGCACCGTCGCGGTGGGGGCCGTGTAGCGTGATCGACATGCAAAATCGAGAACGGATCTGTCGAGGCCTTGCGCGGCGGTGACTTTGCGTTCCGCAATATCTTCCCACCGCGTCGTGGCCGCGAGGTCGGGTGCCGCGACGGCATCGACTTTGATGCCGCTCCGTGCGGTTACCGAGAATTCCCGATGGTCTTCATCAAGCGTGATGTGGACGGACGGATTTCCGAAGTAATCGTTACGCTTTTGTTGTGATGTCGGCGTTGGCTCGATAACGATGCTGTGGCGTTCGACATCCTGATGCGTCACCGAACGTGGTGTGAGATGCAACAAATGATGCGACTGTATAACTGGCGAGCTATACGAATAGGTCGTCCGGTGTAAGATCGAATACGTCGGCATGGGCTCAACGCGGGAAATGCGGCCTTAGGCGCTGCGGTTGTTCGTCTGCTAGACTGAAGTAATGCCGCGATATCGTTTCTGAAAGCTGAGGAAGCTCAGAAATTACGCTGTCGAGCATCGTTTTCAGCATTTTTCGTGTGCCGCTATCGTCGCTTTGGATGATTTCGTCGAGGTCGACGAGGCGGGTTCGGGTAAGAAGATCCAAGGCCATGCGCTGCTCTGTCGCGCGGACGGCGTCATCCGACGACCGGGGCAGCCCATCAATCTGCTCCGAGAGTGCGGCGAGCTGGAACACAAGGCTGCGTGGGTTGGTCTCGTCGATCAGCAAAAGATCCAGAACCAGCTTAAGCTCCGGGCCTAGGTGATAGCGCGAGCGGAATGTCAGGTAAGAATCGGCGACACACAGCGCGAAAGTCAGGTTGTCGCGCAGCTCGTCGTCATCGCCGGCATTTGTAAACAGGCTGTCCAACAGCTCGACAAGTTGCAATGCGCGTTCCAAACGCCGGCCCATATCGAGAAACTGCCGACCGCTGTTTCGCGTCATGTTCTCATGCGTAAGGCCCGCGAATGCCGACAACTGGTTGATCAACTGGTCGCATGTCTCGATGAGATCATGGGCATTGGCGATCTCGGGTTCGGGTGGCGGGGCCGCCTCGGCGTCCGGCGTCGTTGGCCGCAACGGCTGGACATTCGATGGCACGCAAACGAGGCCCGACACAGACAGTCCCGTCAGTAGCCCCCAGCTGTCCGTCGAGAGGCGATCGCGGCATTGCAGTGCCGTGCGCCTGATGTTGTCGATTGTGCGCGGCAGACCGTAGACGCGGTCTGGTTCGCTGCACAGCTTCCCGATAATGTCGGCCAGGCCATTGCTTTGCGGTTGACTAGGCACTGTCGCATCGGCGCTGCCGTCCTTGGCAAGGATCTGATTGAGCGCGCGCGTCAATCGCGTGTTGCGGCCGCTGGATCGCGACAGATCGGGCGCTGTCTGCGTGAGGGCCTGGCGCACCAATCGCAAGGTCGCGTCGGCGCGCTCGCAATAGCGCCCGAGCCAGAACAGGTTGTCTGCCACCCGGCTTTGCAGATTGCGCGAATGGCGCTGAATGCCCGAATCGGCGTGCGCCATCCGGCTGAGGGTTACCGAAGACGGCGGCGTATTTGGCGATACCACCCAAACATCGCGGGATCTTGCTTCGTTGGACGTCAGCGCAACTGCAGCGTCGTCGTCAATTGTCAAAGCCACACCGCCGGGCATGACCTGAAAGCCGTCTTTCAGGCCGGTCGCAAAGACCCTCAGCGCGAATGGCTTCGGCCGCAATCCATCCTCAGACCATGCCGGCGCTGTCGCAAAACCAATCGGCTTTTCCGCAACCAGAAGGCTTGCGTCCAGGGCGATGCGCTGCTCAAGCGCTGCGCGCTGTTCGCCGGACATCGTGCCGGCGCGTGTGCCGGATTTCGCCTGGCCCGGACTGCCTGTGCCTTCCTGCGCATCGTAGATGATGTAGTCATCGAGATCGGCAGCGATTGTGTCGCGGATCGCGCGTTGTCCCAGCCACAGCCGAGGCGCGTCCGGGATCAAAAGGTCTTCGCCAAGGAGATGTTGGGCGATTCCCGTCATAAACGGGGATAGGCCGCGGTTCTCAATAACCGCGGAACCCAGAGCGTTCGCAATCAGATCGGGGTTTTGGCGGGCTGCCTGAACCAAACCAACCGGGCCCTCAAATCCGTCCGGTGCCAATTCAATTGGATCCGCCCGTCGGCCTTCGATTGCACGCAGGAGAACGTCGATGCGCTTCAGGCCGTCGATCGTTTTCAAGTAGACGTTCTGGTCAACAACCCGCAGATCCGAGCCTTGAACCTGGAGATAGCCCAAGTATCGCGCCATGTACGCGTGCCCGCGAAAGGCAGCGCTCTTCGGACTTGGCGTCAGGATCGCGACGGTTGGATCGTCGCCCTTCGCGCGCTCGTAAAGGGTTTGCGACAATGACTGATAAAATGGTCCAATCGGAACGGTGCGACTGAAGCGAAAGAGGTCCGGCGAAATCTCGGCCATGATCATGCGGTTGGCCAAAACAAACCCATGGCCCGCAGGCGTTTCCGTATGAACGTCTATGACGCGCCAGTGTCCAGCAGGATCTCGGGCGAGATCGATGGCCAGGAATGTCAGTGGACAGGACCCCGGCTGGCCCGTGAACAGCGGTCTGAGGTAGCTCGAATCATTAAGGACCAGATCCGCCGGAACCGTGCCGGACGTCAGCAGCGTCTGTTCCCCGTAGATATCCGAGAGAAACGCTTGATAGAGACGCGCACGCTGAAGCGCCGCAGTTTCGATTTTCGCCCATTCGTCCTTGCTGAACGCAATGGGTACAATATCGAGGTGCCACGGTTGCCCCATGTCGCGCGGGTCATTGAAGCGGTCGAGCAACAGCCGCTCTGTCTTCCGCGCACGCACGCTTTGCGACGCCATCGAGGCGCTGGAGAACCAGGTCGAAATCGTTGTGAACGCCGGACGTACGCTGCCGTCTGCGGCAACCATTTCATCATAGATTCCGTCAAACGGAACATAGCCGGTTGCAGTAGCATCAGCACCATGCTCGGCGGAATCTGCGGTCGCTCCAGTCATCGTCGTCGTCTGTCCCCGTTTCGCGGTACGCACCAATAGCGGGTCACTACTGCTTAGGTCGTCAGATTGACGCATTATATGGGATTCGTGACGGTCCCGATCGCTTCCCATCTCCGGCTGTGGCACGGGCGCCGCGGTCGGCGTCACCTTCGTCCGCCGCACGCCTAGCCAATGAAGGACACGATTGAAGCGACGGATCAGCTAGTCCTCCGCAGATCTAGTGTATACGGATAATCTATGTTTTGGCTAGTCTCCGGCGTGGCCATTGGCCCTGGAGAATGGCCGATCGGCTCGAAGCGCGCATGCCGTCGGCCCTCAGCTTCAAATGCGTTGATCGGCATCGTGTCAAAATACTTACCTCCCGGATGCGACACGTGATAGCGACAGCCGCCAATCGATCGTCCCGTCCACGTATCCAGAATATCAAAAACCAGAGGCGTGTGGATGCCGATTGTGGGGTGCAGACTGGCTGCGGGTTGCCACGCCCGAAACCTTACGCCGCCCACGCCCTCGCCGCGAATACCTGTCGGCGCCAGCGGCACACGATGGCCATTGCAAACCACGATGTGCCGACTGTCCAGGCCGGTTGTCTTGACCTGAATCCGCTCAAGCGATGAATCCACATACCTCGCTGTTCCGCCGACGACGCCTTCCTCTCCGAGAACATGCCAAGGCTCCAGCGCATCTCGGACTTCGATGGAGACACCATCATAGGCAACTTCGCCGAACCGTGGGAACCTGAACTCGAAGTGGGGCAGAAACCAGTCATCGGCAAATGCGAAGCCCGACTGGCGGAGATCATCGAGCACAGACCGGAAATCGGACCACACGAAGTGCGGTAACATGAACCGGTCATGTAGATCCGTTCCCCAGCGAACGAGATCGCCGGAGTAGGGATTTTCCCAAAAGCGCGCGATGAGCGCACGGAGCAGCAACTGCTGAGCCAGGCTCATCCGTGCATGCGGCGGCATTTCAAATGAGCGGAACTCGATCAAGCCTAAGCGACCGGTAGGGCCGTCCGGTGAGTAGAGCTTGTCGATGCAGATCTCGGAGCGATGCGTATTGCCGGTGACGTCGATCAACAAATTGCGGAACAGACGATCGACCAACCAGGGCTGGATCGTTCCGCCGGGTCCCGGCAACTGCTGCATCGCGATTTCGAGTTCGTAGAGGCCTTCGTGCCGCGCCTCGTCAACACGCGGGGCCTGGCTTGTCGGCCCGATGAACATGCCCGAAAACAGATAGGACATTGATGGATGGTGCTGCCAATAGCTGACAACGCTGGCAAGCAGATCCGGCCGACGAATAAACGGACTGTCGGCTGGCGTGCTGCCGCCTAGGACAATGTGGTTTCCACCGCCGGTGCCGCTATGGCGACCGTCGATCATGAACTTCTCTGTGCCTAAGCGGCAGTTGAATGCCTCATCATATAGCGATGTCGTGACTTCGACGGCTTCGGACCAAGACGTCGCCGGGTGGATATTGACCTCAATGACACCGGGATCGGGAGTCACCTTGATCATGCTCAGGCGGGGATCGAATGGCGGTTCGTATCCTTCAACGTGCACGGGCTGGTCGAGCTTGCTCGCCGTTGCTTCGATGGCAGCCGCCAGCGCGGCATAGTCCTCGGCATCGCTTAGCGGAGGCAGGAAGACACAGAGATGGCCGTCGCGTGGTTCGACAATCAGGGCTGTGCGCACGGACCCGGAGATTTCGTTGGCGCCACCAAACAATGGAACTGGTGCCTCCAGAGTCACTGTACGTCGCTGTTGAAGCAGTTCCTCACGGCTTGGCAGCTCCGGCCGCTGCTCAAGCGGGTCCCGCGGTTGAACCTGCGGGTAATTCACGGGGGCGATGTACGGCAGCGCACCAAGGGGCAATCGCAATCCGACCGGCGAGTCTCCCGGTGTCAGAAAGAGACGCCCGCGGCGCAGAGCCCAGTTCTCCGTGACCCAGCGACGCCCCACGTCCTTAACCTGCCAGACCTGGATCGGCAGGACATAACCGGCAGGCCGGCTTAGTCCGCGCTCAAAGGCCTTGATGACGCGCGCGCGTTCGGCCTCGTCGTCAATCTTGTTATCGACAATGTCGACGTTGATCGGGAGCTTCTGTTCGAGCAGGGCGAAGTGTGCAGCGTCTTCAAAGGCTGGCAGTCCGCTTTCGCCTGGTAGGCCGAGCTGCTCACACAGCGTTTCCATGAACCGCTGCGCCGTTGCGTCATCAACGGACTGCGCCGGCTCTTCGCGATCAATCAGGGTGGCATCTTTCCAAAGCGGCTCGCCGTCGCGCCGCCAGTATGTGGCAAATGCCCACCGTGGTAGTTGCTCGCCCGGGTACCATTTGCCCTGTCCGAAATGCAGCAAACCGCCGGTCCCGTAACGGGTCGACAACCGGCGGACGAGGTCTTCGGCATAGCGCCGCTTGGTCGGCCCGACGGCCTCGTTGGTCCATTCGCCGCCTTCCATGTCCACTGCTGAGACGAAGGTCGGCTCGCCTCCCATGGTCAGGCGCACGTCGCCGGCTGCGAGGCGCGTATCGACCGCCTCTCCCAAACTCAGGATTGCCGACCATTGGTCCTCGGAATAGGGCTTTGTAACGCGCGGCGTTTCCGCGATGCGCTTGATGCTCATTTCGAATTCGAACGAGACTTCGGCCTCGTCATGTGCACCGGTGATCGGAGCCGCACTCGAAGGGTCCGGCGTCGCGGCGACCGGGATGTGGCCTTCGCCCGCAAGCAATCCGGATGTCGGGTCCAGACCGACCCAGCCGGCTCCGGGCAAATAGACCTCGGCCCAGGCATGAAGGTCGGTGAAGTCTTCTTCAGCACCGGCCGGGCCGTCGAGCGGCTTCACGTCCGGCTTGAGCTGGATGAGATACCCAGACACGAATCGTGCGGCCAGGCCGAGGTTGCGCAAGACCTGGACGAGAAGCCAGCCGCTATCGCGGCAGGATCCAGACTGCTTCTCAAGCGTTTCTTCGGGTGTCTGGATGCCCGGTTCCATACGGACGAGATAGCTGATGTCGCGCTCGATGCGTTGATTGAGGGCGACGATGTAATCGATCGTAGTTGGTGCCTTAAGTGATCGGAGTTCGTCGATGTACCGGCTCAAAAGCCGCCCAGGCGGCGGCGCGTCAAGATAGGGCTGGAGATCGCGGCGCAAATGCTGGTCATATGAGAACGGCCACTCGCGGGCGTCCTCTTCGAGAAAGAAATCGAACGGATTGACGACCGATAGTTCGGCAACAAGATCAACGGTAACCGAGAAGACGTCTGTTTTCTCGTTTGGAACCATGCGCGCCAGGAAGTTCCCGAACGGATCCTGTTGCCAGTTCAGAAAGTGCTCGGTCGGCTCAAGGCTCAGCGAATAGCTCAAGATTTCCGTTCGTGCGTGCGGTGCCGGTCGCAATCGAATAATCTGTGGGCTGATGCTGATCCGCCGATCGTAGCGATACACGGTCTTGTGGGTGAGGGCGACCTTGATGGACACGGAATGAGGCTCTCAATTGGGGGCGGTGTTTTGTGTTCCTGGCGAAGCCGATGGTGACGGCAATCGGCTCAGGTCTGATCCTGCTTCTGCTGTATGTCGTGAATCGTTTGGACCTGTGATTGGCCAGGAGGATCAATGGGCGTGGACGGAGGAGTCGGCGGCGCGGATTCATTCGCATCTGATGGCGGCGTGACGTCGGACATGAAGTAGGCTTGGTCCAACTCCCGCGCGACGGACCCGAGCGCGCGTTGGATGGCATCGTTGAATGTGTGCAACCGCTCCAGGAGGCGTTCGTCGCTGGTTGCGGACTGTATCGTGTTGGTGAGATCGGCGACGCTATGTAAAACTCCGGCCGGCGTCGGGACGTTGCACACTGTGCGCAGTTCGGTCTCGGCGCGTCGGATCGACCTGGCAGAATATGCAATGGATCTGGCGAAGCTCTGATCAAAAATCAGGAACCGGGCAATGGTCATGGGATCGAGCGGGCCCGGAGCCAGCCGCCGATAGGCATGATGGCCGCCGCAGGCACGCAGCAGCATCGACCAGAACGCAAAGTCGCCGAGCATCTCGCCGCGCCCAGCCGTTCCGGTTTGCAGCTGGGCAAAGCGGACGTCCAACAGGCGACTCATCTGGTCCGCGCGCTCGATCTCCACACCGAGGCGGAAGAACCGCCAACCGGCGTCGCGGTAAAAGGTCGATTCGGCAATGCCCAGCAACGCGTAGCAATCGGTCTGGATGCCTTCGCAGGTTTGCGCGAGGCGGCGTTCGGTGCTGGCGGATTCCGGCAGCGTTTGGATGCGCTTGTACAAGCGATTGATCTGAATCCAGAAGTCCGTCGAGACCAACGCCCGCAACGCCCGTGCATTGTCACGTGCCGCACTCAGTGAGCGAATGATCGAACCGGTATTCTCGACGTCTGTCAGATAGTAGCGGATGACATTCTCGCCGGACGCCGAGTCGTACCGTTTCAGGAAGGTTGGTGCCTCGTCGTAGAGGGTTAGGATCCATGCCCAGCCCGTCCCTTCCGCACGCCCGCGATCGAAGGCCGTTTGCACCATCAGGATGCGGGAGAGGCTCGCTGTTCGTTCAACATAGCGGCCCAACCAGAACAGGCATTCGGCATGTCGGGCGAGCAAACGGTTCACGCTGGCTCTCCACCGTTGCTGGTGCTGGCCTCCTCCATCACCCAGGTGTCCTTCGTGCCGCCGCCTTGCGATGAGTTCACAACGATCGAGCCGCTCTTGAGGGCGACGCGCGTCAGACCGCCGGGCAGAACCCATGTCTCCTTTCCGGTGACCGCAAACGGCCGAAGATCCACATGGCGCGGGGCAATTCCGTCGTCAGTCAGCGTCGGGCATACCGAGAGCTGGACCATCGGCTGGGCAATGAAATTGCTTGGGTTGGCCTTCAGCGCTTCGCGACAGGCGTCACGCTCCTTGGCCGTCGATTTCGGGCCAACAACAATTCCGTAGCCGCCAGATTCGCCCACGGGTTTCACCACGAGGTCCTCAATATGCTCCAGCGTATAAGCAAGCGCATCAGGTTCCCGGCAGACATGCGTTTCCACATTCGTCAGGATCGGGTCTTCGTCGAGGTAGTATTTGATGATCCGCGGCATGTAGGCGTAGACGGCCTTGTCGTCGGCAACGCCGGTGCCGGGGGCATTCGCAATCGTAACGGTTCCTGCGCGATAGCAGTCCATCAACCCGGGCACGCCGAGTACGCTATCCGGATTGAATGATTTCGGATCGAGAAACTCGTCATCAATGCGTCGATAAATGATATCGACAGGTTCCAAACCGGCAATCGTTCGGGCGTAGACCCGATTGTTTTCGACGATCAGGTCGCGGCCCTCAACCAATGGGACGCCCATCTCGCGCGCCAGGAAGATGTGTTCATAGTAGGCCGAGTTGAAGACGCCGGGTGTCAGCAGCACGATTTGCGGCTCTTTCGTCGTCGATGGCGCGACTTCGAGGAGCTTGAGGCGCAGCATGTGGCCGTAGGACGAAACATCGCGCACGTTGATTCCCTGCAGAAGGTCGGGAAACGCGCGCTGCATCAGGTGTCGGTTTTCGACGACGTAGCTCACACCGGACGGCGTCCGGACATTGTCCTCCAGGACGAAGAACTCCCCGGTGGGGCCGCGCACAAGGTCGACGCCGGCAATGTGCGTGTACGTGCGTTGGGGGAGGTCGAGGCCGACCATCTCTTCCCGGAAGTTCGGATTGTTGCAAATCAGATCGCCAGGGACGATCCCTTCCGTGATGATCTTTTGATCATGATAGATGTCCCAGAGAAACGCATTGATCGCAGCAACGCGTTGCGACACGCCGCGTTCAATCAAATCCCATTCGTCGGCAAGGATCATGCGCGGAATCACATCGAAAGGAAGCGCACGGTCAATCTCATCTTTGTCCGTATAGACCGTGAATGTCACGCCGCGATCGCGCAGCTCAGTCAGCGCCTCGCTCGCGCGATCAGAAAGTTCTTTGAGGTGAAGCTGTTCCAACCGATGCCAGAAGGCCAGAAGTCTCGGCCGTTCGTCGCTGCCTGACCCCATGAGTTCGCAGAACGACGGGCTCGGATGGTAGGCGTTCAGTAACGCGGGTTCAGACGAATCGCGAAATGCGGTCAGCTTCGCCATTTAATCGATGTCCTCGTGCATTCGTCAGTGTCAGCCGAATACGACTCGAAGCATTGCACAAGCGCTAAGCGAACCCAATGCCAAAGTTTCAAGCAGACATGATCGATTTTCCAACATAATGCACGCCAATGTGTCGGTCAGGCCGGTTTTGGACGCAGGCGGACTATTATTTGGACGAGGCCAGATTGTAAAGAAACGAACTTGACATCTCTTTGTCTGGACGAATACTTTGCGTTGTAAAGTTTGGGTGGCACATGTCTGATCTTGAGAAGGCGTTGGCGGACATTGGCGATATTCGCCAGCAGCTGGCAGCTGGCGCAATGTTTCGCGGTTTTGGGCCGGTTGTCATGGCGACGACCGGTGGGCTTGCTCTTGCAGTCGCGATCGCGCAGGTGATCTGGCCGCAGACGCTGGCAACTGATGACATCGTGTTTGTCAGTGTTTGGATCGCGACGGCCGTTGTTGCGACAGCGCTAATCGGGCTGGAAATGATCGCGCGTTCGCGTCGCCATCATCGTGGTCTGGCGGATGCAATGCTGTTTAATGCGGCGGAGCACTTTTTGCCGGTTGGGGCGACGGGGGCCGTTGTTGCGGTCGTCACAATGCGTGCGGCACCCGACATTGCCTGGGTCCTACCAGGTTTTTGGTCTCTGCTGATTGCGCTTGGTCTCTTTGCCGGGTTTCGTTTTCTTCCGCGCACGGTGGCGATTTGCGCTGCCTGGTACTTCGTCGCCGGCGTTGCCGTACTGCTCTACGGTGCAAATGAACGTATGCTTTCGCCTCCGATGATGGCATTGCCGTTTGGCGTGGGGCAGCTTCTGCTCGCAGGAGTCTTGCGTTTTGCCTATGGCCCGGAAACAGGGGGCGACAATGTCGAAGCCGGATAAGCGCCCGCCGTTTTCCTATGACGGTTTGGATCGTGTCATTCACGAAAAGGCCCGGCTCGGTATCCTCACGTCATTGACGGCGCACGCGGACGGGCTGGTCTTTGGTGACCTGCGTCAACTCTGCGGTCTGACGGACGGCAATCTGAGCCGCCATTTGCAGGTTCTCGAAGATGCCGGGCTTGTCGCAATCACCAAGGGGTATGAACGCAAACGCCCGTCAACCCACATCAAGCTGACCGACGCGGGCCGGGCCCGATTTCTCGAATACATTGGGGAACTCGAGCGGGTCGTACGTGACGCTGCGAAGGCGCAAAAGGACCAAACCCCGAAAACCCATCGACGCGTAACGCGACCCGCCTAAGTCGGCGTTTTCGTCAAGGTCGGCTCAACTCACTTTTGCGAGGAGAAACTCTGCAATGCAAACTAATCTGCAAGTCAAAGATAAAACACGGCTCCATATCGGCATCATCATGGATGGGAACGGCCGTTGGGCTGCCAGCCGCGGGCTTAATCGTATCGCGGGACATCATGCCGGCGTTTCATCGCTTCGATCGGTTGCGGAAGCGGCGCCTGCGATGGGTATTGCAACGCTCAGTGTCTATGCATTCTCCGTCGACAATTGGCGCCGCCCGGCCGACGAAGTCGCGGGCATCATGGGCTTGTTACATCATTATCTGGTGTTCGAGCTGGAGCGTTTGGCCCGCGCGGGTGTCCGCTTGACGGTTATCGGTCGGCGGGACCGGTTGGCGCCGGACGTCGTGGCAGCAATCGCGCATGCCGAGGCGGTTACGGCCGGTGGCACAAACCTGCATCTTCGACTGGCGATCGACTACTCAGCGCGCGATGCAATTCTCTCTGCAGCAACGGCCCCGTCAGACGGAGCGCTGACGCGGGAGACGTTTGCACGACGGCTCGGGGTCGGCGGTGATGCGGTTGATGTGGATCTCCTGATCCGGACTAGTGGCGAGCAGCGTCTGTCGGATTTCTTGTTGTGGGAATGCGCCTACGCGGAGCTCTATTTCACGCAAACGCTGTGGCCGGATTTTTCGGCGGACGACCTGGCCGAAGCTCTGCGCGCCTACGCCAAGCGCGATCGCCGTTTTGGCGGACGCCCGGAGTGCGCGACAGGCTCGTCGGGCAATATGAGCAATCACGGTGAAGCCTTTGGAGCCGAATTGCCTGACGCTGCGTGCCAGCGGTGACCTGATCCCAACGTACCGTCAGTCGGCCAACAAGGTTTCCCGGACATGCGTATCCTTCTGATAAACGTTCCTCATCCGGCGATTGGCAGTCGCATTCCGGATGATCACCTACCGCCACTTGGATTGCTGGCCGTTGGCGGACCGCTGATCGACGATGGACACTGCGTTCGTTTGATCGATGGTGAATTCGGGCCGGCAAAGGTTGAAGACCTTGTCGCTCAATTCATCGCATGGCGGCCGGATGCGGTTCTCTTCGGGCACTCGGGCTCAACGTCCGGCCATCCCGTTATTGCGGAGGTCGCCGCCCGAATGGCGGTGGCGCTGCCGGACGTCACGATCATCTATGGCGGTGTTTATCCCACCTATCACTGGCGAGACATCCTTGCCGAAGAGCCTTACGTGACGGCGATTGTGCGAGGCGAAGGCGAGGAGACAACCCGGCAGTTGATCGCGGCGCTGGCCGCCGACACGCCGCTCGGTGCCGTGAATGGCATTGCGTTTCGACGTAGCGGCATCGCATTTGCCACGGCGCCTGCTGCAGTCATCGCCGACCTGGACGCCTACCGCATCGGGTGGGAACTGATCGACCACGCTCGCTATAGCTACTGGGGTGGCTTGCGCGCCGTTGTCGTCCAGTTTTCGCGAGGGTGCCCGCACTTGTGCAATTACTGCGGCCAGCGCGGGTTCTGGACACGTTGGCGTCACCGCGATCCCGTGTTGTTTGCCAAAGAGCTGGCGCGGCTGCATCGCGAACACGATGTCAAAGTCATCAACTTTGCCGACGAGAATCCGACGGTCTCGAAGCGGGCTTGGACGCAGTTCCTCGAAGCTCTGATTGCCGAAAACGTTGATCTGATCCTCGTTGGGTCGACGCGTGCCGACGATATCGTGCGCGATCGCGATATCTTGCACCTGTACAAGAAAGCAGGCTGGCAAAGGTTTTTGCTCGGTCTCGAAAACACGGATGAAGCAAAACTAAAGATGATCAAGAAAGGGGCAACGGTCGCGGTGGATCGTGAGGCGATCCAGCTGTTGCGGGCGCATGGCATTCTATCGATGGCGACTTGGGTTGTCGGCTTTGAAGAGGAAACCGACTGGGATCACATTCGCGGTATGCGCCAGTTGCTGTCCTATGATCCCGACCAGATCCAAATGTTATACGTCACGCCGCACCGCTGGACGCCGTATTTCCGATTGGCGATGCAGAGAACTGTTATTCAGACGGACCAGAGAAAATGGGACTATAAGCACCAGGTTTTGGCGACACGTCATATGCCGCCGTGGCGCGTTCTGCTCTGGTTCAAGCTGACCGAAGTTGTGCTGCAGGCGCGACCTAAGGCGCTGTGGCGCACGTATTGCCAACCTGATCGCGGTCTGCGCCATGCGATGCAATGGTATTCGAAAATGGGGCGCCGCGTTTGGCCCTATGAGATCATGAACTGGTTTCGCGATCGATTGGTGCGTAACGGTCCGTCCGTAGCGGCGTTCTGGGGCGCTCCCCAGGACTCGGAAGAGCAATCCATGCAAGTGCGACCGAAGTCGGCGGCGTCTCCAAAGGCGTCGGCGGTGGTGTTGCTCGACCGAAGGTCCGGTGCCAGATGCAACGATCTTGTCGTGACGTCCGGTCACCTCAAGCACGCTCGCCGCAGCGTATCCGGCTGAGGCCTGTATTATCGCTAGAGCGCGACACCACCGGCGCGCGCGCTAACCGGGAGGCCTTTTGAGGCGGGGTGGCGGCGTAGCGCCTGCGCAACGCTTTTCAGTGTTTGAATACGCGAATGGTTTTCACCGAGCCGCTCTGTCAGGATTGGCAATGCTGCCTGAAGATACTGTTGCGAAAGCTTGTAGTCTCCGAGGCGGTACGCAACCATGCTGAGCTGATCCAGGATCTCGGCACCGCGCAGATCGGACTTACCAAAGGCGGTCTGATAAATGGACAATGCCTTCGTTAGCAGAAGTTTTGCCATTTCGAGCTTGCCCTGCTTCTGCCGCAACGTCGCAAGGTTTTTCAATGTCAATGCGAACCGGGGATCGTCTTCGCCATAGACCTCCCGTTGAATTCGCGCTGCGCTTTTAAGGAGACTGGCGGCCTCGGTTTGGCGTCCCATACCGGAGTATGTGAGCGCGAGATTGTTCATGGTCACGGCGAGTTTGGGATGCTTGGTCGAGAAGATCTTGCGATCGATTTTCAGCACCATTTTAAAGAGCTTCGCTGCGGCTTGGCGCCGCTGTTGAGACAGCAGCATGATTCCGACGTTGTTTGCCGCGCGCGAGAATTGCCAATGGTCCGCTCCGAATCGAACCTTGGCCTGTTGCATGGCTTCGACGCCAACGCGAATGGCCATGTCCGGCCGACCAGCGGCCTTGAGTTGCGCCATTTTACGCTCATAGGCGTCGAACTGCTTGTCCGCCGGTGCCTGCGCGACCGTCGGGCCCACGACGCCAAGAAACGCAGCGATTGCGGCGATTGCCAAAATCGCGCCGCGAGGGGCGGTGACGTACCGGGTAAGCATGATGCCAAACTCCTGGGTCCTAGTGGAACGTTAAGCACCATCGCTAGGCTGAGTCGCCGTCGTGCCACCGGTGACGAACAGAGTTTTGCCGGTTTTCCACCACGTCCCAGCCGCAGTTTTGCGCACACGGCGCCATGCCGCCCCGCTGTTGCGGAATCGACCGCTGATTGACGGCCACGCGTTGACCTGTGGCGTAGTGGGCTTATGTGGGATCAGCCCCCGAATGTCGGCGGGTTCAAGCGAATGGCCTGTGCAGGAGGTTCTGGTGACGCAGTCGCCCTGGAATATTGAAAATGAATCAGAACGACGCGAGGCGGTTGCCTCTTTCGTTGAGAGCAATCGCTTCACGGTCGCGATTACCGGACTCATTTTGATCAACGCCGTCACGCTTGGTCTGGAAACAGACGTCAATGTCAGCGCGCGATTCGGTGGGGTCTTGGGCGCGATCGATCTGGCTATTCTCCTTGTGTTCACTGTTGAGTTGGCGCTCAAGCTTTATGCTTATCGATTGGATTTCTTTCGCTCCGGCTGGAATCTGTTCGACCTTGCGATCGTGACCATTGCCTGGATGCCTGCCGCGGAAGGGCTGGCGATATTGCGTGCGCTCCGCGTGCTGCGTGTTTTGAGGCTGATGTCGGTTGTTCCGCAGATGCGGCGTGTGATCGGGGCGATCGGGCACGCCATCCCCGGGATGATTTCGGTGATCGGCGTGTTGGGGTTGGTGTTCTATATCTCGTCGGTCTTGGCGACGAAGCTGTTCGGATTGCACCCAGATCCCCGCATGCAGGAGTGGTTCGGAACCATCGGGGCATCCGGCTATACGCTGTTCCAGATTATGACGCTCGAAAGCTGGTCGATGGGGATCGTTCGGCCGACGATGGAACTCTACCCCTACGCCTGGGTGTTCTTTGTGCCGTTCATCATCGTCACCAGCTTTGCGGTTCTGAACCTGTTCATTGGTATCATTGTTGATGCGATGCAGACGGCGCACGCGAATGAAGCGGCGGAGGCTGAAGCGGAGGCCGAGGCAGATGCTGCAAGTGGTCTTGGGCAGCCGCCGGGGCGGGACCTGGCCGCCATCCATGCCCGCTTCGATGAACTGCAGCAGGAACTGCGCGCGCTGCAGTCGTCGCTCGCGACGGCCAATGGCGACAAGGCTCGGGACGGGGCGGGCGAGTAGCGGGTAGCGGCTTCGAGTCGCCGCCGCTACTTGCGCACCAGAACAACGTCGCCAGGTCCGGAATACACGTTTGGCGACTGCCGCTGACCGCTGAGTTGCCGAACGCGGCGCGCGACGTAGTTGCCAAGGCCAAAGACGCGCACCGCGCGTTCGGTTGGATCAAGAGCGTCACCTTTAAGCCCCTCGGCCACGGCGAGCGTGAAAAGACCATGACCTTGCGCCGGTTTCTCGAACGCGACCTGATTAGGTCCGGCCGCGGTAAACGCAACGAACTGGTCGAGAAACGCGCTCTCGGAAAGCCGGGTATTGTAGCCTTGGCGGGCGTGGGCTGCGCCCGACTGGCAGGCGTCCAGAAACAGAAGCCGTCGCCCGAGCGCGAGCCGAAGATGATCCTGAATGTCTGACCACGGGAGAATATTCTCACCGGTTCCGGGTTCCGCACGGGCGCCGCGGCGAATGTCCGTCGGGAGAAAATGATACTGGCCATTTCGCCCGGTTTCGCCATGGCCGGCAAGAAACAGAACGACAGTATCGTTAGGGCCGGCCAGCGCGATCTCGTCCAGCGCCTTCAAGATGTTGGCACGTGTCGGGCGATCTTCAGGAGCGCCAGAGTTGGTGAGCAGCCGGACCTGAGTGCGGTTGTGCTGCCGGCCCATTTCCCGGACGACAGTGTCGGCAAACAACTTCGCGTCCTTGCCGGCGAATGACAGGCTGCAGGACTGTTGGCCATCCGGACCGCAGGTCTTGCTGAGGCCGTCATAGTCATCAACGCCGATGGCAACCACGCGCAGCACTTCTCGCTTATCGAGAGCCCCTTCACCTTGGTGGTGAACGCGCAGAGATGCCGGGCGCGATTCGCCTGCCGCATTCTGTGCTTTAAGTTCGATGTCATTCCAGCCGCTGAACAGTGGAATCTCGTAGGCATAGACTGTCTCGCGCGGTCCGGGTTGCGGGTGGTCTGCTGGTATCGCGGCCGGTGTGCTGCGCACCTTCGATCCATTGACGGTGATCTCGACGCCCTTCAGGGCTAGGACACCGGGTTTGACAAATGCCGTAACAGTGATGCGGCCATTGTAGGCCTCTGCGTTTTGGTCCGGCGTTGCAATCGCGATTTCCGGTGGCAGCGAAGCGACGACATCCTTCAGCTCGAAGCCCGGTGCGAGTTCGGCCGCCGCGGCCGTCGCGCTTGCGAGTATGATCGCCCGCTCGACGATGTCCCGACGATTGAGTGTGTTGCGATACTGTGCGCCCGTGACGTAGTCCGCGGCACTGTTCGCGCCCTTGTTGATTTGCCATCCGACCAGGCGCCCACCTCCCGGTGAACCGGTGTAGAAGCCCTGCGGGGTCCACATCACCCAGTCGCCGGCGCCACCGTTCGGACCTGGCGCATGGTAAAGCGTAACGACGAGTTCGCGTGTCTTGATGTTCCAGAGCCGAACCGTCTGGTCGGCTGAGCCGGACACCAGGAAGCGGCCGTCCGGCGATGGTGTCACAGCCCAGATGTCGCCTTCGTGTCCGATGAATCTGCCAATCGGCCTGGCATCCGTCGTGTAAGCATTGAGCACGCCATTGCTGGCGCCGGAGATGATGGTCGCATTATCCGGCGTGAAGCTGTAGGCGCGATGTCGGAATCCATTTGACGCCGAGCGCTCGATGACTTTCACGCCGTCGGCGCTTCTGATTTCGAGTGCGCCCTCTGGCCGAACAGGACGTCCACCGCGGCGATGGCGCATGGACAGATCGCCGGATCGCACAGTGCCGCGCAGCCATTTGGACGGTACGGCTGTGTCCGCATCAATAACGTTGACGGGCGCGCCGAGCCCCTGGTCGGCGGACGGCAAACGCAGTGCATACTGTATCGGACCGCGTGCCGTGGGAGAGCGTCGTTGCCATTTGTTGCCCCAGCCGATCCATCGTCCGTCGCGCGAAATACCGGTGGTCCAGACGGGTTTCCCGGTGCCTTGCAGCACGATAGGTTTGCCGTTTTCGTCCTGGCTCTCGCGGTTGTTGGCTGCTGACCAAAACCGGATTTGTTTGTCGTCGCCGCCGGCCGCGGCAATCCAGCGACCGTCTCCGTTCCAGGTGCTCGCCAGCACGATGCCGTCGAACGGCAGGTCAAGTCGGCGGACAGACCCGGTGGCAACATCGAATAAATGCGGTCGATAGTCGGATTTGCACTGTTGCCCGCAGGTCGCGACAAGCTCTCGTCCGTCTGGGGAAAAGCTGAGGGAGCCGACGTTTCCGCGATGTTGGAATATGAAAGAGTCCGTGATCCGCGCGCCGTTGGTGACGGTCGCCAGAGCAGATGCAGGCCACAGTCGGATTTCGCCGCTGTCGTCACCGGTTGCGACGGTGCCGTCGCTAGAGACCGAGATGGTATCTATGTGGTCGCGATGTCCCACCAGCGTGCCTTCGTGTCTGCCGGTGGCCACGTCCCAAACCCGGCCGGTCTTATCTTCCGATGCGGTGACGGCGCGATTGCCGCCCGGCAAAAACGCCACGGCGTAAATGCTGTCGGTATGCCCTTTCAGGCGGTGCACCAGTCGGCCCTGGCTCCAGTCGACGGATTGATCGGCGGCGCGTGCGGCTTGCCAGACAATCGCCGTCCGATCTGCGCTACCGGAGATGAGCCGTGCGCCATCGTCGGAGAACGCAAGACCCATTATGACATTTCGGTGGCCCTTCAGGCGGCGAACAAGTGTGCCCGACGCGAAGTCGTACACCCGGATCCAGTCCCCTTTGATCGGAGACCTGTTGAGCCAACCGCCGACGGCCAGCCATCGACCGTCGCCCGACAGCGCCATCGCGTAAATCGTGCCGAGCGAACCCGTCGCGACTTCTCCACGGATGGTGCGCACGGTCTTGCGCGCTGCCAGATCCCAGATCCGGATCAGTTTGTCGTTGGACGCGGAAACAAGCTGCTTGCCGTCCGGCGTAAAGAAAATGTCCTTGATCTGCGCCATGTGTCCGCCGGTATCGAGCATCAGGACGGGCGGCGTCGGTGATGCGACAACGGGCGGTGCAGATGAATTCAAACGTTTCAGGTTGATGTCGGCACCAACGAGCCCTCGGGTGCGCGTCAGGGTAACGGATTGTCCCCGAGGGATAGCGTTCAGCGCGGAGATAACGTCGTCGGCCGTTGTCTTTTGCTGCCCTCCGACGGCCAGAATGACGTCGTTGATCCGCAGGTCGGCTCTTGCCGCCGGGCTATCTTTCCGGATGGCAGTGACGACCGCGCCGAACGGAAGCATGAGCTTGCGCTGTATCTGGACGTCCGGTGACACGGACTCGACCGTAAGGCCATGCCACGGGGGCGTTTGTGCATGAGGCGACGTGGGTTTCAGTATGAGTGTCAGAACGCCTAAAGTTGCCAGAATTGAAAATACAAGTCGTGACATTCCCAGATGCCCCCTGCTTCGACATGCTCCGTTTCGTATTGGTAACGCAGTTTGTGAGGCGAAGGCAGGGGAACTGGGCGATAACCATCGGCAACGTGACGCTCGCATTGGCCGATGAGCTGTGTTATCAAGGCGTTGCGCGGCTGTGGATGTCGCGGGAAAACAACAGGGAGATGGTTTGATGACGCGTTTGTCTCGCCACCCCGCCAGGGGTGTCGTCTGATCTGCACAGCTTATGCGTGTGGAACCAGATGTTCTCTGCACTGCCGTTTGCGTGGTCAGCCAAGGCGTTGGCCATGGCGGTGCCGATACGGATGACAGTTCTGGAATTTCTCAATGGGCACGTTTCTTGAGGTGGATGGCGGTGCGCCGGTCCACACGTTTTATTCTGCGGCGTCATGGATCGAGGGCGCTGCAACACATCAGCTTGTGCAGGTGGCACAGATGCCGGGCATCCGCGCCGTGGCGGCCATGCCGGACTTACATCCCGGCAAGTACGGACCGGTCGGGTGCGCCATTCTAGCAGAGCAGATCCTTCCGCGGTTTGTGGGTTCGGACATCGGATGCGGCATGGGCCTGTTTCAGCTCAACCTGGCCGTGCGGAAACTGCGGGTTGACCGGGCGGCAGAGCGTTTGGAGAGCCTGGAAGACGCCCGCGCCCGCGGGTTGAACGGTGATTGCCCGGAAGACGTTCCGAGTGCACTTGCGGACACCGGCCTGCAATCAACGTCGTTCGATGGTTCACTTGGTACGATCGGCGGCGGCAACCACTTTTGTGAGTTGCAGGCGATCGAGGATGTTCACGACGTGGACGCCGCGGCGCAAGCCGGGTTCGACGAGTCGCGCGTGTTCGCCCTGGTTCATTCGGGCTCACGTGGTTTCGGCCATGCCATTTTGCAGTCCTTGCTCGAAAGTGGCCAGGACAGCTTTGATGTCGGCGGCGACGGTGCCACGACCTACCTCGATACGCATGACGAGGCCGTGCGGTGGGCCCAGGCGAACCGGCGCCTGATCGCCGAGCGAGCTGCACGCGCGTTGCGTACCGACGCCGAGGCCATTGTCGATCAGCCCCATAACTTTCTGGAGCAAACGCCCGGCGGTGTCTTGCATCGCAAGGGCGCCGCGCCAGCAGATCGTGGTCTCGTTCCGGTGCCGGGGTCGCGTGGCACGCTTTCGTATCTCGTCAAGCCAACCGGCGCGCGTTCCGAGGCTCTGGCATCGCTCGCGCACGGCGCCGGGCGGAAGTATGATCGCGGTTCCATGCATGGCCGGATCCGAACCAGCAAGGCCGATCGCGCTAATCTGGAGCGCAATCCGTTTGGCGGTCGGATCGTTTGTACATCGCGTGATCTTTTGGTTGAGGAAGCGCCCGACGCGTACAAGAGTATCGATCGCGTCATCGATGATCTGGTCTCGCAGGGTCTTGCCACGGTTGTTGCCTCGTTCCGCCCGTTGGTGACGTATAAGACGGCCAGGCCCGAACGTCGCGCACGTGCTGCTGACAAGCGGAGTGCGCGCTGATGATCAGATTGCAGCTCACGAGTGGTCGCGGGCCGGCCGAATGCCGGATGGCTCTGGCCCATGTTTTGACGCGTATAGCGCGTGAGGCCGACGACCTTGGGTTGGACGTCGACGTGGCGCGGGGGACGGATCCCGATGGTTATGGTCCGGTATCGGCTTTGGTCCTCATCAACGGCGATGCAGCTGCCGAACTTGCTGATCGATGGACAGGGACGCTGCTCTGGATCGCCAAGAGCGAGGTGCGGCCGCATCATCGGCGGAAGAACTGGTACATCGGATGCCGCCGGGCCGATCCGCCAACCACGACCTCTGTCGATCTTGATCCGTCCGATGTGCGGTTTGAGGCTTTCCGCGCCGGAGGACCGGGCGGCCAGCATCAAAACAAGACGGAGAGTGCGGTACGCGCCGTGCATGTGCCAACCGGGCTGGCCGTGGTTGCTCGTGATCAACGGTCTCAGCACCGGAACAAAGCGTCTGCACTCGCAAGACTTGGCGAGTTGATCCTCGCCGCGCGGAACGTGTCGGTTGCGGCAGATCGGGCCCAGCTACAGGACGGCCACGATCAGCTTGAACGCGGGTCGCCGAAGCGGACATTCCGCGGCGCGGCTTTTGACGAAGCCTAGGGCATACCTGCCCTGAGCCAGATCTCTCTCGATTGGTGGGCGCAGACCATCTATCCTGGACGCGTCGTGGCGTGCTGTATTCGAGGGGGACACAACGATTATGGATACGACCAAGCTCGGGCGGACCGGCCTCACGGTTTCCGTGGCGGGACTGGGATGTGGCGGCAATAGCCGGCTTGGGCTCGGCCGTGGGTTGCCACATTCCCAGTGCGTCGGCCTCGTGCGCGCGGCGCTGGACCTCGGCGTGAACTTTCTAGATACGGCGGAAGCCTACGGAACCGAAGAGATTGTTGGTGAGGCCGTTCGGGCCGTCGATCGCGGTGAGGTCGTGATTTCGACCAAGAGCCGCTATGCAAAAGCCGGCGCGCTGCTGTCTGCCACCGACGTCATAGACAATCTCGACGAGTCGCTGCGGCGACTGCAGACGGACTACGTTGATGTGTTTCATGTTCATGCGGTCAAGCCGGAGCACTACGCCTATGTCGTGAGCGAGATCGTTCCGGCGCTCATGACGGAGCGCGACAAAGGCAAACTGCGCTACCTCGGCATTACGGAGTCGCCGCCCAGTGATCCGGATCAGGCCATGCTGCGGCGCGCGATACAAGATGACATGTGGGATGTGATGATGCTGGGATTCCACATGATGCATCAGGGCGCAGGGCGCACTATCCTGCCGGTTACGGCGCAGAAGGGTATCGGAACGCTGATCATGTTCGCGGTTCGCAACATCTTTTCGCGACCCGATGAGCTGCGTGCGACGTTGGCGAAACTGGCGGCGGACGGGGCAATCCCGACGTCTCTGGCTGCCGCGAGCGAACCTCTCGATTTTCTGATCCACGACGACGGTGCGAGAAGTTTGACGGATGCAGCCTATCGGTTCGCGCGACATCAGTCGGGCGTCGATGTCGTCTTGTTTGGCACCGGTGCCGTTGCACACCTCGAACAAAACATCGCGTCCATCTGTGCCCCGCCGTTACCTGAGGGCGACGTGCAGGCGGTTCACGATTGGTTTGGCGAGTTGACCGGTATCGGCCTGGACCTGCCGGACCGGGTGCGGGCACGCGCGTAGATGGCATCACCGCACGGCTGGCGGTGGGGGCGCATTTGATAAGGGAGGTAACGAGCAATGGCTGAAATCGTTCGCGCTGAGGTGCACGCCTATCGATATCCTCTGGCTCGAGCGATGCAGACCGTGTTCGGTCCTCTCGAGTCCCGGCCGGCCGTCATCCTGCGTCTTGAAGACAGCGACGGTGCCGTCGGTTGGGGCGAGATTTGGTGTAACTTTCCCCAACCGGGCGCAGAGTACCGGGCGCGTTTGGCTGCGGCCGTTATCCCGGGAGCTCTCAAGGGGCTTGATGCCACGCGCCCACGCGAGGCCTTTCGAACAATTCGCGCCAGGCTGCACAGGCTGTCGCTTCAGGCCGGTGAGCCGGGACCCGCAGACCAAATCGCGTCGGGCCTTGATATTGCACTTCACGATCTTGCCGCGCGTCGTGCGGGCGTCCCGCTTGCTACGTTCCTTGGCGGATCACTGCGGGCGTTGCGGCCCTATGCCAGTGGGATTGACTCGCGCCTTGCGAGCGAAATGATCCATGCCGCGCGTGAGGCCGGTTATCGCGCGTTCAAGCTACGGATCGGCTTTGCCGACGCCAATGCGGCAGCTGACGTCGGAGCCGCCGCCGCAGACCTCAAGGACGGCGAATTACTCATGGTCGATGCCAACCAAGCTTGGGATCGTGAGACCGCCTGTCGCGAGGTGGACGCACTGGCGGAGATCCCACTGCAATGGGTTGAGGAGCCACTCCCGGTCGACGATACGGCGGACAACTGGGCGGCCGTTGCAAATGCGTGCGCGGTTCCCATCGCCGGCGGGGAGAATATGCGCTCGCGCCCAGAGTTCGACGCGGCGATTTCCGGAACGGTGTTTGGTGTGCTTCAACCCGATGTCTGCAAGTGGGGTGGTCTCTCAGAATGTGCGTCGATCGCGCGGGTCGCAATCGCTGCCGGAAAGCTCTATTGCCCGCATTACCTCGGCGGCGGCGTTGGGCTGATGGCGTCGGCACACTTACTGTCCGCAGTTGGTGGCGACGGATTGCTTGAGGTTGACGTGAACGACAACCTCCTCCGCGATCGGCTGTCCGGTCCGCTGCTGCCGCTGGATGGGCAGACTGCGGTCGTCCCGGATGCGCCGGGACTGGGGTACGAACCCGATCTCAAGAGCGTCGCCGACATGAAGGCGTTGTCGTTCGACATCGACGTTCGCTAGCGCGGCGGCGTAGCGGGTCCGTGTTCAGACTTGGATGGCGCAGATTTAGATAGGATTGCATATGGCGGACGCAGGCGAGATTGTTTCGTTAACCGCAGTCGAATTGCGCCATCGCATTGGGCGCCGCGAGCTATCACCCGTCGAGGTCCTCGAAGCTTTTCTTAAACGGATCCTTGACACCAATCCAGCGATCAATGCTGTGACGGCGACATGCTTTGACCGCGCACGGCAAGAGGCGCGGGCAGCGGAAACGGCCGTTGTCGAGGGTGCTGAACTCGGCACACTGCACGGTCTTCCGTTCACGGTGAAAGACCTTGAGAACACGGGCGCCGTGCTCACAACATTCGGTTCGCCGCTATTCAAGAATAATGTTCCGGAAACCGACAGCGTCATGGTCGCGCGCGTGCGCCGCGCCGGCGGCATCATGGTCGGAAAAACGAATACGCCAGAGTTTGGTGCGGGCGCGAATACGCGGAACGCTGTTTGGGGAGCGACTGGGAATCCGTTTGATCCAACGCTGACGTGTGGTGGCTCATCCGGCGGTTCAGCCGCTGCGCTCGCCGTCGATATGGTGCCAATCTGTACCGGTTCCGACACCGGTGGGTCGCTGCGCATTCCGGCGTCGTTTTGTGGAGTCGTCGGCTTTCGCCCGTCGCCCGGCATGGTTCCGGCCGAACGCCGACCATTGGGTTGGACGCCGATCTCCGTGTTGGGCCCCATGGCGCGCACAGTCGATGACGCGCGTCTCCTGTTTGCTGCACAAGCCGGGCATGACGCATCTGATCCGCTGACATTTCCGATTGACGATCAGGCATTGCAGGCACACCGACCCGTCGATCTCGGAGCCTTGCGGGTCGCTTGGAGCGCGGACTTTGGGACAGGTATCGTCGATCCACCGATCCAGGAGACGTTCAAGAGCAAGCTTGCCGCCATGTCCCATCTCTTCGCGACGTGTGATGAAGTGGCATTTGACTTCGGCGATGCCGAGCGGTGCTTCGACGTCATTCGCGCCGTCAGCTTTTTGTGCCGCTATGGTGAGGACTACAACGCGGATCCGAGCCGCCTTGGTCCGAACGTCCGCGCGAACTACGAGCTCGGCGCCAAGATGTCGTTGACGGACTTCGCCTGGGCGCACGCAGAACAGACACGTATCTTCCGGCGCTTTCAGGAGGCGTTCGCAAACTATGACGTCGTTGTCGCGCCCACGGTTGCGGTGTCGCCGTTCCCTTGGTCGACGCTGTATCTGGACGAAATCGCGGGTCGCAAGCTGAACACGTACTATCATTGGCTCGCCATGGCCTGGTACGTGACGTTGACGACCAATCCGGCCCTGTCTTTGCCGTGCGGCGTCGACGATAAGGGCTTGCCGTTCGGCTTGCAGGTGGTCGGGCGGTTTCGTGGCGATCACGAGCTTCTCGATGCCGCAAGTGCCATGGAGCGCGCATTTGCGACGGATCCGACGTTGGCGCGCCCCGTACCGCCGCTTGCTGCGCTTCAGGCACCGAACGCGTCGTTGACGTCAATCGTAACCGATCCACCAGAGGTGCCGCACAAGCTTTAACCGTTGTGGGCGACGTGCTGTTTGCGCCCAAACTCCGAGCCGGGCTTATCCTTAGAGGCGACAACGTCCTTCTAGAACCGACCGTTCGACGGAACTGGTCGTCGTCGCGATGACCCAACCTGTAAGATTTTTCGCATGATGATTTGCGTCACAAACAAAAGAACAATCAGAATTCCCAGGCAGTAAAATAGCCTGCCCATAATGGTCCTCCTTGCCGTAGCCGACCCTTATTCAGCGTATTCAGATTCGCCTGGTGCGAAGCATGCCGACCGCGCCGTAACCGGCTGTGCCGCAGGTAACACCGGTCCAAAGTTCCGACATATTCGGCCTGTTCCGGCGGGGACAGCGACCTTTGCTCCAATGCGTAACATTGGAACCTACAGATGGTCATCGATCGGCATGGCGGGCGCCGGAGACGACCAGGTCACTGCGCAAAGGTCGATGGAGATACTGATGACAAGTAAGTTCTTTATGTTATGCGCAATCGTAACGGGCGCGTCGATCGCAAGTGGACCGGTTTGCGCTGATGATAATCTTCGCGTGCTCAAATACGCAGAGACTGGAAACTGGACCGTGTCCGCCCTGTACGATCAGGAGCGCTTTGTAACGTGCTACGCCAGTGTGAAGTATAAGAACGATATTTCGCTGTCGCTTCATGCGTACGCTGGTGGTGATTGGAAGGTTCAATTCTATAACGAGCGTTGGCCGAAGCGGTCGGTCTCGCAGTTTCCGGCCAAGCTCGATGTAGACGGTCGCGTTGTCGTGGACGGAATGGCCGAATATCGCGGCAATAGCGTTTTCATATCCCTTGGGCAGTCCAAGGAAACGCTGCGCGCGATCATGTACGGCAATGTCATGGGCGTTCTATCTGAAAGCGGCGTCTCGCGCTTTAAGCTGACGGGCTCGAAGAATGCCGCGCGCAAGGTGTCTGCGTGCTGGGCCTATCACAGGGATCAGTCCAGAGACAGTGGCCCAGGTGCATTCGGCGCAGCGCCATCCGCCGGAAACAGTGGCGCATTCGGCAACGGGCCGCAGCGCGAGAACAACGGTGCGTTCGGTGGTCCTGCTGCGAGCAACAATCATGGCGAATCTTTTCCTGGTCGCGGTCGTGGAACCCCGGGCGCGCCGGATCGCCAGCCCGTCGTTCTGTCGCGCAAGCAGACAATGGAGTTTGCTCTGAAGTTTCTGGCCAAGTCGCAAACGCGGTACGAAATCTTGCCGCATGAGAAGAACTTCTTCCGTCACTTCCCGGTCAACTGGCGGTATGCGAACGGTCGCATCGGTGGATTGATGGTTCTCGACTCCACAACGATTACCGCTGACGCGGGGATCTCAAAGCTCTTGTCCGATCATGCACAAAACTGTGCGGGCAGGCGCCAGGCGCGACGCGCTCCAACGATCGGAGAACCGGGGCAGCGGATCGCCAAGGCCGTCAGCAGCTGTGAAGCTGGTGCCACGATCTCGAAACTTGAGTTTGCGGCGGTCGAGTTGGGACCGAAGAGACTGGCTCTGATTGTCACGCTCACCGCGCAACCCCAGGCGCGGACAACACCTCCGGGCGCGTCCCGCAGCCCAACAACAAGACGCCGCACGACTGATGCTTGAAGCTTGCCGCCGGTCAACCGTGATCCAGCCGCATGACAAAGTACGATAAAAACAAGGCCCGGTTTCCTCAAACAGGGCCTTGTTTACTTCAATGCCGCTGACGGAATGAGATGCCGAGTGCAAACCAATGAGTGGATGCAACGGTCAACCACTGCGTTTCGCATGCCTGTGATACTGCTCGGCCCGATCAATCAGCAACTCGCGAATGTCGCCCAGATTCACGTCGGCATTCGCGACCGCGACGAATCCGACCTTCGTGCGGGGGTTGAAGAACATTTCCGCTGCGCAGCCAGGGTCGCTTCCGTCGTGACCCCAGTAGTCGCCAACTCTTGCTAATCCGAGACCGCCGCGGTCTTCGGTCAGCATTTCGTCAACGGTGCCGTCCTTCAGTACCTTGCTGCCGTTGAACCTCCCGCCGTTCATCAGACAGATCAGGAAGTTGGCCAGCTGGGTCGCACTGGTTCGCGCCATGCCGTCAGCCAATGTCGGAAAGCTATAGAGTGCGTGCTCGTTATAGCCGGCTTTTGGTGATGTACCCTTCGGAAGCAGGTTGCCGTCGCCATCTCCGGGAATCAGCAGAGCCCGGCTGACTGGCGCGAACGTGTACGGCGACGCGTGCATGTCTTTCGGAAGTTGGGACAGGTAAAATGACGTTTCCAGCATCCCCAGCGGACCGTATATGAACCGCTTTAGATAATCCTCCAGCGGCATGCGACTGACGACCTCAATCAGGTGTCCGAGAAGAGCGAACCCCATGTTCGAGTACAGCCGCGTTTCACCTGGTGGGTTGTCGTAAAAGTTATCTTCCGTCCAGAATTCGCCACCCCTGCGGAAGTAGGCGTGAACGACATGCTTTAGCGAGACGGTTGGGTCACCGGGCGCGTAAAGGCTATAGAGGTTTTCGTTGTCTCGAATCCCCGCGGAATGAGTCAGCAGATCTGCGAACGTGATTTCTTCATCGGGGAACTGCGGATTCCGCAATTCGAAACCGAGGAAGTCCTCGATATCGTCGTCGAGCGCGATCCGACCCATGTCGCGCAATTGCATCGTTGCCAGGGCAGTAATCGTCTTCGTGACGGATGCGATCTGGAAAATGGTGCGATCCGGTGTGAATGCGATGCCTTTTGAGATGTTGGCAGCGCCGTAGCCGCGCGCCCAGACGATGTGGCGATCACTGACAATGCATGCAGCTAGGCCCGGCACATGTTTCTCGCTCATCCACCGGCCGATGTCGTTGTCCATCGTTAAGTCAACCTCGAATAGGTCCAAGCCCAATGTGTACGTCAGTCACGGTTTGAATAGATCGTCGATCAGCCGAACGTCGTGATCAGGACGTAGGCATTACTCGGCCCGTTTGGAAGGCCCACATCTCATTGCACTGCAGGTCTTATGGGTATAGGTGCGGTGCCTCAAGCATCGCGCGTGAACCTAGTGCGCTCCACCCAAGATGCCGAACCCTATTGCGTCCAACCCTTGGCATCGCACCATTTGCACTTGGTCAGGTGTACCGTTGGTGACAGTAGAGCACACACAAATAGGGCTACAGTTTGGGGCCAACGGGAACGCATGGACGCGTTGCTGCACTGCGGCGAGGCAACAGCTAGACTTGGCAATGACTCGGAGCCAAACAATTGTAGATTAGGCAAGTACGGCGAACAATGTTGTGGCTATTCGTTCATGTTTGCTGTGCTAATGCGGGCGAATGTGAACGTTGCTCGGCGCCTGACGTGACCGACCGTCGCCGTCGGACAGGCCGAGTTGGGCACGTATGCATCTCTCACGCCGACAGACTGATTGCGATAGGCATACAAGTCGGGTCCATTCGGTCGCGTTGACTTGCCATGTTCGTGGAGAAAGTTTTGCATCTGAGATCTTTGACAAAGACGTGTGCACCACTCGTTGTGTTTGGTGCGGTATTAATGTTCGGCGCACATGCGCTGGCCGAGGAGCCGAAGCAGCTGTGTGTGCCCGAGATTGAAAACATGCCGGAGAGCTGGAAGCCATCGGCTTCCGTCAGACGGTATCTGAACCCTGCGCCGTGGTCCCCGCGCGAAGCCAAGCGTGCCACGTTCTCGATTGGCCGGGGCGTCGATGAAATGATCAACTACTTCAAGCGGAAGCCGTCGGCGCTGTTTAACGTCGGTGCAGATTCGATTGAGGCCATCATTCAGGTCACCTACTCGAGTGCAAACGCGCCTGAGTTGGATAACAAGGCACGGAGCGCGGCACGCAAGTACCTTACCACACTCAGCAAGCCGTTTTTGAAGCGTAGCGAAGACTCCATCACGTGTAACGAGTTTGGGAAGCTTCTTCCGCTGGCGATCTTTGCCCATCGCCTTTATCCGAAGGACGACTGGAGAACGAAGCGCCTTACGACGTTGACGAACGTTGCATTCGAGGAATGTGAGACACTCAAGATCGCGGCGGATATCGATATCGATGCGATCCTTGGGGACAAGAATTCAACACCGAAAGTGCTGTTGGACCTCTATGTCTGGGTCCTCTGGTTCACAGAGGCGCAACTGTTCCCGGACATTAAGCTACCTGAAGCATCGAAGACCTGGGGCCCACGGTTCTGGACCTATACCAAGAACTACAAGCTGCGAGATGCGAACGCGTTCGAGGAAGGTCCATTTGACGAGGGGTTCATTGCTGTCGCGGATCTCGCGCCTCACATGGCGCACCTGATTACGGCAACCCATCGATATAAGCTCAGAGTATCGGATGCGCCGAATCTTTACCGCTGGCATCGCGAGAACTTCTACGCCGCCCTGGAGGTGGGGGAACTCGATCTCTTTGCGTCTGTTGTCGACACCCTACGTCAGTACGGGTGTACAGCCGAGAACGATAAGCAGGTTCGGGACGGGACGCGATACCTCCTGAAAGTCTTCAGCGAAGGTGAAGACAGCTGGATGGACTACCGGCAGGATGGAGAGACCGACGAGAACATCGATGATTACGGCATCGTCCATTATCCCTGGACGGCAATTCTGGGTGTTCGTGTCCGGAAGTTCGAAAAGCCGGGTCCCGACAATCTTGGCGGCATTGTGCGATCCTGGAACTGAGCCAGAACTGCGCAACCGCGGCACAGAATGTGCCGCGGTTACACGCGACACACGGCACTTGTCTCGTCCAACGCGGTGCAGCCAGGGACGTGGCCCAGCGGTGAGGTTTCGCCTATGGCAGACTTCATCTCACAAAGGCGAACATGCTCTAGCTGACAGCCGACTTCCGGGCTTGCGACAGAATGAGTGGGCGGACGCGGTCCAGTTCCACATCCGCATTGGCGAGAATAATGAAGCCGAACCTGTCCTTCCTGTCGAAGAACATCTCGCTGGCGCAGCCTGGGTCTCCGCCGTCATGTCCCCAGTACTTGCCGTCTCTCACCCAGCCTAGGCCTTGCTCATCGCCGCTCAGCATTTCTGAGACCGTATCCGGCTTCAGCATTTGATAGCCCTGAAACTGACCGTCATTCATCATCGCGGTCATAAAACGCGCGAGTTGCGTCACCGTCGTGCGGACCATGCCGTCGGCCAATGTGGGGTAGCTATAGAGCGCATGCTTGTTGAACCCGGCCGTCGGCGCCGCGCCCGAGGGCAGAAGATTTCCGTCTCCATCTCCCGGGCAGAGTTGGCGGCGGGGTTTTGATTGATACGTATATGGAAATGTTTGGCGGCCTTGATCCAGGTCCTCAATAAAAAATGACGTGTCAACCATGCCGAGCGGCGCATAAATATTATCTCGAAGATAGTCGTTTAGCGATTGCCCGCTGATATTTTCAATCAATAATCCAAGAAGTGCAAAACCAATATTGGAGTACTTTTCACGCTGTCCTGGTTGCGATGAATAGAAATTCTTTTTGTGCCAATATCGACTGCCTTCGGTAAAATAGCCGCAAACCACTTCCTGCAGCGTTAGCGTCGGGTCACCAACGGCATAGAGCGCGTAGATGCCGTCCGTATCGCGGATCGACGAGACGTGGCGAAGCAGATGCCGGTATGTGATCGGCTGGTTCGCAAACTTTGGATTGCGTACGGTGAAGCCCGCATGCCCGCTGACGTCATCATCCAGCCTGAAGTGGCCTTTGTCGCGCAGTTGCATGATGGCAACCGCCGTGATGACTTTTGACACCGACGCAATCTGAAAGATGCTGCGGTCCGGCGTAAATGGGATCTGATTTTCCAGATCCGCCATCCCAAAACCTTCCGCCCACACGATGTCCGTTCCGCGAACCACGCACGCAGCTAGGCCAGGTACGTGCTCCTTCTTCATCCAGCTTGTGATCGATTTGGTCATTTTCTCTGCGGATACCTGCCGCGCCATTGCGTTTCAGATTCAGCTGAAACCATACCACACCCCAGTCTCTCGGTCTTCCTGGCCAACCATCCAGGGGGAAGATTTTATGGGTGGCTGGCCAAGTGAGTCCAACAGGGGGGCGGCGGCGCGATTCCGCATGTGGCGGATGTGACCTAAACCGTGCAACATCATCTATGTTGTTACGCTGTTCGGCGGTCGGCTGCGCCAAGGGCGAGCCCCGCCAGGACGGACGGCGGTCGACCGCCGTACCGATGTGCATATGGCCTAGTTGTTGCCGCAGAAGTCGCGGTACTGTCGGCATGCTCTGTCGCTGCCGCCAATCTGGCAGTTGCGGCGCATCTGCCGACAGAGTGCCGTTTCGCCGGAGCGACGTGACTGACGCGGATTTGATTTTTTGCGAGAGCGATACCGCGGCTCATCATCATCGTCATCGTCATTATCATAGCTGCCGACGTTGCCGCGATCGGGGCCGTCGTCATCGTCGCCATCGGACAGATCGTTCAAGCCGAGCGCGTCGCGTGGGTCAAAGGCGTCATCGTCATCGTCGCTTTGAGCGACGCGGATGAGCCGGGTTGTTGTCTCAGCCGCTAAACCGCGCGCGCTGACATGACTGAGGTCGCGGTCGCCCAGAATGTTTGCGCCGTGAAACACGTCGGCCGTGGTGGCGGCTGGTGATCCGGCTGTATCCGTATTCGCCGCCATGGCCGTGCCGCCCATCGAAATGGCAAATGTAAGGGCTAGAGCGCAGGCACTTGCTGCAATGCTGTTATGCACCGGTTGGCCAAGTTTACGGTTTTTGAAAATCCCTTGCAAAGTCACGGTACTTTTCCTCTCAAGACACGCTGTGGCACATCCAGCAGCTGAGTTTGTTCTAACAATCATGGCCGGCAGATGCTGTCCCGTCAGTAACACGCCGGGACTTCTGGCGAATTTCTAGCTAGCGTGTTGAACAATTTAGGTAAATTCTTCCCCGCAAGCCGGCCTTGAGATCGAGCTTTCTGGCCGCTAGCGGTTGCAGGCTCTCATGGGTACACGCATGTCGCGAAAGCCTTAAACAGCAACGTGTGAGCACCCGCCCATCCATTGGTGTGCGCCGCCGCATAACAGGACAGTCGGCGATATTCGTCAGCGCTCGCAGCTAAATTTCGAGCTGATTTATGTTTCTTCTATGAATAATGCTGAGGCAAAACTTGGCGTGCTTTTCCTCATTATGCCTGCGCGCTGTGCGAAATGATATTTTTCTCTGTTTTTCTTGTTTTGAGTATGCGTCACGCTCTCTTTTCAAAATGGGCGCAATTTGAACAGCATGAATGCTTTTCGCCTTAGATATAGGCATCTGGCAATCTTCGATCTTCTCCGCTGACGTGCACTTCATTGATATATATGAGTCTTTTAGATTGGCACCAAGATTGCGTTTGAAACGTTGCCAAAAATGTCTGGCAATGGAGGTGATTACAAATGAGTTTCTGGCGACTAGCTAGGCCGCTGTATGGCTTGGTATGCGCAACGGTGATGGCTGGTTCACTCGCTACGGGTGCACAAGCACAAGGCACACTGCGCATTGGAATGACAGCCAACGATGTTCCGTTGACATGGGGACAGCCAGATAATGGCTTTGAAGGTTTTCGCTTCGTTGGGCTTCAACTCTATGATGCGCTGATCAACTGGGACCTGTCGACTTCGGATAAGCCGTCGGGCCTTGTGCCTGGCCTGGCTGAAAGCTGGTCTGTCAATCCCGACGACAAAACTAAGTGGACGTTCAAACTGCGCCAGGGCGTCAAGTTTCACGACGGTTCCGAGTTCGACGCGGATGCCGTCATCTTCAACATTGAGAAGCTCTTCAACGAGAAGTCACCGCAGTACAGTGCCAGACAGGCGTCTCTGGTGAACTTCCGGATGCCGGGATTCAAGGCCGTCAAGAAAGTCGACAAGTACACCGTCGAGTTTCAGACGACATCACCAGACAGCTTCTTTCCCTTCCAGATCTGCTACTTCCTGATGGCATCTCCGGCCCAATGGGAGAAGACGAAGGACTGGAACAAATTCGCCCAGGACCCATCCGGGACGGGGCCGTTCAAGCTGACCAAGATCACGGCGCGCGAGCGTGCGGAGCTTGAGCCATTTAAGGAGCATTGGGATCCCAAGCGTGTGCCCAAGCTCGACAAGGTCATTCTGATGCCGCTTCCCGATCCGAGCGCGAGAACAGCGGCGCTGCTCTCGGGCCAGGTGGATTGGATTGAGGCACCAGCGCCTGACGCAATTGCACGGATCAAGAGCCAGGGGATGACGGTTGTCTCGAACGTGTATCCGCACGTTTGGCCATGGCACTTCAGCCGTGTCGAGGGCTCGCCGTGGAACGACGAGCGGATCCGCA
>JBCDAH010000021.1:0-43828 GCA_039186015.1 Pseudomonadota bacterium
GCAAATTCAAAGAAAATATTCAGCACACGAATTACTCCGTTGCGTTTCTCGTTTCTATACGCTTTCCGACCAACAGCTTTGAACGTTAGCGACGGATACGCCAAGCGCCGACACCCGGCAAGTTTTTCTGAGCGGCTTTCGTTGGCAATATCTGCAGTATTGGTCTTATCGTGGCGTCGAGATGTTCCCGAGGCCCCGTCGATAGACAGAATTGCCTGGACTCACGTCTTGCACATTACAATCAATCCAATTAATTCAAGGTTTATCTGTGTGCGGATTGAAGGGGACGCTATGCGCTTTATGTGCAAACTGCTGGAACAAACAGCGAGCTATTCGATAGTTTTGCTCATCTATTCCATGGCATTGGTGTTGCCCGCTACGGCGGGGTCCATGCTGAAAAGTCTGGTTGGTGCCTGGTCTGGGGCCGGCCAGGTTCGTTTCTCGGACGGAACGGCGGAAGCGATCCGCTGTCGGGCATACTATCGGCAGCGATCAGATGGCATCGGCTTGTCGCTTCGTTGCGCAAGCTCGGACTTTAAAGTGGAGATTCGATCGGTACTGCAATCACGAAGCGGTGTGCTCCGCGGGTCATGGGAAGAGCGTACTTACAATGCCGTCGGCAAGGTGCGTGGGCGCGAGACAGTTGATGGCGTTGCGTTAGAGATCACAGGCGGTGGTTTCGACGCCCGAATGAATGTCGCCTATACCAATGGAACTCAGGTGGTCAAAATCGCAACCGTTGGCACGGAGTTCCAAGCTGTCAATGTTCGTCTTGTTCGGTTGCGATAAGAGCGCGCGCCGACACGCGGCAGCGTCTTAAGTCAAACGCTGCTATCGGACTATCGGCGCGCGCCCAAACTATTTCGCCAGGTCGGGATAGCGCTTGGCGCACTTCGAGCCGAGGAACTCGTTGACCTCTGAAATCAAGTCGCTGTGAAACAGACCGAAGCGGTCCTCGAGTTGAGCCACCGTCCAGATTGCACCTTTGATGAGGGTCGGGGCTTCAATGTTGCTGACGTTCAACCATGCCTTTGTCGCCTTGCCATTTTCAAACTCGAGTTTCGGCGACAGCGTCAAGTTGACCTTCGTAATCGAGTCCTCACGTTCGACGTTACACGCGACCTTATGCTCGGCGAATTGCACCGTATGCGCCGGCTTTGTCAGCGCTGACACGATGTCGCCGTTGCTCAGGTTGACGTCAACGCCGCACTGGGCGTCGCCGAATGTCCAGGAGATTTTTTTCTGTCGCACGCCGTTCTCGATGTACGACTTGGTCCAGGTTTTCTGGATCGAGCAGACGAGCGGTCCATCACCCGATTTTTTCAAGGCGGTGGCGCATATTTTCGCCTCGCAGGCCTTCAGGCGTTCGCGTTCGTCGGCAGCGGGCGTGATGGCTTGAGCAACAGCCACAGTTGACAGCAGGCCGCTCGCGACGACGGCAGCAATTGCCGCGCGAGCGTAATCAAATTTCCTGACCATAACATCTCCCCGTCTTTCGGTTTCGTCGTGGATCGAGTCCGCACTTGCGTGGTGCAGAGCGACAACCGGAAGACAGGGGCAGAACCATGGCAATGCGACGCGGAGTTGCTGATAAGCACCATGCGTGCTTGCGATTTGTAGGTGGCTTGCCGTAGATGAAACCCCAGACAGCAGCAGCGACCAGGCGGAACATCCAATGGACTTAGATACTTCGAAGGGTCACCCGGACATGGACTACGATGCGCACAAGCAAACCTATGCAGGCTTCTGGCTTGGCTGTCAGGTTGTGACGGTGTGCGTCGTCGTGCTTCTTGTTTTCATGGCAGCGACTTTGGTTTGAGCGGTCGCCAAGATGCAGGTTTTATCACGGCGCGTTGCAACGTTGTCGGCGTGACCTGCGCAGATTGAAACCTTCCGATCCATCGGAGTTGAATATGGTCACGGTGGCGACCACCACGGAGCCTGACGGCGAACCACGCGTTGCGATCTCGCCAGATACGGCCAAACGTTTGAGCGGGCTGGGCTGTACGGTAAAAGTCCAGGCCGGTGCCGGCCTGCGCTCGCATTTTTCCGATGCCGCCTATCGTGAGGCGGGAGCTGACGTTGTCGACACGGCCGACGCTGCGGCGAGCGGGGCGAACCTTCTGTTGCAGGTGACGCGGCCCCCGCCGGAGCTGACCGGCCAGCTTGCGGCGGACGGCGGCGTTGTCGCGATGCTGGAGCCGTACGCGACGGGCCCGGAGTTGGACGGCTTAGTCGGGGCAGGGCGGTTGCTGTTCTCCATGGAGTTCATGCCGCGCACGACCCGCGCGCAGGCTATGGATGTGCTGTCGTCGCAAGCCAACCTGGCCGGTTACAAGGCGGTTGTCGACGCCTCGTCGCTGTTTGAACAGGCGCTGCCAATGATGATGACGGCGGCAGGCACCGTTCCAGCAGCGCGCGTCTTTGTGATGGGGGCCGGCGTTGCCGGTTTGCAGGCGATTGCAACGGCGCGCAGGCTTGGGGCGATTGTCACCGCAACGGATGTGCGTCCGGCAACGAAAGAGCAGGTTGCGTCATTGGGCGCAAAGTTCATTGCCGTGGAAAACGAAGAGTTCCTGGCCGCGCAAACGGCTGCCGGCTACGCAAAGCCGATGTCGGAAGACTATCAGCGCCAACAGGCGGAGCTGGTGGCCAACCACGTCAAGTCGCAGGACATTGTCGTTACGACGGCGCAGATCCCCGGCCGGCAAGCGCCGCGTCTGATCAGCCGCGAAATGGTTGAAAGCATGAAGCCGGGTTCGGTGATTGTCGATCTGGCGGCGACGACTGGCGGAAACTGCGAATTGACCCAGGCGGGAGTAACCGTAGATCACAACGGTGTTCGGATTGTCGGGCCCAAGAACCTGCCGGGGACCGTGTCCGTGAATGCGTCGACACTCTACGCCAAGAACCTTCTGACATTCATCCAGCTGATGATCGAGCAGGACGCGGATGCGCTCAAGATCGACTGGGAGGATGACATCATCCAGGGCACGTTGATTGCGCGCGACGGACAGATCGTGCATGCGAACCTGCTGCCGAAACAGGAGAACGGCAATGCTTAAGGCAGTTTTAGGCGGCCTGACTGTGGTTTGCCTGAGTGCAACGACTGCACTGGCCGCCAGCGGTGTTGCTGGCGGCGAAGTGGATCCATCCATCTATCGTCTGATGGTTTTCGTGATTGCGATCTTTGTCGGTTACTACGTCGTCTGGTCGGTGACACCGGCGCTGCACACGCCGTTGATGTCGGTCACGAACGCGATCTCATCCGTGATTATTGTCGGCGCGCTGCTCGCCGTCGGCGTGTCGTTGGCCAGCGAAGGCTCGGTTGCCGCCAAGGTGTTCGGCTTCTTCGCGTTGGTTATGGCTGCCGTGAATATCTTTGGCGGCTTTCTCGTCACGCAGCGCATGCTCGCCATGTACAAAAAGAAAGAGAAGCGCTGAGCCGGCAATGAGTTTGAAATTGCCACATCGCTACCAGCCGATCGTCTTCGGCGCGCTGCTTTCGGGATTGATGTCCTTCGTCGTCTCCGGCGTTGCAACGTGGCGGGCCGTCGGCCTCGTCGCTGATTTCGTTGAGATCTGGATATCGGCCTGGCTGTTCGCCTGGCTTGTGGCCTTTCCCGTCGTTTTGATCATCGCGCCCTTCGTTCGTCGCATCACCAATCTGGTCGTGAAGCCGTCAAACGGCTGAGCCTGCCAAGCTGCCTCCTGGAGCATCGAGATGTCCCCCAATATCGTCGCCATCCTCTATCTGGTTGCGGGTGTGCTGTTCATTCTCGCGCTTCGCGGCTTGTCCAGCCCGGAGTCGTCTCGACAGGGGAACATTTACGGCATGTTGGGGATGGCAATTGCCGTCCTCACAACGTTGTTCCAGCTTGGCGCTCCGGATGATGTGCTGACTTGGGTGTTGATTATTGCCGCGCTCGGACTTGGCGGCGGCATCGGTGCCTACATCGCACAACGCATTCCGATGACAGCCATGCCGGAGCTGGTCGCGGCGTTTCACTCGCTGGTGGGTATGGCCGCGGTGTTCGTGGCCGCAGCGGCGCTGTACTCGCCGGAAGCGTTCGGGATTGGCACGGCCGGCAATATTCCGGCCATCTCGCTGCTTGAGATGGCACTGGGCACTGCGATCGGCGCCGTGACCTTTACCGGCTCTGTCATTGCATTTGCCAAGTTGTCCGGCCGGATGTCGGGCAAGCCGATCATCCTGCCCGCGCGTCACCTCGTAAACCTTGGCCTTGGCGCGCTGCTGATTATTCTCGTCTATCAGTTCTGCATCACGGGCGGTTCAGGGTTTCTGTTCTGGGCGATTACGATCCTGGCCCTGGCGCTCGGGATCTTGATTATCATCCCGATCGGCGGCGCTGACATGCCCGTCGTTGTCTCGATGCTCAACTCCTATTCGGGTTGGGCTGCCGCCGGGATCGGGTTCACGCTTGGCAATATCGCGTTGATTATCACCGGCGCGCTGGTCGGCTCGTCCGGTGCGATCCTGTCGTACATCATGTGCAAGGGCATGAACCGGTCGTTTATCTCGGTCATTCTGGGCGGCTTCGGCGGTGAGACGACCGGTCCGGCCGGCGATGACGGCGTGCAACGGACGGTCAAGCAAGGTGCTCCCGATGACGCGGCCTTCCTCATGAAGAACGCATCGAAAGTCATCATTGTGCCGGGCTACGGTATGGCGGTTGCGCAAGCCCAGCACGCCCTGCGGGAAATGGGCGACAAGCTCAAGGAACAGGGCGTAGAGGTCAAATACGCGATCCATCCGGTTGCCGGGCGCATGCCGGGGCACATGAACGTGTTGCTGGCAGAAGCGAACGTGCCGTACGACGAAGTGTTCGAACTTGAGGACATCAACTCGGAATTTGCGCAAGCCGACATTGCGTATGTCATTGGTGCCAATGACGTGACCAATCCCGCGGCTGAGGAAGATTCAAGTTCGCCGATTTACGGCATGCCGGTGCTGCAGGTGTGGAAAGCCGGAACGGTGATGTTCAACAAGCGCTCGCTTTCCTCAGGCTACGCCGGGATCGACAATCCGTTGTTTTATCGCGACAACACGATGATGATCCTGGGCGATGCCAAGAAGATGACTGAGGAAATCGGCAAGTCGCTGGATTGAGCGAGAGATTGCAAACATAGGCGTGGCGTTGCGTCAAATGACGCAAATCTCTTTGACGCCATGGCCGCGTGCAGTGCCTGAGTTCTGTCTTCACATGACCAACGACGACCAACATCGCTGGGATGTCTTTCTCGACATCCAGAGCGGCCTGCCGCGGCAGGGGCCGGGATGTGAGGCGAGCACGCTGCAGGCGCTTGCGTTGTGCTCTCGGCTCCCGCAGCGGGCACGCGTTCTGGATCTTGGGTGTGGTCCGGGCATGCAGACCATCACGCTCGCCCAGGCGATGGACTGTCACGTGACGGCGGTCGATCTGCATCGCGCATATCTGGACCAATTGGTCGTTGGGGCCGAGGCGGCCGGGGTGTCCGACCGTATCGATGTGCGCGAAGCGGACATGCGCGATCTGCCATTTGCGCCGGCGAGCTTTGATCTGATCTGGTCCGAAGGCGCGATCTACAACGTGGGGTTTGAAGCCGGATTGCGCGCCTGTCACGCGTTGTTGGCTCCCGGCGGTTATGTTGCCGTCACCGAGCTTGTCTGGCTCACATCGGAGCCGCCGTCTGAAGCCGCGGCATTCTTCGCGGAGGAGTATCCGGCGATGACTGACGTGGCCACCAATCTCGAGATGATCGACGCGAGCGGATATGAGTGTGTCGGGCATTTTGCTTTACCCGACCACGCGTGGTGGTATCACTATTACGGGCCGCTCGAGGCCAAGCTGCCGACGCTGGAACGGACATATGCTGATGATCCGGTTGCGCGAGACGTGATCGCGATGAGCCAGACGGAAATCGCGATGCGCCGCCAGTTTCCAACGACCTATGGCTATGTGTTCTTTGTCGGGCGAAAGCCGGACTGAGCGGTGCCACCGTCGCGCGACGGTTTTAGCCATGCAGGCGCCGGGCGCGTTCAAGCCAGTTTCCGGTAATAAAAGTTGGTCGGCGTCAAACCGCCGTTGGGCCATAACGCAAAGTCCGGGATGGTGCCAACATAAGTCCAGCCGAGACGTTCGTAGAGCCGCGCGGCGGCGCTGCCAGGGACTGTGTCGAGAACGAGCAGGGTTCGGCCGAGGGATTGGGCACACTCTTCCGCCGCGCGCATGAGTGCAGCGCCGATGCCACGACGCCGGCCGCGGCGATGCACGAGCATCTTCGAAATGTCTCCGCGGTGCGGCTGGTTTTCCGGCAGGTTCAAGACCAATTGCACCGTGCCAACGATGCCCGCTGCGTCTTCCGCGACGAATAGGACCTTTGCGCCGGCTGCGATGTCGGCGGCCAGCGCCTGCCAGAAGGCGCGCGCCTTCGTCTGTGCCAGCGGATGCATGAAACTGACGGATGCACCGCCGTCGACGCAGTCGATCAAGACATCGGCTAACTGCGCTGCAGCTGCCTCGTCCATCGTCTCGAGTTGGCGGATCCGTACATCATCAACATGAGCTGCGGTCACTGGATAACCTCACTTTAGGGCGCTGACGACGACCACTGCATACCGGGCATCGGCCTGCGTCGGATTGTGGAAGGCGGTGGGCTGATCCAGGGTGCAAGCGAGGCAATCGCCCGATCCGAGTTGGAAGACCTGCTCGCCCACCGTAGCCGCGATTGTGCCGTCAAGAACCCAGATCTGCTGGTGCACGTGGCCCGATCGGCCGGTGTTCTCATAGGCAACGTGCGCGCCGGCCGGAAGGACGACCTCTGTAAGCTGAATGGGTGATGGAAAGCCCGATGGTGAGACGTTGCGCCGGATGTAGCCCGACGCCGGGTCGCGCCAGGTGATCTGATCGTCATGCCGGGATACAGGATCGGGGTTTGGATCGGGCGCCTCGAACAATGCCGATAGCGTCACGCCGAGCCCGGCAGCCAGCTTGTCCAGAACGGCGGCCGTCGGACTGCTTTCGCCACGTTCGATCAGCGAGATCGTGGATCTGCTGACACCGCTCAGTTCTGCGAGTCCGTCGAGAGTCATGCCCCGATCAGATCGCAGCGTGCGCACCCGCTGCGCGATGCGCTCGTTGATGTTCGTTTCCATGGCTTCGCCAACCAAGACGTCTGGGTCTGCGTGTCTCACGCGTTCCATTATTATGGAATTTTTATCCATAATTATAGATCCAGTCAAATGCCTTTCAAGCGCCTACGGTTGTCCGCGTTCGTCACGCGCAGACAATCATCACGTTGCGATTGGGTTTTCGCATCGGCCTCAAATGTGTGGCAGGCTCATTTGGCGAGGACAGGTGCGAGCGGTTGCGTGGCGAAAGCAGATGCGGGCCGGCTTTGCTGACCGCAGACGCAACTGCGCAAGACAAACCGGTAAGGTGAATAGGATGCCGAGTGCAAAGCGCGTGCGTGTCATGGCACCGGAGGATCGCGATGCGATCGTCGACATGATTAGTGCTTTGACGGCTTATGAAGCTGTCTACTCAAATGACCGATCGGCTGATCCTGAGGTCAGTTCTGCCTACTTGGCGCATGTCGAAGAGGAAGTGGCGAGCGAAGGCGGCGTGGTTCTTGTTGTCGAGGTTCCCGGAGTTGACCATCCGGTCGGGTTTGCGTCGGTCGTTTACCAGTCCGACGATCCCTACATCGTCGAGCCCTATAGACGTTATGCCTACGTTACGGATGTTTTTATCGTCGAAGCTTACCGTCGGCGCGGCTTCGGGCGCATGCTGATGAAAGAGCTGGAGCGCTCAGTCAAAGCTGCAGGCATTCATCGCATCATCATAGGGGCACTTGCGGACAATGTCAGAACCCGCGACGCTTATGCCAGATTGGGATTTCGGCCTTATGTCGTCGAATTCGTGAAGGACCTTGGTCCAGGGTTGCAAAGCAGCGACGAGAGGTTGTGAGTCAATGACCTTTGAAAGCCATTACCAGAGTTATGGTGTGGCGATTATTGAGTGGGCCTTGGAGCCTGCGGATCTCACGGCTATGGCGCGCGCCTTCACCAGCGCACCACGGCGGCAGGGCAACGAGGTGCTTCGGCTGCGAAGTGGGCTTGGATCATCATCACCTGGTGCTCGTGCCATCCCGGCGGATCTCGCGGATTGGCTTGAAACCCATCCGGTGCTGATCGAAATCGCGAGCCGTCTGCTGGCCGACCCTGCGCGCCTGGTGCGGATATTGGCGTTCGACAAGACCGTGAGCGCAAACTGGTTCGTGCCTTGGCATCAGGATCGCATCATCGCGGTTGAGGATCGCAAGCCGGTGCTTCAGTTCAAGAACTGGTCCCGCAAGCAAGGCTGCTGGCATGTTGAGCCGCCGATTGCGCTGCTGGAGCGCATGGTGACATTGCGCGTGCATCTGGACCCCTGTGAGGAGCGCGACGGCCCGCTTGAGGTGTTGCCGGGTACGCATGCCTTTGGGCGATTGCGGCGCTCCGATATCGGGAATGTCGCAGCGACGCTGGCGCCGCAAGTCTGCCTCGCCGACAGAGGGGATATTCTTGCGATGAGCCCGTTGACTGTGCACAGGTCGCGACGCGCCAAAAATCCAACCCGGCGGCGCGTGCTGCACTTGGAGTTTGCCGCACTTGACCTGCCGGAACCGCTAAGATGGGCATCTTTGACTCCCGACTTGGATTTTCGCACGTAGTGCATTGAGCTGATGTGCGGTTGGTGGCGCCCACGCCCACGCCCGCGCAGCCGGCGCAGAGCTTCGGTGGGCGTCCAGACGCGCGCGTTTCTCAAGTGCGGGGGATACAATTGGATATGAGTGTCGCGAATGTTGCCGGCGTGATGCTCGCAATTGCGCTGCTGGTTGTGGTGGTCGTGTTCGGGGCGCGATGGCTGGAACCGCGGTTGCTCTATTTTCCAGACTCGAGCCGCGTTGCTCCGGAAAGTATCGGGCTGACTAACGTGCGCGAACGTGTGCTGACAGCCGACGACGGCACCAGGCTCGTGGCCTGGTTTGCGCCGGCCCGCGGCGAGCAAACGACAATCTTGTACTTTCATGGCAATGGCGGCCATCTCGCTGGGCGGAGCGAACGCATTGCATCCTATGTCGGCGCCGGTCATGGACTGTTGATGCTGGCCTATCGCGGCTACGCCGGGTCGGAAGGGACCCCATCTGAACGCGCCAATGTCGCCGATGCGCTGATGGCCTATCGCGTTTTGCGGGAGGATGGCGTCGCGCCCAATGACATCATTGTCTATGGAGAGTCGCTGGGATCGGGCGTCGCCGTCCAGCTCTCCAGTCAGGTGCCTGTCGGAGGTGTCATCCTTGATGCGCCGTACACGTCGATTGTGGACGTCGGTGCGTCCGCCTATCCGTTCCTACCGGTGCGCCTGCTGATGCGGGACCGCTACGAGTCCTACCGGTACGTGTCAAAGATCACGGCGCCGGTGCTGATCATCCACGGCGCGCTTGATCGCATTGTTCCGGTTGAGATGGGGCGCAAGCTCTTCGAAATGGTGCAAAGCCCGAAGAAGCTGCTGATCTATCCAGAGGCCGGTCACCTCTTTCATTCGCAGTTCGGGTCGCTGGACGCCGTCAAAGCTTGGATTGGCCAAGTGAGGTCACCGTCCCAGGCGCGTGAGCCGTCTGCGCCGGATGAGGAGCGGCCGGCCCGCAAAGCAGAATAGCGGCCCGCACGAGCGCGATCCGCTGTTGTCGTGGTGGATGAGCTCGTTTCCGACCGTGCCAGCGCTCGCGCTAGCGGGCTTTGCCTTTCGACGGCAACAAGCCTTCCCGCTGCGCACGTTTGCGCGCCAGCTTCCGCGCGCGCCGCAAAGCTTCGCCTTTTTCGCGGGTACGCTTTTCCGAAGGTTTCTCGTAGTAATTCCGGAGTTTCATCTCACGGAAGATTCCCTCGCGCTGCATCTTCTTTTTCAGCGCCTTGAGGGCTTGATCGACGTTGTTGTCACGGACAAGGACTTGCACGCGGCCTAACCTGCCTTTGGTGTTGCGATTATCGTGGCCAATCAACCATTCGATTGGCGCACGGAAATGGCCGCTATTGGGATAGCAGCCGCTTTGATTGGGCGTATAGCTAACAGACTCAGTCGCCCGCGTCTAGTGATGTCGACGGACGATGACGCTCGCGGGGGGGAACCTGCCGCAATTTCAACGGCGTGCCGGCCCAGGCCCGCACGGGCGGTCAATCTGGCAGTTTCGTGTGTGTTAACAGTCGGTTGACGTGACCCATCTTTCGGCCTGGACGAGCCTCGCCCTTTCCGTAGACGTGCAACCGGGCCATAGGTTCTGCGGCCAGCGCCATCCAAGTGTCGATCTCGTCGCCGATGAGGTTGGTCATCTCGACGTCGCAGAGGCGGTGGATCGGGGCGATGGGCCAGCCGCAAATCGCGCGAATGTGGTTCTCGAATTGATCGGCCTCACAGGCGTCCATTGTCCAGTGCCCTGAGTTGTGGACGCGTGGCGCGATTTCATTGACGAGCAGCTGGCCTGCTTGCGGGTCTTGATCGTCGCGCACAACGAAGAACTCGACGGCCAAAAGTCCTGTGTAGTTTAGGGATTCCGCAACGCGGGTAGCGATATCGACGGCCGTACCTTCCAATGCCACCGGCAGCCTGGACGGAACCGTCGAGCGCCGCAGAATGCCGTCTCGGTGGACATTGCGTGGCACATCATAAGGGTGCACCGCGCCGTTGCGGTCGCGAACCAGCAGAACTGAGACTTCGCAAGAGAACGGCACGCATTGTTCAACAATCGCCGGCTGTTGACCGATCTCCGACCAGGCAAAGGCGGGGTCGGTGTCTGGTGTCATCCGGCACTGGCCTTTGCCGTCGTAACCGAACCGCCGGGTCTTGAGGATGGCGTCGCCGCCCAGAGCCGCTACCCCCTCGGCCAACGAGGCCGGCCCATCGACGGCAAAGAAGCGCGGTACGGCAACTCCGTTGTCGACCATGAACTGCTTTTCAGACAGGCGGTCCTGAGCGATTGCAAGCACGTGCGTGCTGGGGCGAATATCGACAAGATCGTCGAGCACCGAGACGGCGGCGTGCGGGATGTTCTCGAACTCGTAGGTGAGAACGTCTGCACCCTGCGCAAACGCACGAAGCCGCTCAGCATCATCGAACTGGCCCCGGGTTCCGACCGCAACATCGAAAGCGGGTGTATCATCGCCGTCGGCATAAACGCGACACTTGAAGCCCAGCTTTGTCGCAGCGATGGCCAGCATTCGGCCAAGCTGCCCGCCACCGAGAATGGCGACGGTACTTCCCGGGGGCAGCATGCGGGTGGCGCCGGCGGCATGCATAACAACCTATGCCTCTACAGGTGCATCGGCCACAGCGGCTGTCTGAGCAGCACGGGCTGCAGCAAGCCGTTCGCGCAGGTCCGCGTCGGTCAGCGCCAGGATCTGAGCCGCTAGCAGTGCGGCATTGATGGCACCGGCCTTGCCGATAGCCAGCGTGCCAACAGGAATTCCGCCGGGCATTTGGACAATCGACAGCAAGCTGTCCTGCCCATGCAGCGCCTGGCTCTCAATCGGGACGCCAAGAACCGGCAGCCATGTCAACGATGCGACCATGCCGGGCAGATGGGCGGCGCCGCCGGCACCGGCAATGATGACTTTCAGACCGCGGTCGGCCGCACCACGGGCGAATTCATAGAGCCGTTCGGGTGTGCGATGGGCGGAGACAATGCGAACGTCGGTTGTAACCTGCAAGTCAGCTAACCGGTCGCGGGCATGTTGCATTGTCGGCCAGTCCGACTGGCTGCCCATGATGATCGCGACATCAGCTGTGCGTTCGCCCATAAAGTCGTGCTCCAAACGCCGAGTCAGTCGGCGAGAAGCGCAAGACCTAAACAACAGCGGCGCGATTTGACAAGGGGCCAGGTTTGATAGCTGGCCTTAAAAAATTGAGTCTTTGATTGCGCTGTTCGCACGCGAGTCTTTCGTTGCGCTACCGCTCGCGACAAGCGCTCGCTACTTGAGCGCGGGCTATCCTGCGAGGACAACCTCAGGCTGGAATAGCCATGAGCAATCAACAACAAGCGCGGGCCAGCCGTCGAGCACCCCAGGCCGCGAATGCGGCCCGGCGCGTTGCGCCGCCCACGCGGAGGGCCCGAGCGAAGCGAGGAACAGCCCGTGAGCGATAAACACCCCCCGTGAGCGAAAAAACACTATCCCGACAGCGTCCGCGCAACGGCATCCTTCCAGAGCGCATACTTGCGGGACCGCTCATCGCCGGCCATTTTTGGCTCGAACCGGCGTTCCAGCGACCACGTCCGCGCGAACTCGTCCAGACCGGGATAGAACCCGACCTGCATGCCGGCGAGGTAGGCTGCGCCGACAGCAGTTGTTTCCAAAACCTTCGGACGATCGACCGGCGCGTCGAGGATGTCGGCCAGGCGCTGCATGGTCCAGTCGGACGCGACCATCCCGCCGTCGACCCTGAGCACAGTCGATCGCGCCGCGCCCCAGTCCCCACGCATGGCTTCGAGCAGGTCGCGCGTTTGATAGCACACCGATTCCAAAGCCGCGCGGGCGAATTCCGCACGCCCGGTGTTGCGAGTCAGGCCGAACATGGCGCCACGGCATTCGGCATCCCAGTACGGCGCGCCGAGCCCGACGAACGCCGGCACAAGAAAAACGTCCTGGCCGGCATCTGAAGCATCCGCCAGCTCACCGGAATGGGCGGCATCGTCAATGATCTTGAGTCCGTCGCGCAACCACTGCACGGCCGCGCCTGCAATAAAGATCGAACCCTCAAGCGCATACGTTGGCCGTCCGCCGATCCGATACGCAATCGTGGTCAACAGACGGTTTTTGGAGAACACCGGCATGTCGCCGGTATTGAGCAATGCGAAGCACCCCGTACCATAAGTCGACTTGAGCATGCCGGGCTCGAAACAGGCTTGCCCGACGGTTGCGGCCTGCTGGTCTCCGGCAATACCCGCAATCGGAATAGCCGCGCCGAAAATGTCTGCGTCAGTCGTGCCGAAGGCGGCGGCGCTGTCCAGAACCTCAGGCAGCATCGATTGCGGAACCCGCAAAAGATCACACAAGCTGCCGCGCCAGCGCTGCTCTGAGATATCGTACAGCAAAGAGCGGCTGGCGTTGGTCGCGTCCGTCACGTGCACCTTGCCGCCGGTGAACCGCCACAACAGGAAGGTATCGACCGTTCCAAACGCCAATCGTCCCTGTTCCGCAGCGGCGCGCGCGCCGTCGACGTGATCGAGAATCCAAGCAATTTTGGTTCCAGAGAAATATGGATCAAGCAGCAATCCCGTCTTGCCGGTGACCATCGGCTCATGACCGGACGCTTTCAAATGCGCGCACGTCTCTGCCGTGCGGCGGTCTTGCCAGACAATGGCCTTATGGATCGGCTTGCCCGTCTCACGATCCCAAACCAAAGTTGTTTCCCTTTGGTTGGTGATCCCGATCGCCACGATGTCGGCGGCTTCCGCGCCGGCCTTTGCCATGGCCGACTGACAGGTTGAGACCGTCGTGGCCCACAGATCCTCCGGGTCGTGCTCCACCCAGCCTGACTGCGGATAGTGCTGGGTAAACTCTTCCTGCGCGACGGCGACAACGTCGAGTGCCTTGTCGAACACGATGGCACGGGTCGAGGTGGTGCCCTGGTCGATTGCAAGCACAAACCTGGTCATTGGCGCTGTCCTCCCAGCCGTCTTTTTATAATCGCACGGCCCCGCCCCGGTTGAGCGAGAGCCAGTCCGTACCCTCGACCACCCAGTAGAAGGCCATGGCTTGGGTGGTCGACCAGCTAAAACACAGACCCTACCGCGCCGGCTGACGACACCAAATCACCAATGGCGGAAATGAGCTAGGCCGCGTGGGCCTGTGCAGGATGACAGCTCAACCAGTCCGCAAGCGCAACCCGCTCAGCCGCCGACAAACGCAATCCGAGTTTGGATCGCCGCCACAGGATGTCATCAGCCGTCATCGCCCACTCGCGGGCTCGGAGATACTCCACCTCCCGCTCAGACAAGCCCGCCCCGAACTGGGTGCCCAAATCCTCCAAGCTCTGCGCGTCTCCGAGAATCTCCCGCGCCAGCGTGCCGTAGCACCGCACGAGGCGCCGCACATGCAAAGTCTCAAGAAACGGATAGGACCCAGCAATCGCGGCGACGAGGTCATCGTAGCCGTCGAACGGGAAGTCTCCGCCCGGCAGCGGTTCGGACGCCGTCCAGTCGACCGTTTCCCGACCGAATATGCGGTCGACGTCATCCAGAACCGCCTGCGCCAACCGGCGGTACGTTGTAATCTTACCGCCGAAAATGTTCAGCAGCTTGGCCTCTTCGCCCGCGCCTTCGACCTTCAAGACGTAGTCGCGCGTAGCCTCTTGCGCCTTGCTGGCGCCGTCATCATAGAGCGGCCGAACCGCCGAATACGTCCAAACAACCTGATCCCGCGTAATCGGCGTCGCGAAGTAATGGCTGGCCGCGGCGCAAATATAGTCAACCTCGGACTCTGACGTCTTGACCTCATCCAGATCACCTTGGAAGTCGTGATCCGTCGTGCCGATCAACGTGAACTCCTGCTCGTACGGAACAGCGAAGAAGATGCGACCGTCGGGGTTCTGGAAAATGTAGCATTGCTCGTGCGCAAACAACTTCGGCACGACAATATGGCTGCCCTGCACCAAGCGGACGTTGCGCACATCGTTGCGCCCGGCAACCCGGCCGAGGACCTCGTCAACCCACGGCCCCGCCGCATTAATGACCATGCGCGCCGAAACCGACGTCTCACGCCCACTGTTTTCGTCAAGTGTCGTGACCGTCCAATGTGCGCCGTCTCGGCTAATCCGCGTGACCGCCGTCCGGGTTTTGATCACCGCACCGCGAGCCGCCGCGTCCATGGCGTTGAGGACAACGAGGCGGGCATCATCGACCCAACAGTCCGAGTATTCGAACGCCTTTGCAAACCCGGGCTTTAAAGGCGCGCCTGACGGGTCGGTGCGCAGATCCAAGGTGCGCGTCGCAGGTAACGCCTTGCGACCTCCGATATAGTCGTAAATGAACAGCCCCAGCCGCAGGAGCCAAGCCGGTCGGAGACCTTGCGTGTACGGCAGCACAAAGCGCAACGGCCAGATGATATGCGGCGCCATCGCCCACAGCACTTCGCGCTCCTTGAGCGACTCGCGCACCAGCCGAAACTCGTAGTGCTCAAGATAGCGCAGGCCACCGTGAATGAGTTTCGTCGACCCCGAGGACGTCCCGCGCGCGAGATCGTCCTTCTCGGCCAGAAAGACCGAGTATCCGCGGCCCGCCGCATCCCTGGCAATGCCGCAGCCGTTGATCCCGCCACCAATGATTGCAAGGTCGTATGTCGGCGCTGTCTCGGTGGATCCGGCCATTGTGTCGTTCCAACATGCTGCGCGGCACCATGCTCGTCCCGCACCAATGCACTGCGAATATGCGCGCACATTCGCATAAACGAAAAATATCGAGCTTTTTCGAAAGGTCAACCCGGCTAGGCGATTTCGATACGAACTTCGTTATCACGACAAATATCAGCGATTGCGCGCGGTGGCATCGCATCCGTGACAAAGATGTCGAGATCGGAAACGTGACCGATCCGGACGGGTGCGGTGCGGTCCAGCTTCATACTGTCGGCAACCAGGATCGACTTGCGCGCGCACGCCATGATGGCCTTGGCTACCTTGACCTCGCGATAGTCGAAGTCGAGCAGCGTGCCGTCGAGATCAATGGCCGATGTCCCGATAATCGCGAAGTCGACGCGAAACTGACGGATGAAATCAACGGCCGCTTCGCCGACAATGCCGCCATCTGCGTGCCGCAGCACGCCGCCGGCAACGACGACTTCGATATCGTCGAAGCCCTGCAAGATGTTGGCAACATTGATGTTATTCGTAATCACCATCAGGCCGCGGTGGCCTCTGAGTGCGGTGGCCACTTGTTCCGTTGTGGTACCGATGTTGATCAGCAACGACGATCCGTCCGGGATGAGCTCGGCCGCAGCCTTGCCGATCGCGCGCTTTTCGTCGGGCGCGAGGCGGCGCCGGGCCTCGTAGCCGAAGTTCGCTGCCCCGGCAGCTGCCGGCACGGCGCCGCCATGATAGCGGTTCAGAACACCGCTATCGCACAGCTCGTTGAGATCCTTGCGGATTGTTTGGGGCGTGACGCCAAACCGCTCGGCCAGGTCCTCGACGGCAACACGTCCTTCCGACTTCGCAAGCGCAACAATCTCAGATTGACGGGGGGAGAGCGCATCCATTCCGTGACGTCCAGGAGTGATTCGAATTTCGCATTAGCCCAGGAAGCATGGCTGATCCATAGGCAAGAGAAAAGACATAGGCGCGCAAATTTTCGATTGACATTCGTTTTTCTTCGACCGTAGCGTCATCGCGCAGTCATAAAAAACTGGAGGACACCCGATGAGGACGCGATTACTCGCTGCTGCGTCCGCCTTTGCGGTTGCCGTCGCCACAGCGCCGGTGTTTGCGGGGATGGATGAAGCCAGGAAATGGATCGACAATGAGTTTCAGCCGTCGACGCTTTCCAAGGAGCAGCAGACCAAAGAGCTAGAGTGGTTCGTGAAGGCCGCAGAACCGTTTAAAGGGATGGAAATAAACGTGCTGTCGGAAACCATCCCGACGCACGAATATGAGGCGAAGACTCTCGCTAAGGCATTCTTTGAGATTACAGGGATCAAGGTCAACCATCAGCTGCTTGGTGAGGGCGAAGTCGTCCAAGCCGTTCAGACGCAGATACAGACCAAGCGCAATCTCTACGACGCCTACATCAATGACTCCGATCTCATCGGCACTCACTCGCGTCTTCAGCTGGCCATTAACCTAACGGACTGGATGAAAGGCGACGGCAAAAACGTCACCAACCCGATGTTGGACATTGACGACTTCATCGGCAAGTCGTTCACGACCGGCCCGGACGGCAAACTCTACCAATTGCCGGACCAACAGTTCGCCAACCTCTACTGGTTCCGTAAGGACTGGTTCGATCGTGCCGATCTGAAGGCGAAATTCAAGAAAATCTACGGCTACGATCTCGGCGTTCCCGTGAACTGGTCGGCCTATGAGGACATTGCCGAATTCTTCTCGGTTCACGTCAAGGAAATCGACGGCGTCCGCGTCTACGGCCACATGGACTACGGCAAGCGCGCACCGGACCTCGGCTGGCGCATGACCGACGCCTGGCTGTCGATGGCCGGTGCCGGATCAAAGGGCCTTCCGAACGGTCGCCCGATCGATGAGTGGGGCATCCGCATGGAAGTCGGAAAGTGTAATCCGGCTGGCGCATCCGTCTCACGCGGCGGCGCAACCACCGGTCCGGCTGCGGTTTACGCGATCCGCAAATGGGACGAATGGCTGCGCAAGTACGCACCACCGGGTGCGGCCGACTACGACTTCTATCAGTCGTTGCCGGCACTCAGCCAGGGCAACGTCGCCCAACAGATCTTCTGGTACACGGCATTCACCGCTTCGATGGTGAAGCCGAAATCCGAAGGCAACAACACCGTCGACGATGCCGGCAATCCACAATGGCGCATGGCACCATCGCCGAAAGGACCGTACTGGGTCGAAGGCCAGAAGCTCGGATACCAGGACGCTGGTTCTTGGACACTCTTCAAGTCAACACCTCTGAAGCGCCGGAAGGCAGCATGGCTCTATGCGCAGTTCGTCGTTTCCAAAACCGTCGACGTTAAGAAGAGCCACGTCGGCCTGACGTTCGTCCGCGACAGCACCGTACGTCACAAGAGCTTCACCGAGCGCGCACCGAAGCTGGGTGGTCTCGTCGAGTTCTATCGCTCACCGGACCGCGTCAACTGGACACCGACCGGCGTCAACGTGCCGGACTACCCAAAGCTGGCGCAGCTGTGGTGGCAGAACATCGGTGACGTCAACTCCGGCACGTTCACGCCGCAACAGGCGATGGACCGTCTCGCGAAAGAGATGGATTCGGTGATGTTGCGGATGCAGCGGGCTGACGAAAAGGCGAAGGTCTACGGCGGCTGCGGCCCACGCTTGAATGCCGAGAAAGACCCGTCGGAGTGGCTCGGCAAGGGCGGCGCGAAGGCGAAGCTCGACAACGAGAAGCCCAAGGGCGAGACCGTCAACTACGATGACTTGGTCAAGCGCTGGAAGAAGGGCTGATTGCGGTCCTCCAGAGCGCGCGTCAGGCGCGCTCTCACCTTCCGCCGGCGTCGTCCCTCCCTCCGATGCCGGCGGTTTCTCTGACAGACGTTGCGATGACGGTGTTAAGCTGTGTGCGCTTCGAGTACCCGAGCGCGTCACAGTAAGGGGAAGTCGTGCCGTGAAACTGGAACTCAAGAACGTCAGCCTCACCGTCGGAGGCGAAACGCATATCTACCCGACGTCATTGCGCCTTGCGGACAGTGGTTTCAACACGCTGTTGGGCACAACGCTCTCAGGTAAAACCACGCTGATGCAGCTTATGGCCGGCCTGATCAAGCCGACCGAGGGCGAAATCTGGTTCAACGACCGCGATGTGACCGGCGTACCCGTGCAGAAGCGCAATATCTCGATGGTCTACCAGCAGTTCATCAACTACCCGAACCTCACGGTCTACGAGAACATTGCTTCACCTTTGCGCGTAGCCCGCGTTACCCGCTCAGAGATCGACACGCGCGTGCGGCAGATGGCAGATCTTATGAAGCTCGGCCCGATGCTGCAACGCAAACCTGCAGAGCTCTCTGGCGGGCAGCAGCAGCGCACAGCGATTGCGCGCGCACTCGTCAAAGACGCCGATCTCGTCCTCCTGGACGAGCCGCTGGCGAACCTCGACTTCAAGCTCCGCGAGGAGCTGCGCGATGAACTGCCCCGCATGTTTGCCGACCGGCACCGCACCGTCGTGTACGCCACCACCGAGCCCAGCGAAGCGCTGCTGCTTGGCGGGCATACCGTTGCCTTGCACGAGGGACACATCGTCGAATTCGGTCCAACGAGCCACCTCTATCGCAATCCTGCGACGCTGTTGGCAGCAAAGGTGTTCTCAGAGCCGCCGATTAACGCGATTCCCGTCACCAAGCACGGTGCGCGCTTCGCAATCGATGAGGCCTCGACCTGGGACGCTCACGACGACGCTGCTGCGCTTGCGGACGGTCCTTACGTCATTGGCCTGCGTCCGCACCACGTCTCGCCCATCGCAAATGGTCCATCGTCCGTTGCGATCGATGGCCATGTGCTGATCACTGAGTTGAGCGGCTCCGAAAGCGTCGTCCATTTCTCGCGCGCCGAAGAAACCTGGATCAGTCAATCCCACGGCATCCACGCGATCGAAGTCGGTGAAACCGCGAAGTTCTATTTTGATCCCTCCAACGCCCTGTTGTTTTCCCCGTCAGGAGAGCGCATCGGCGGTTCGGCCACCGGAGGAGACGCGTAATGGCACGCATCACGCTCGACAATCTCCGCCACAGCTATATGCGGGCGCCAAAGTCTCGCGACGACTATGCCCTGAAGCAACTTGACGTCGCATGGGAAGACGGCGGCGCCTACGCCTTGCTTGGTCCGTCTGGCTGCGGAAAGACAACCCTGCTCAACATCATTTCGGGCCTGCTACGGCCAAGCGAAGGACGGGTGTGGTTTGACGACGATGACGTGACGGACCTGCCCCCTGATGCCCGCCACATTGCGCAGGTTTTCCAGTTTCCCGTCGTCTACGACACGATGACCGTGTTCGACAATCTGGCGTTCCCGCTGCGCAACCGCGGCGTCAACGAAACGGTCGTGAAATCTCGCGTCCAAGAGATTGCCGAGATGACGGACCTCACGGCGATGCTGAACCAGCGCGCGTCAGGCCTGACCGCTGATGGCAAACAGAAAATCTCCCTCGGCCGCGGGCTGGTTCGCGAGGACGTCAACGTCATCATGTTCGACGAGCCGCTAACGGTGATCGACCCGCATCTGAAATGGCAGCTCAGATCCAAGCTCAAGGAACTGCACCATCGCATCCAGACGACGATGATCTACGTCACCCACGACCAAACAGAGGCACTGACGTTCGCCGATCAGGTTGTTGTCATGCACGACGGAGAAGTCGTCCAGATCGGCACGCCGGTCGAGTTGTTCGAGCGGCCGAAGCACACGTTTGTCGGTCACTTCATCGGCTCGCCCGGCATGAATGTGCTCCCTGCCAGTGTGGCCAACGGCGCCATTCATTTCGCCGGTATCCCTGTTGATGTCGACAATCCAGTCGATCTCACGGCAGGACAGACGGCTGAGATCGGCGTGCGGCCCGAGTTTGTGAGATTTTCGGACGACGGCATTGCAGTCGAAATCAACAAGGTCAGTGACGCAGGCCGATACCGCGTTGTGAGTGCCATCGCCGATGGCCACAGGATCAATCTCCTGATCGGCGAGGATCAGGATATCCCTGCGGCAGGTGCACGTGTTGCCTTCGATGCCACGCAGACGCGGCTCTACGCCGATGGCTGGCTCGCCGGCGAAGGAGCAGGCCAATGACCACGAAAGTCGAGAACCAGAAGGGCTGGCTCTTTGTTCTGCCCGTCGTCATCTTGGTCGCCTTCAACGCGGTCATCCCCTTGATGACCGTGGTCAATTACTCCGTCCAGGAGACATTCGGCGATAACGTCTTCTTTTTCGAAGGCGTGAAGTGGTTTCAGCAGGTGCTCAACTCCGAACGATTTCATGCCGCGCTTGGTCGCCAGCTGTTCTTTACGTTTACGATCCTGCTGATTGAAATCCCCTTAGGCGTTATCATTGCGCTGACCATGCCACGAAAAGGGCCGTGGGTCTCCGTTTGCCTCGTGCTGATGGCGCTCCCCTTGTTGATACCCTGGAACGTCGTCGGCGCGATGTGGAACATCTTTGCGCTGCCCGACATCGGCTTGCTCGGGAAAACGCTCAACGCAATGGGCCTCGACTATAACTTCACGCGCCAGCCGGTTTCCGCTTGGATGACGCTCATCGCCATGGACGTCTGGCACTGGACGTCGCTAGTCGTCTTGCTGGCCTACGCCGGGCTGTCCTCGATCCCCGACGCATACTATCAGGCCGCAAAGATTGACGGCGCTTCGTCGTGGGCAGTCTTCCGGTACATCCAACTGCCGAAAATGAAGCGAGTGTTGACGATCGCCGTTCTACTCCGCTTCATGGACAGCTTCAATATCTACACCGAGCCGTTCGTGCTCACGGGTGGTGGCCCGGGCAACTCGACCACACTGCTCTCGATCGACCTCGTCAAGACCGCGCTCGGGCAGTTCGATCTCGGCCCGGCGGCGGCCATGTCGATCATTTACTTCCTGATCATTCTGCTGCTGTCGTGGGTCTTTTATACCGTCATGACTCGCGGGGAGGAAAACTGATGCGGCGTCTCAGCTGGCTGGTGCCGACCCTGTACATCCTATTCCTGATGCTGCCGATTTACTGGCTCGTGTCGATGTCGTTCAAGACGACGAACGAGATTCTCGGATCGTTCACGCTGTGGCCGCAGCAATTCACGTTCGACAATTACATAACGATCTTCACCGATCCGACCTGGTATAACGGCTACATCAACTCTTTGATCTACGTGTCGATCAATACGGTGATCTCGGTCGCCGTCGCGTTGCCGGCCGCATATGCATTCTCGCGCTACCGGTTTATTGGCGACAAGCATCTGTTCTTCTGGCTGTTGACCAACCGCATGGCGCCGGCTGCCGTCTTCGCGTTGCCGTTCTTCCAGCTCTACTCGGCGATCGGCTTGTTTGACACGCACATTGCGGTGGCGCTTGCGCACTGTCTGTTCAACATTCCGCTCGCGGTCTGGATACTCGAAGGCTTCATGTCCAGTGTGCCGAAAGAACTCGATGAGACAGCATACGTCGATGGCTACGGCTTTTGGGGGTTCTTTATCAAGATCTTCATTCCGACCATTGCCGCCGGCATTGGCGTCGCGGCCTTCTTCTGCTTCATGTTCTCGTGGGTTGAACTGCTGCTGGCGAAGACGTTGACCTCCGTCGCGGCAAAACCGATCGCGGCAACGATGACCCGCACGGCGTCGTCGTCAGGTTACGAACTCGGCCTGCTTGCGGCTGCCGGCACGTTGACGATTATTCCGGGCGCCGTCGTGATCTACTTCGTGCGCAACTACATCGCCAAGGGATTCGCGCTCGGGCGTGTCTGATCGAGCGCGCCCGATTGGGCTGTTCGATGTGACCTAAGGAGGATTTGGGATGGGCCTCAGCTGGATGGCCTGGACGTGGCAAACGGGATTATTTTTCGGCGTGATCGCCTCACTTCTCGTCATCATGACAATTTGGGAACTGCGCCGACCGGGCGGCAATCCGCGGCGCGGCATCCTGGCGATCGACACCACACGCGGTGACCGGTTGTTTATCTCACTCCTCGGTAGCGCCTTCATCCACCTGGCCTGGCTCGGCGTGTTCGGTCCGCCGCTCTGGATCGCGCTCGGAATATCGGTCGTTTACGCGTGGTGCGTATTCCGCTGGGTGTGAGCCCCTGCGCCGGTCGTCACGCGCTGTCCAAGTACCGTCGCAAGCTGGCGGCAACGCCATCGCGCCAAAGCGCCGTGATTGCGTGAGAGAATGCAGCCGCAAACACAGGCTGCTGGCCAAGAGCACCGTAAATGTCGGTCATGCCCAGCCATGCGGACGCATTATCCTTGGCCATCCGGGCGACGGATTGCAGCCGATCCCAATTCGGATCGTTCGGCGCAATCACCTCGCCGGCTTCCGTCTCGCCATAGCAGTAGCGGCACCACAACGCGGACTCGAGGGCCAAGCCATCGACCGGCATCCCGCGGTCCAGTCGGTCGACAATGGTCGGCAGAATGAACTTCGGCTGCCGGCTTGAGCCATCCAGGCAAAGCCGCGCGATGGTGTCGCCAATCTTCGGATTGGCAAAACGTCGCCGGATCAGGTTGCGATACGCGTCGTGGTTCGTGTTGGGCACCGGTGGCAAGATCGGGATGATCTCGTCCCGCGTAACTTTGTCCAGAAAGGCCGCAATAATCGGCTCTGCCATCGCGTCGTGCACGAAGTGAATGCCGAGCAGCCCGGCCGGATACGCGATGATCGCGTGACCGCCGTTAAGGATGCGGATCTTCATGGTTTCGTACGGCGAAACGTCGTCCACGAACTCAACGCCGACGGTCTCGAGCGCCGGCCGCCCCGCCGGAAACCGATCCTCAAGAACCCACTGCGAAAACGGTTCACAAAACACCGGCCAGTTGTCTTCGACACCAAAATTCTCGGTCAGAAGACGACGCTCGCGTTCAGTCGTCGCCGGCGTAATCCGATCGACCATGCCGTTCGGAAATGCGACCTCGGCGGCAATCCATTCGGCGAGCTCCGGATCGAACAGACGCGTCAGCCCCGTAACAGCGTTCCTGGCCACAACGCCATTGTGGGGCACGTTATCGCACGACATCACGGTGAACGGCGCAGTCCCGGCCTTTCGGCGCTGACGCAGTGCCGATGAAATCAACCCAAAAACGGTTTTCGGTTGGTCCGGCGCAGCAGCATCCGCCACGACCGCCGGATGGGTTGCATCGAACGTGCCTGTTGCCGGATCGACAAGATAGCCGCCTTCCGTAATGGTAAGCGACACGATCCGCGTTGCCGGATCCACTAGACGCGCTAACTGCACCGCCGTATCGCCGGGCTTGATCATGGCGATCATCGCCCCCGTCACACGCGCGGTGGAATGGGTTGCGTCTTGTTCTACAACGGTCGTCAAATAGTCCTGACCAGCCAGAATCTCGCAAGCTTTGGCGTCACCGGACATGACGCCGGTCCCAACAATCGCCCAGTCATGATCGCGACCGTTTGTGAACAACGAATCGAGATACACGGCTTGGTGCGCGCGGTGAAAGTTTCCGACACCGAAATGTACGATGCCGCACGACAGCCGATCACGGCCGTAGCTCGGTCGCGCCACGTTCTCAGGTAACGAACCGAGGTTCGCCAGGCTCAGCCGCGTTGCCATCGGCATCTCCAATGTCAGCTTAGCCAGTTTCCACCGTCGACGTTGTAGGTTTGTGCCACAACGTAGTCGCTCTCCTCAGACGCAAGGAACACGGCCATGCCGGTCAGGTCTTCCGCCTGCCCCATCCGTCCGTAGGGAACAGCCTCCCCCACGAGGCGCTTCTTTTCACCAAGCGGGCGGTTTTCATACTTGGCAAACAGCGCATCCACGCCGTCCCAGTGTTCACCGTCGACGACACCCGGCGCAATCGCATTGACGTTGATACGATGCTTGATGAGATCCAGGCCGGCCGATTGGGTCAAGCTGATAACGGCTGCCTTGGTCGCGCAATAAACAGCAACCAGCGGCTCGCCGCGGCGGCCGGCCTGGCTGGCCATATTGATGATCTTGCCGCCGGTGCCGCGTACGACCATGGCGCGGGCAACCGCCTGCAGTGTAAACAGCGTGCCACCAACATTGATCGCGAACAGGCGATCATAGCTCTCTCGCGAAATCTCAACAATTGGGGCAAGATCAAACAACGCGGCATTGTTGACCAAGATATCAATGCCACCGAAAGCGTGATCAACCTCAGCCACGGCCCGTTCGATAGATGTCTGGTCCGTCACGTCGATTGCAACAGCACGGGCAAGCTCGCCGATTGCCCCGGCCGTCTCTTCAGCTCGGGCGATATCGATATCCGCGATCGCAACGCGCGCGCCCTCTGCAACAAATCGCTCAGCGAAGACCCGTCCGATACCCCGCGCAGCGCCAGTGATCATCGCAGCCTTACCGGCAAGACGAGCGGTCATAGGGCCTTCCCATCAGCATCGAACCGATGCAGCTTCTCGGGGTCAGGCGAGAGATAAATACGATCGCCGTGTGTCGCATGAACCTCTCCGGTTGCCCGGGCCGTGATTGGACTAAGACCGTCTACCGTGACATGGAGGAACGTATCAGACCCGAGATGCTCGGCCACGGTAACCACACCGTTCCAGTTGCCTGCATCGCGCGAGATGATCATATGTTCCGGGCGAACACCAATCGTTGCCGCGCCATGCTCGGCCGCCGCCGCACCGTTAATGAAGTTCATGCGCGGTGATCCGATAAACCCGGCCACGAACTGATTGGCCGGGCTGCGATACAGCTCCAGCGGCGTGCCGTACTGCTCGATCCGGCCTTTGTTCAACACCACGATTTTGTCGGCCATGGTCATCGCCTCGACCTGATCGTGCGTGACGTAGATCATGGTCGTCGAAAGCGCGTGATGAAGCTCCGTGATCTCAAGCCGCATGGCAACGCGCAAGGCTGCGTCGAGATTCGACAATGGCTCATCAAACAAGAACGCCTTCGGCTCGCGCACAATAGCGCGACCGATGGCAACGCGTTGGCGCTGCCCGCCAGACAACTGTCCCGGGCGACGGTCCAGATATTCGGTCAGGTTGAGTGTTTCGGCCGCCGCACGGATCTTTCTGTCGATCTCGCCCTTGCTGACACCGGCCATCTTCAGCGGAAACGCGATGTTCTTGTACACGCTCATATGCGGGTAAAGCGCGTAGGACTGGAACACCATTGCGAGGCCGCGTTTGGCCGGCGGCACCGTAGTTGCGTCGGCGTCGTCAATCAGAATACGGCCGCCGGTCACATCCTCCAGACCCGCAATCAGGCGGAGGAGCGTCGACTTTCCGCAACCCGACGGGCCGACGAACACAACGAACTCGCCATCAGCAATTTCAAGATCAATCCCCGGAATGACGGAAACGTCACCAAAGGTCTTGCTTACGTTTTCGAGGCGGATGCTACCCATCTCGTTTCCCTCACTTCACGGCGCCGAACGTCAGGCCGCGCACCAGCTGGCGTTGTGAAAACCAGCCGAGGATCAGAATCGGTGCGATTGCCATTGTCGATGCAGCTGAAAGTTTCGCCCAGAATAGACCTTCGGGGCTCGAATACGATGCAATGAACGCCGTAAGCGGTGCGGCGTTGGTGGTTGTGAGATTCAGCGTCCAGAATGCCTCGTTCCACGCCAGAATGACGTTCAGCAGAAACGTCGATGCAATTCCCGGTATGGCCATTGGCGTCAGAACGTGAACGATCTCCTGCCACAGCTGGGCGCCGTCCATGCGCGCGGCTTCAAGAATATCGCCCGGAATCTCGCGAAAGTAGGTGTAGAGCATCCACACGATGATCGGCAGGTTGATCAGCATGATCACCACAGTCAGCCCTAGGAGACTGTCGAGAATGCCGAGATCACGGAAGATCAGGTAGATCGGCATTAACACGCCGACGGCCGGAAGCATCTTGGTGGACAGCATCCACATCAGAACATTCTTGGTGTTCTTGGTTGGCGAAAACGCCATTGCCCAGGCCGCCGGAACGGCGACCAGCAAACCCAGCAGGGTCGAGCCCACCGAAATGACGACCGAGTTGAAGAAATGGCGGAGATAGTTCGACCGCTCTTGCACTTCGGCGTAGTTCTCAAACGTCCAATCAAAGAACAGGATGCTCGGCGGGATTGCGACGGCTTCGCCTTCTGTCTTGAAGCTCGTCAGAACGGTCCAAAACACGGGGAAGAAAATCAGCAACCCAACCGTCCAACCGGCGATGGTGAGGACAATCGTACGACGTGTCGAAACTGCGCGGGCCATAAGCGATGTCCTCCTATCGGTCCAGATTCTTGCCGATCAGGCGAATGAGGAAGATGGCGACGATGTTGGCGAGGATCACTGCGATGATGCCGCCGGCCGACGCGCGTCCTACGTCAAAAGCAAACAACGCTTCCTTGAAGACCATGTACGTCAGCGTCGTTGACTGGGTTCCCGGACCGCCGCCCGTGGTGACGAATATCTCTGCAAAGACGGAGAGCAGAAAGATCGTCTCGATCAGGATCACAACCGTGAGCGCACGCGACAGGTGCGGGAGCGTGATGTATATGAAGCGTGAGAAAGCGCTGGCCCCATCCATTTCGGCGGCTTCAATCTGTTCGCTGTCCAGCGACTGAAGCGCCGTCAGCAAAATCAGCGCGGCAAACGGCAACCATTGCCACGACACCATCAAGGTCACGGACAGGAGTGGTAGGTCGTTCAACCAATCGACCGGCTCCAGCCCGAACAGGCGCGAGACATAGGAAAACAGCCCGAACACGGGGTTCATAAGCATGTTTTTCCAGACAAGCGCGGTCACCGTCGGCATCACGAAGAACGGTGCGATCACCATAAGGCGAACGATTGTGCGCCCTTTGAACTGCTGGTCGAGAAGCAGCGCAATCAGCAGGCCACCCACGACGGAAATGACCAGCACACCGCCAACCAGCAACAGCGTATTGATGACGGCGGGGTCGAACGTCGGGTTCGTGACGAACCGCTCGTAGTTCCGCCAACCCGTGAACCGCAACTCGCCGCCATCCAGCAGACGATATCGCTGGAAAGAGAAATACAGCGTCATCGCGAGCGGCACGATCATCCAAACGAGCAGCAGGATAACCGATGGCGCGACCATAGCGCGGGCCGTGCTTCGCGTGTGCAGCGTGGCCATAGCTCGATTCCTAACAGAGGAGGCACTCTCCCCGACCCAAGATGAAGCCGTACCAATACAGCCACCGCGTCCACCAGGACCTGGAAGCCTAGCACCAGAAACAAACACCGGGGAAGGGGACGGCTAAAGGAATGCGGCGGTCTAGAGTCGTCTGGGAGGGCGACCGCCGCACGACCAAAGTGCAGACAGAAAGTGCCGCGGCGTTACTTGATGTAACCTGCGTCTTCCATTTCCGCCTTGGTCAAGTCCTGTGCTGCTTTCAGCGCATCATCGACCGATTTTTGGCCTGCAAGCGCCGCAGCGAACTGCTGCCCGACATCTGTCCCGATCTTCTGGAACTCGGGAATCGCCACGAACTGAACGCCGGTATACGGCACCGGGTCGACTGTCGGCTTCGTCGGGTCGGCGGCGTTCATGCTCTCAAGCGTCTTTGCGGCGAACGGCGCGGCGTCCGTATAGTTCTTGTTGGCATACAAAGACTTGCGTGTTCCCGGCGGAACGTTGGCCCAGCCCTCTTTCGATGCCACGAGTTCCGTGTAGGCCTTGGACGTCGCCCACGAGATGAACTTCTGCGCAGCTTCCGACTTCTTGGTGCCGGCCGGAACACCGAGCGACCACGCCCACAGCCAGTTGCCGCGCTTGCCCTTACCCGTGTCCGGCGCGAGTGCGAAACCGACCTTGTCAGCAACTTTCGAGTCTTTGGCGTTGGTGACGAACGACGCAGCAACCGTCGCATCGATCCACATGCCGCACTTGCCCTGCTGGAACAGCGCAAGGTTCTCGTTAAAGCCGTTCGACGATGCGCCCGGAGGTCCAGCGTCATTCAGTAGGTTGACGTAGAAGGTCAGCGTATCCTTCCATGGTTTGGTATCGAACTGCGGGTTCCACTTTTCATCGAACCAGCGCGCACCAAACGAGTTGGCCGTGGCCGTTAAGAACGCCATGTTCTCGCCCCAACCCGGCTTACCGCGCAGGCAGATGCCATAGATCTCGTTCGTTTTGTCCGTGATCTTGCGCGCCGCGTTCGCGATGAAGTCCCAAGTCGGCGCACCCGGCATCTTCAAGCCGGCTTTTTCGAACAAGTCCTTGCGATACATCACAAATGACGACTCGCCGTAAAACGGAGACGCGAAAAGCTTGCCGTCGATGGACAGACCAGCCCGGATCGCAGGCAGAAGGTCATCCACGTCATAGTCGGCGCCAAGCTTGTCGAGTGGCAGCAACCAGCCCTTCTTCGCCCAGATCGGAACCTCGTACGTCCCGATGGTGATGACGTCGAACTGACCGCCCTTGGTCGCGATATCTTGAGTCACTCTCTGACGAAGAACGTTTTCTTCTAACGTCACCCAGTTCAACTCGATACCTGGGTTCTTGGCCTTGAAATCGTCCGTCAGTTTCTGCATCCGGATCATGTCACCGTTGTTTACGGTGGCGATGGTCAGTGTCTCGGCGCTTGCAGCTGTCGACAGACCCACGGCAAACCCCGCCGCCAATAGGCAGCTCTTCAACCTCATGCGTCACTCCCCTTCAACGGTTTATTGTCCGGTCAAGCCGGATCGTTGCCAGACCATGGAACGCCTGCTGCTACCATTTGTCAATAAATAAATCCAGTTGATTTGCTTATTGCAACGCGAGAAGCTGTGCCGGCGCGACGTGCGGGTCTTTTTTGCTGATGGGGCACAATGGCATTTGATGCCGTGCACCACCGTTGCGACGGGGTGGGAAGAGAGGTCCCGCCACTGGCAGACTGGTCCGACATGTCCGCCTCGGCAGATAGCAGCGCTTGTCCCTGCGCGGGCAAGGCGCCAAGAACAATGGCAGCTGACGGCGCTGCCGCTTGGAAAGAAACAATCCATGACAGAGGACCAGCGCGTGTTTTTGGTGTGCGGCGAAGCCCTGTTCGACTTTTTCCAGACTCAAGAGGAAGCAAAACGCCTGAGCTTTGAGGCCATAGCCGGCGGCTCACCGTTTAACGTCGCCATTGGTATTGCGCGGCAAGGTGGCCGCTCGGCCTTACTGACCGGAATCTCCAACGATCTTTTGGGTACGCGTCTCATGTCCGCCCTGGAAGCGGAAGCCGTCGATACGCGTTACGTTATAAGGTCTGGCAGACGAACCACATTAAGCCTCGTCGCCTTAACCGGTGACGGCCATCCGGAGTACGCGTTTTACGGCCTGGGATCGGCGGACTGCAGCCTGACCCCAGGCCAGATGCCGGACCTTGACGACACGATCAGCGGCATACACTTCGGCTCATACTCCATTGCCGTTTCTCCCGTGGCGGACGCTTTTGCGCATCTGGCCAGCCGGGAGCGCGATCGGTTCATCTCGCTCGATCCGAATGTCCGGCCGACCGTGGTCGCCGATCCAGCCATCTGGCGTCAGCGCATCGACGCGCTGCTGCCATTTGCAGATCTTGTCAAAACCAGCGCGGAAGATCTGTCGATGTTGTTCCCCGACACCGACACCGGATCTGTCGCCGAAACCTATCTGATAGCCGGCGCAAAACTGGTCGTCATAACCGATGGCTCGAATGACGTGAGGGCCTACCGGCGCAGCGGCAAGCTGACCGTAACGCCGCCGAAGCTGGACGTTGTTGACACGGTTGGGGCCGGCGATGCGTTCCAGGCATCCCTCCTGGCACAGTTGATGGCACACCGGGAGCCGCAGCATGCGTTAACGGCACTGTCCGACGACGCCATGGTCGACATTCTCGCCGGAGCCGCACGTGTCGCGGCGGTGACATGCACGCGGCGCGGCGCAGATATTCCGGCACGAGAAGCAAGCGGCTGACTTCGCGACCGAAGTGGTAATCCCAATGCAGCGCGACATGCGCGACGTTACCGCCACGTAAGTCCAACTCGGCATCCGAGAGTTCAATCGCGCAAACGTGGATAGGCGGCACGGAACCGCTCGTAGGCTTCGTCAAAAGCCCCTTTCAATGCCTCGTCCGGCGCGACGGAATGGAGGATCTCAGGCGTCACGCACACGGCCGATGGTGGGCAGCCTTCCGCAGCAATCTGCGCCAAGCGGGCCGCGCCAAGCCCGGCACCAAACCCGCCATCTGCGGGCACATCAATCGTGACATCGAGAACAGTCGCCAGAGTCGCCAGCCAATAGGACGACGCTGCGCCACCGCCGGTTATCGTAACACGCGAGATGCGGACGCCTGTCGCTTCCAATGCGCGCAAACAGTCCTTCAGCGCAAACGCCACGCCTTCGAGCGTAGCCCGGGTGAGAGTTGACCGGTCCATGCTGCGGTCGAGACCCAGCATCGCGCCCCGGATCCGCGCATCGTTATGCGGTGTCCTCTCGCCGGAAAAGTACGGCAGGACCAGTGCACCCGTCGGCGGCTGCAACGATGGCCCCAACTGTGCCGTGAGATCCTGCGGGCTGACGCCGGTGAGCGTCGACAGCCAGCTCAACGAGTCCGTTGCTGCAAGGATGACGCCCATCTGATGCCAGTGACCGGGCAGCGCATGACAAAACGCATGAACGGCGTGCTCCGGATTGGGCCGAAAGCTGTTGTTGGCAACAAACAACACGCCCGACGTGCCCAGCGACACGAACGCTGTGTCGTCGGCCACGACACCAAGCGCCACCGCGGCGGCGGCGTTGTCACCGGCACCGCCCGCGACAGGTATCGAGCCGTCCAGTCCCCAGGCGCGCGCGCGTTCAGACGTCAGCTGCCCTGAACGCTCGGTGCCGTCGACCAGTCGCGGCATGTGCGAAACATCAAGATGGGTGGCAGCAAGCAAGTCTGCTGACCACTGCCGCCGGCCGACATCCAGCCAGCTTGTCCCGGACGCATCCGAAAGATCGGACGCATGCTCGCCCGTGAGCCATAGGCGCACATAATCCTTTGGCAGCAACACCTTGCGAATCTGGCGATAGACATCGGGCTCGTGTGTGGCGAGCCAGAAGAGTTTGGGCGCCGTAAATCCGGGAAACACGATGTTTCCAGAAACTGCGCGAAATCGCGGGTCGGCATCCAGAGCCGCCGCTTCAACATGGCTCCGCGTGTCGTTCCAGAGAATGGCAGGGCGCAGCGGCGTGTCGGTTGCATCAAGGACAGTCGCCCCGTGCATTTGTCCGGAAAGACCGATACCGCGCACTGCGGCGAAAGCGTCAGAATGTGTTTGCCGAAGTTGGGCTACTGCGGCCTCACAGCTACGAATCCAGTCGTCGGGATCCTGCTCCGACCAACCGGGCTGAGGGTTCTGAGCAGTGAGCGGCGCCGACGCAGTCGCGACCACGTCGCCCTCTGCGCGCATCAGAAGCGCCTTTATCGCCGATGTTCCAAGATCGATACCGAGATACACTACCCGAACTCTCCAACACCCAACCCCGGGCTTTGAGGTAGCTTATAATAGTCGCACGCACGCCTCACCTGACGAGATGCAAAGAGATCTCAACCTGAAGCGGCGCGCAACCGTCCTGAACGAGCAACAGGCGTGGTCAAACCGCCCAATGAGTCCCATGAACCAACAGCAGATGCCACGCAATACAGAGCACACGGAACTGGAGATACGTGTTGCACGCCCCGATGACGGCGCGGCAATCGCCAGAATTTACGCACCGATTGTCCGCGACACGTTTATCTCATTCGAAATCGATCCACCGACGGCAGAGGACATGTCCGTCCGGATCGCCAACACCCTGGCTCAGTATCCCTGGCTCGTTGCCGAGGACCGCCACACCGTTATCGGTTATGCCTATGGCAGCGCCCACCGCAGCCGTTCCGCCTATCAGTGGTCATGCGACGTCAGCATCTATGTTGACGCGAGTTTTCAAGGACGCGGATTGGGCCGCCTCCTCTACACGGAGCTACTGGCCATCCTCAAACGCCAAAACTATGCCGCCGCATATGCCGGCATCGCCCTACCCAACGATGCGAGCGTCGCCATACATGAGAGAATGGGATTTCGTCTCATCGGCGTCTATCCGAAAGTCGGATTCAAGCACGGTTCTTGGCGCGACGTCGGATGGTGGCACTTGCCGCTAGCCGACTTGAGTGACGAACCACTCGTGCCAATTCCGTTCCCGCAACTTGCGCCATAGCGGTTCTCATTGCCGAACGCCCCCCTCGCGTTGAGCTGGATCCGCCCCCCGAGGTTACCAGAACCCGCATTGGATTACCGTGCGGCGATATCCGGCTCAAACTGAGAATAAGCTACGATAAGCCAATATTCGCGACACATTCACGTCATAGATCTGTGACGAAGTTGTGTGGGGTGCGTATTTCTTATTATATCCGGCGTCCAATCCATAGACCGGGTTGCAGCCGGTTAATGCGTTTCGCATCGATTGGAGCGACCCTTCCAGTTTTTCCATTGCCGTTCGGGGGACGACATTTGACGATGGGAAAGCCGCTCATACTGCCGGAAGTCCGTGCGATGCGGAACGCACGCATCGTATTGAGTCGCACACCCCGAAGCAGTTTCTCATTATACGTGTTGGTTGCGAAATTATCGGCGTGCGCCATTATGATGGCTGGCATTTCCGGTAGTGCAATCGCTGACGGTCATCATACGAAAGTCATGGGCCCGGACGCGTGTGGCGAGTGTCATAATCGTGAAATTGAAAGCTGGAAACTCAGCCGTCATTATCGTGCGTTTCGTGAGATGCCGCGCAAACCTGAAGCGCGGGAAATCGCGGATGCACTGGGCATTCGACGCATTAAGAAGGACAAGCTCTGCCAGAGCTGCCACTTCACAACAACCGAAAGCCGCGGGCGAACCAGGGCCGTGGCAAGCATCTCATGCGAGTCGTGTCACGGACCGGGCGAGGATTGGATCAAAACGCACAGTTCGTTCAGCGGTAAAGGCAGCAAAGAAGCGGAATCCAAAGCCGAGGCCGAAGAGCGCTGGAAGCTGGCTGTTGCGGCCGGCATGATTCGGCGCGACGCATTCTATAAGTTGGCAAAGAATTGCTATAGCTGTCACGTTGTTCCAAACGAAAAGCTTGTGAATGTCGGTGGTCACCCGCCTGGAAGCGACTTTGAACTTGTCTCGTGGTCACAAGGCGAGGTTCGACACAACCTCTGGTATTCAAAAGGCAAATCAAACACCGCGGCATCTGCAAAACAAAAGCGCATGCTGTTCCTAATCGGCATGGCGGTTGAAATCGAAACCGGATTAAGGGCGATAGCCGTTGCGACGGTGGCAAAGTCCTATGCCATATATATGGCGCATCGCGTTAATCGCGCAAGAAATACGATGGCTAAAGTCGCAGCAGCAATGCCGAACGTTCCGCTGTTGGCCGAGATCGTCCGCCATAGCCATTCAGCCGGCCTGAAACTCAATAACAAAAAATCTCTGTCCGATGCCGCCGACGCCGTAGCGAAGGTCACGCAGCAGATGGTCGCCAAATACGATGGCAGTCAGTTCGCCGCACTCGACCGGTTCATTCCAAAGGCGAACACCTACGTCGGCAAGGCCTCGACCGGACAGTGATTACAACGCGGCCTCAAAGAAACGGACGGGAGTGATACGATGCGAAGCTTCGTGGTTTCGGGCGTTGTCCTGTTTTTCGCATGCGCCGGCATGCTTGTATTGGAACACCAGTTTCAAGCGCGCCTTTGGGATCCCGTTTTCATGACGGGATGGTGCCTCGTCATCGTCATGGCCCTGCAAATCGTGATGCGGCTGCGGGCAAAGCAGCCTGGGCGCTTCGCCGGACGCGCGACCACGTGGCGCCTCATTCATGTCGTTACCGGCATTTTCGGTGTGTTCGTGTTCGCATTGCACACCAGCTCCGGACTACCGGACACGGCACTGGAATGGGCGCTGTGGATTCCGTTCGTGATCATTGCGAGCAGCGGGATTGCCGGCTTCATAGTCTTGAAGGTCTCCACCAATCGTTTGGCGGAGACGGACACGCGCCTGCCGTTCGAACAGATTCCGGAAGCCAGGCGGCAACTGGCGCATCAGGCAGCTGCAACAAGTATCGAGTCGCTTGAGCGCACACAGTCCGATCGTCTCGCGCAACTCTACGCAGACCGCTTGCATAGTTACTTCCAAGGTCCGCGGCACCTGTTTGCGCACCTGACACGATCGCAGCTACCAATGCGGCGCCTCACATTCCAGATCGACCAGATCGGAAGTACGGCAACAACGGCAGAGCAGGCCATTCTCAGCGATTTTCGGGACATGATCGAGAAAAAGTTCGCTCTGGATTTCCGTTACGCAAATGAGCTGCTGGCAAAGGCTTGGCTGCTTGTTCACCTCACCGCGAGCTACGTCATCATCGTTCTGACAGTCGTTCATGTGCTGATCGCATACGCGTTCACGAGTGCTGCGCCACCGGCGCAATAGCGAACACTGGGCTGGCGCCACGATCAGGCGCAAGCAAGAGACTGGCATCCAGGGGGACAGGTATGCCGAATGCGACGAAAACGCAGGAGCCGGATACGCAGGGTTCAGACACGCAACGACCGGACGAGGCGAAGGTCCGCGACGTCCGGGGGCGTGTCGCCGGTTGGGCGATGATCTTGTCGCTTGGCGCCATTACCCTTGCGTTCGGTTATTCGGCAAATCACGCCTTACTCATGCCGGGACCACTCACCCCGCCCCACAGCACCGTCAAAGACTGCAAGAGCTGTCATGCCAATGTCGCAGACGGAACTTTGGGATGGGTTCACAACGTAATCTCGACAAGCACGTCAAACGACGACAGCACCGCCTGCCTCGCCTGCCATCCGTCCGATCGGCACGCGACCGGTCCGCACGGTCTGCCGATACCCGAACTCAAACGCGTGTCCGAACGGCAGACCGCCAAGCACCCCACGACCAAAAGCGCCACGGCCACGCATAACAGCGACGCGGTCGCCAGCTTGGCGTTTCGCACAGCGTCAATTCACGAATCCGGGCACGACAAAGTCGCCTGCGCCACGTGCCATCAAGAGCACCGTGAACCCACATCGAATAACGCGCAGTGCCAAGCTTGCCATCGGGTGCGGTTCGATGCGTTTGACGGCGGGCATCCGGAATTCGTCGGCTACCCATTCCAATCGAAAACGCGCATTACGTTCGATCACATGAAGCATTTCAAACAGCATTTTCCGGAATCGCGGAGCAAGCGCCCGGACACCAGTCTGATTCCGGACAGCTGCTCGCACTGTCACACCGAAAATGCAGCAACCGCCAACATGGCCGTGAAGCCCTTCACCGAAACCTGCGCCACGTGCCATCTGCCGCAGATCTTGGGCGTCGATCGCGCAACGGGTCCAAAGGGCGTTGCGCTTCTCGCTCTGCCGGGCCTGGATCTCGAAACACTGCGCGAAAAGAATGCCGCAATCGGGTCTTGGCCCGCGGCCTCGGAGGCGGAGTTCCCTCCGCTCCTCCGTTTCCTTTTGGCGGCGGAGACAAAGCATCGGGCGATCCTTCGCACCGTCGACAAACTCGATCTGCAAGATCTGAGTGAGGCCTCGCGAGATGACATTGCAGCCGTGACCGATTTGGTCTGGGCGATCAAGTTCCTCGTCCATGATCTGGCCACCAAACGCGCGTCGGAGATTCTCAAACGCATCGCCGGCGCGAAATCCCCCAAGATTGATCGGCGTCTTCTGGTCAAGCTGCTAGGGACGCTGCCACGCGACGTCGTGCTGGAAGCTCAACGCAAGTGGCTGCCGAACCTGGCATCGGAAATTGAGTTCAGAGCACAGCCGAATTGGCGTGTGGCCATTCTTGCGCTCACGCAAGCACAGGCCTTGGCCATACGGACTAAGGGGCCGAGCAAAGATCGCGATGACGAACGCGACACGAAACCTCAAGACAGGCTTGTCAAGAATCCCAAGGCCGGTCGTTGGTATGTCAGCGTGCTTGGTGAGATCGTGCAGGAAGGCGGAGAGTCGGAAGATACCTTGCGCGCAGCAAAAGGTGACATCGAGCAGCCCAAACCAAAACCGACAACGCGCGCGGCAAACCCGGCAAGCTGGGACGTGCGCAGCAAAACCGCTCCCGCACTCAACACCGCCAGCGTTGACGATGAGAGCTGGGCAGAACTCGGCGGATGGTACCGTCAGGACCACTCAATTCTCTATCGGCCGACAGGACACGCGGACGTCTTCATCCAGGCCTGGCTCGATCTTCTGAGCCGGCAACTCAGCGACACTCCGGATCCGGGGTTGAGCGAGGCGTTCACCGCGCTCACCGGAAAGGACGGCCCTGGTCGCTGCGCCAAATGTCATAGCGTCGAAAAGACAGAGGACGTGAAAATCACAATGCATTGGGCGCCGGCATCGTCGCGGATAAAGCGCAAGCGGTTCACCAAGTTTCGCCACTCGCCGCACTTTTCGCTGCTTGACGACCGCGGTTGCCTCACATGTCACGAACTCAGCACGACCGACAAGAAAACGGCCGTAGCCAACGCAGCCACAGACCCGCACGCGTCTGTCGGCAACTTCAAGCAGATCGAAAAGGCAACCTGTACGACGTGCCACAACACAGCGACCAACACCCAATCGTGCGACCTCTGCCACACGTATCACGTCACGCCGATCTCAACGCCCGAGGCCAGCAAGCGCGTAAAAAGCATCGGTAACATCCAACCAAGATGATGGGGTTGTTCTCGCTCGCGGGCTGTCCTGGCCTACGGCCAGGCCCTGTGCGGGCGCGGCGCAACGCGCCGGGCCGCGTTCGCGGCCTTGGAACAGTGCCCGACGGCTGGCCCGCGCTCAGGTAGCAAATGCTTGTCGCGAGCGGTAACGCAGACACAGACTCGCATGCGAACAGCGCAACGAAAGACTCCCCCAGCGATAGCGCATGTAACAACTACCGCTACATATCGAGAACGAGATTACTGGTCGGGCGTGCGATGCACGGTAAGCACTTGTTCTTCTCAACTTCGACCGCCGGCTTGGCCGTGTAGGACACGGTTCCCGATTTGATGCCGACTTTGCAGGTTCCACATTGCCCGGACCGACAACCGAAGCGCGCGTCAACTTCACTGGCCTCGGCGAACTCCAGCAACGATCCGTAGTGCGGCAACCACCGAGCCTTCTTTCCGGCTCGGGCGAATTTCACTTCAAACTGGCTGTCGTTCGCCGCATGGCGCTGCGTTGCTGCCTCCTGGCCCATGGGGCTGAGATGATCCGTCGGTCTTGCGGCCGCACTCGCAAACGTCTCCGTGAAAACATCGGAATCTGCGACACCAATTCGCATGAGTCGCGCCCGAACGTCGGCCATGAACTGGTCCGGACCACACATATAGAACTGCGGCCGCTGCGACCTCAGCAACGGTTCGAACTCATCGAGTTGCAGGCGCCCGGCGTAGTCGAAGTCAACACCCTGGCGACAGGACACCGTCGGACGCGAATAGAACGTGACAGCTTGAAAGTTACCGGCCATCCGCGACAGCTGATGCAGCTCGTCGTAGAAAATGTGCTCGTTGCGATTTTGGACACCATAGAATAGCCAAACACTCTGGCGCCGGCCCGACATCACAAGCCATTGGATCATGCTCATGAGTGGCGTTATGCCGACGCCGCCTCCGATGAAGACAATCGGCCGGTTCGACGACGGATCCAGACTGAATGCACCGGCCGGACCAAGCACATCAAGGCTGTCGCCAACATCGAAACCATCGTGCAGAACGTTGGATACGATCCCATCGGTCGCTCCAATCGGCGCGGTCGCCGGGCGCAACAGTCGTTTCACCGTGATGCGATAGTAGTCCTGCTCCTGCTTGGGCATCTCCGACAACGAATAGCACCGCGTCAGCATCCGGCCGGTCTGCCGGTCTGCAACCCGAACCGACAGAAACTGCCCCGGTTGAAACGTTGGCAACGGCTGGCCATCGGGCGACTGTAGATAGAAACTCACGGTGCTGCCGGACGGACAGGCCGGAGCACGATGGACAATGCGCATCGGCAAACCGCGTTGCACAGTTTGCCGAGCAGGCTCCAACGCAGCGACAACACGCTCGCCTTTGCTCGCGCGCTTCATGGCGTCTGTGACGGTTCTCCGCAGTGCCCAAGACTCACGATACGTCCGTGCGCGAGATGCCAATGCGCTGCCGACCCAGCCTGCGGTACGGACACCGCAAACCCCAACCAACAGCCAACCCAACGCCACGATTGCGCTGTCCAGACCCATCGATGCGATCCTTGAATTCAGTAGACGATTTGAACTTCCATACGGGCGCCGCTGGCATCGCCACCGACCTCGTTCCAGGTATAGAAGCCCTCGAATTGCAATTGCACGTGCCGCCCAACGGCCTGCTGCAATTGAAAGCCGACACCCGCGCTGTCACCTTCGTTGCCGCTCAGATCAAACTTGAAGGCCGCCTCCAGAATCAGGTTCCGACGATTGTTGTCCCAGAACGCCTGATACCCGATGGCGCCACCGACCACATCATCATTGGTGAACGGATTGATCTCAGCCAGATAGGTCGACAAGTTGGGCGATGCGAACAGAATGCCTGTGTTCGCCAACGGCCCGCCAACCACGGCTTCCCGACCGGCCTGAGTGAAGTTCCCGATACCGAGGAATGAGTTGAAGTAGATGATGTCATCCGATCCCGGCACCGTTTTGGAGAGTTCAGCCGTGATCAGCGTCCCATCCCCGACGACGTTGCCTTCAACTTCTTCGTTCAGGGCGAATGAACTGTTGACACGAAACGCGGTGCTGATCCCGCCCAGAAACGCCAGGCGTTGGATCGCGGCAATGCCGAGGTAGAAGCCGTCAGCGTCACCCTCGTCATCGACGTAGATCATGTCGAGGTTCCACGTGCTGATGTGCGCGTCAGCCGCAATGAACAACCCGAACATGTTTTCGTCGCGCTCGTTGTCTTGATCATTACGATCCAGACGGTTCCACCCCCACATCGCGGACACGCGAAAGTTCGACGTCCCGGCGAACGGTATGTTGTTGCGAATAATACCGACGGCATCGATCGTATCGTTGATCAGAATGCCCTCCTGGAAAACAATCGGCTGACGCCCCACCGTGAATCCGAAGTCAATCGGCAGAATCCCGGCTTTATCCAGATTTGGAAAAAGGCTGCCGAAGTCACCTTCGAAAAACAGGGTCTCGACATTAAACCCGAATTCGTCGTTGAAAACTTCATTTGCGCCGGAAAACGTATACCGACTCACTAGATCCGGTTCGTTATTGTCAGTCGGACGCAAACCAAGCAGGATTTTCTCAGTACCGGTCAGCTGCAGGTTGACAAACAAATCCAGCCGATTTGCAAGTTCCGTCTCACGCTGGCCACCCGGCTGACCACCATCAAATGTTTGAAAAGCCAGTCGGTTTATCGCATAGGCCCAAAGCCGTGGCTGCCACACCGCGCCGGTAAACGGGACCTCGAACCCGCTATGCAGCTTACCGGTGTCAAGAAAGCCGTTCCCGGCCTCGACAAGTAGCTTCGGCCGCTGCGGCAGAAGACCGTCCTGAGCCCGATTCCCGGCCGGATTCGCTGGTTGCGGCTTCTTGCCTGGTTCTTTCAGAACCTCTTCGCGGCTGGACGTCTTATCTTTTTCAGTGACAAAAGGAATGTATTTGTCACTGACCGTCTCGACATCTTTGCGATCGCCAATCGGCGCAAACCACGGAAACCAGGACTTCTCGCTTTTGCGTTCGGCTTGGGCGGGCTCCTTCGAGCCCGCCTCAGCGGCATCCCGGGCAGCATCCCCCGCTAGAGCTCCCGAGGTACCGATTCCCAAGCTGCTGTGAATAGCAACCAAGCCGACAGCAGTTATAAAAAGCTTTCGGTTCAAAAACAACTCGTCCCCCAACGAATTATTTCACCGTATCAACAGAAAAAGCGTCGCCTCACTTGGATACCTTGAGCGTTGCTTTTTGAGTCCACAGTGTTTGCGTACCGGCAATGAGCTTGTCGACGATCTGTTTTGGCGTCATGGCGTAATCGAAGCCGACTTTCTGCATCGCAATAACGAGATTGACGGGTATCGGTTGCGCCATCAGCTTGACCGTGACGGTGTATGGTCCCTTACCCGTGAGAGCGGACGCCGACACATTATAGGCGGCCCAACGGTGACCGTTTGGCTCAATACCTTTTTTATGGTTGCGCTCCGTCGCAGGTTCGCCGGTGAACACCAGAGATGTCGTCGACGGAAGAACGCGCGGCAACGCAAACGTCGGGTACGGGATCGGAATAACGTGCTCGATCTCACCGCCGCGGCCGTTCTGCGTCACGAAGATCGACTGCAAGCTGAACAGATACGGATCACGCTTCATCCGGCCCGCGTGCACGTAGGACGAGTGGCCGTCCAACAGGTCGCCGTTGGGATCGCGGTGTCCCGACTGGAAAACCACTGTCCCTGCACGGTCTCGGACTTTGACGTCGAGCCAGATCAACCGCTCACCCGTGAATCCGGTCGGAACGTTGTGCCCGTCGGTACCGCTACGAACGCGAACGCGAAACGCCAAGCCACCACGATCGGATCGCGTGACGTTGATCGGATCCAACAGGAACCCGGCACGCATGACTTCCAAGCGCTTGATCCTGGCAAAATCGAGAAGCCGGAACTGCTCGTTCAGGATTTCGCGCGCATCAAATCGGTCATCCGCGCTCTGCCAGCTCTTCGGGAACTTATATCCGCGCGGGATGTTGTTCTCGAACTTGGCCGTACCCCAACCTTCCTTGTGCTTGAACTGTAGCCACTCACGCAGTGTCTTGAAGGCAGCCGCACGTTCGTTGTGTGGGAAGATGCCCGGATGCACGAGCGGATAATCTGGCCCGGAGAACAGATGGCTCGTCAGCTTGCGGGCCTTGGTCGGCTTGCCGCCAACGATTGCGGCTGGTCCGTTCTCGTACCCGGACGGCTTTCCCTGGACTTTACCCATGTGGCAGTCCTGGCAGGTGATGCCTTTGGCCGCCGCGGGAGACACGCGATATTCACTGTAGGCTTCCTCAAGTCGGAAGCCGTTGAACAACGTGACGTCGTGGCAGGTTCCGCAGAACACAGGTGTCTTGATCTGCTGGAACAGCCGCGCCTCGGCGTGCATCTTCCGGCCTTGCGATTTCTCGTCGGTCACAACGCGGAACTTGCTTGGCCGCTTCAGAACATCTTTCACACCGGCGTTGCCGTCCGGACCAAAGATCGGATCCGTCAATCCGCCTTCAACAAGCGCGAGTCTGCCGCTCGCCTTGTTATAGGCCTTGTTGATCCGATGACAGACAACACACGTGATACCTTCACGCGACGTCGGATGCCGATCCAGGTTAGACGCGTATGGGCTTTCACCCAGGTTCGCGCCGACTGGGCTATGACAGCGGAAACAGAAGTCTCCATTCGACCCGTTACTCAACTGATTGATTCTGTTGTTGAGCGAGAGATACGTCGGGCTGAGCTGCGCGTAGGCGTGCTGCGACACTGACCATTCCCGGTAATGCTTGGGATGGCAGACCGCGCATGTATTCGCCGACGGGTATCTGTTCTCGACGAAAAGAGCGAGGTGCTTCTCTCGAGCGGAGTCACTCTTTGCCGTAGCTTGTGAGCGTCGGCTCGACTTCCGCTTGATCTCATCGATTGGAACGAGAAGCTCGTCCGCCTGTCCGCGCGCCGCTTTTTCCTTGGTCGTCGGAACACCGCCGAGACGACTGGGATGGTGTTTGCGGCCTGACGGTGCCGTGACAGATGACGACGAGCTTCGGCCGGTGGCCGACGGCGTCGTCTTTGTAGACCATCCATCAGCGACAATGATGGGCGAGAGCTCATCGCTGGCGGGCTTGACGCTGCGCCCCGACAAGGGCCCTACACGCGATGCCTCGCCGGCATAGCGCTGAGCGTGGCGCTTCGGTGCCGATATGGCTTCAACGTAGGTGCGGAGTACGCGTTCCGACTCGCGATCTCGTTCACCAGAAGCGAAGACAGGCCGGTCGCTTTTTTGGGCCGTGTTGGCCTTGGAGTCATCTGTGCGAGAGCCTGATTTCGGGGATGTCGCGCTAGCTAACATCAAAACCGGAATAAGGATCGCAAATAGTGCCATATGAGGTCGCACGTCCGTTTCCCCCGATAAGATACATGCGCCGCGACATTTAGCCTGACCACACAATGTGACTTCGTGGAGCCTGGATTGCGGCGCAAAATTGATTCAGGCGAAAACCTTATGATTCAAACGAACACAACCGCCGTGGTAGCGAAAGAAGCGCCGATTAAAGATATGCGGTCGGCAAATTGAAATTGCGGGAAAAATTTGAATTAGGAAATCTCAGAGATATAGAAATACAAATTTCATGCACATCAATTCGGATGCGATACGATTTACAAAAATCGAAACGTGAAACGATCCACATCCGCCTTCAAAGAACGGCTCAATCCGGCATGCGCATCTGCAGACAAGACAGCTCTGAAGTCCCACAGACCGGGCCTAAGATCGGCCTGACTCCAGCGTTTCCGTGCTCTGAGCCAAGCGCTCGGGGCGACGTCCGAATGCCGGCTTTCCGTTCAGCTGATCGGCGCGCGCGCTTCGTCGGCAGCGTCGCAGCTTAGCCGTTCCACAGAATAATAAATCGAAGCTGAGCCGGCGCGAAGACTGTCGGCAATGCACCAAATTTCACGCAACCAAAACCGCAATTGTATATTATCGCGATACAGCGAGCAGCGATGGCCAGACGTTTTTCTCACCCTATTCACATCATCAGCTCCAGTATTTTCTTCCAGAGCATCAGAAATCAAACAACATCAACAGACTGGCATTTGAATATTACGCGGCGCAATACGCATAGGTCGGTAAGATAAGCACAATTCGTAATTGCAGCAGCCTAATTAGCGGTGGCGGACAAGCCATCAAACGCGCACCAGATGTGATGATCAGGTAAGCCGTAAGGCGAATACCGAGCATCACAGTTGAAAATGCTCATTTCGAGTTGTTGCTGCAGCCACAGACCAACCCCGAAGTCGCGGCACGCACCCCCGCAACCTCGGCTTAGGGCTGAAACAGGCCCGTCCGATCAGGCTGCTAAAGGGGCAATCACGCACAGTCGCTTCGATGACGTCGGCAAGGTTCGTCCTGGCGCATGACGCATTTCGGTCATGCGTCCATCCGTGGAGCAGGTTGGACTAGCATCCCTCTCGGTCGATCGCACACGCAAAACGACCGCGCGGCGGCGGAGGGGCAAAGATGGTCGGCGCGCATCAAATCCATGAGTGCGCCTTGCCAATCGCTGACGTCCGACTGACGTCCACGCGATTTGAACAGATGACTGAGACGACGGCCGCTGACCGACCGGTCTCGGAACCCACCGGGTTCCGGCGCTGTTGTTAATGCGATCTGGCTGGGGAACGTGGATTCGAACCACGACCGACGGAGTCAGAGTCCGCTGTTCTACCGTTAAACTATTCCCCAAAA
>JBCDAH010000022.1:0-42876 GCA_039186015.1 Pseudomonadota bacterium
GCTGGCCGTCGACGGCGCCGGCGTCGCGGTATGGGAGTGGCAGGCACGACGCGACGAAATTAGCGTCAGCCCGATTGTGGAAACGGCGTTGGGGCTGGACCCTGGTGTGCTGTCAACAAAGCTCGAGGGGTTCTGCCGTTATCTTCACCCCGCAGACAAGGAACGCTTTCTGGCCGTTCTGACCGGCCTTCGCGAAAATGAAGGCGGTAGCGTGCGCATCGATTTCCGTATGCGCCATCTCAGTAATTACTACCGCTGGTTTAGCCTCGACGCGTCGAGCGTGCCGACCACAGATCGCAGATCAATTCGATGTTGCGGCCTGATGCGCGATATCACGGAGGATCGGCGCACGCACGAACGACTGCTCCACGATGCTGTCCACGACAACCTGACCAATCTCCCGAACCGCGAGCTGTTCCTTGACCGTCTCGAGCGTGCGCTACTGCCCGTTTCCGACCGGCCGACACCGGGGCTGGCCGTGATCCTGATCGGGATCGACAAGTTCAAAAACGTCAACGCCAAATTCGGGATGGTGATCGGGGATAGCCTTCTCCTGACGGTTTCGCGTCGGCTCGGTCATCACTTGGGGCCTGCGGACACACTGGCCCGGATGGGGGGCGATCAGTTTGGCGTGATCGTTCACGAGCATCAGCCGCGGCAACTCGCAATGCTGGCGGAAAAGATTCGCCGCTCGGTTCGTTCGCCAATCCAGATTGCCGGCCAACAGGTTACGCTCACCGGTGCGATCGGTATTTCGATTTCGGGCGCAACGCGGCGGGAGCCACGCGAGCTGTTCAAGCAAGCCGAGATCGCAATGTACCGCGCCAAGCGGAATGGCGCAGACAATGTCGAGATTTACCGGCCTGAGCTGCAGTCCGAAGAAGATCAGCGCGCGACGATTGAACAAGACCTGCGGCGCGCCATCGAGAACAAGCAGCTGACCGTTTCGTTCCAGCCGATCATTTATCTGCCGACGGAGGAGTTGGCCGGGTTTGAGGCGTTGGTCCGCTGGCAACATCCCGTCATGGGCCAGCTCGATCCGGTCGACTTTATTCCCATCGCCGAGGAATCCGATCTTATCGTCAAGCTCGGCGCTTACGTCTTAGGGGCCGCGGTCCAGGAAGCGACGAAGTGGCAGGAGCAGTTGCCGCGGACAGATCGACCGCTGTTCGTCAGCGTGAATGTCTCCGGCCGACAGCTGCTGACGGTCGAGTTGGTGCAAGAGGTTCGGCGACTGGCCAGCGCTGGCGGACTGCCACCTGCGAGCTTGCAGCTCGAGGTGACGGAAACGCTGGTCATGGATAACCCTGAGCAGGCCACCGACATGCTGGCACGATTGAACGAAGCCGGGGTTCGGTTGGCGTTGGACGACTTCGGCACCGGCTATTCATCGTTGGCCTACTTACAGAAGTTCCCAATCGACACGGTGAAGATTGACCGGGAGTTGGTCCGGGCTGCCATGGAAACCGACGGCGGCGCCGCGATTGTTCGCTCGATCGTCGCGTTGTCCCACGAATTGGGCAAGACCGTCGTATCCGAAGGTGTTGAAGCGCCCGAGGACGTTGCATTCCTGCGGTCGCTCGGCTGCGAGTATGCCCAGGGCTTCTACTACGGGGAGGCGATGACTCCGCGTGAAGTGGCCGAGCTGCTCAAGGTTGTTCAGAAGGCGGAGCGGCGCGCCCAGGGGCTGATGTTCTCGAAGACGAAGTCCGCTGCACGGGCAAAGGCAACCAGCAGCCAGCCGCGCGATACCGAGTCGAAAGCCAAGGCGCTGCCCGCGGCAAGCGAGTCACCGCCGGCGCGCGAGTCCCGGGTGCCACAAGCAGCATCAGCGACCAATGGGCGGGGTAACGGGCGTAGCGCCAATGGCCGCAACACGAATGGCCGCAGCACTGGGCCGACGGCGCCAGGCGGCCGCCCCATGCCGCCGATACCCGGAGCGCCCGGTCAACGCCGAACCAACGGCGCGAGCGCGCCCAATGGTGCGTCTCCGAATGCCGGACCAAAACCTCGGGGACCGTTACCGTCAGAGCAGCCGAATGCCGTTTCCGGTGCGACGCCGCCGCCCAATGGGCTGCCGAGACCGCGATCTGCGCCGACGGCGGCGCCATCTGGCTCAGATCTCGCCAGCGTGCTTGCCGCCGCAACCGACGGTGACGCGCCGTCACGTTCAGGGCTGACGGAGACGGATGGATTCGAGGATCTGAGAACCGCACCGCCAGTCAGCCAGAGCGCAGCGGTGAAACCGGCGCCGGACGCATCTCGTCCGGCATCACGTCATCCCGAGTCCTTGATGACCGGAGCACCACCGGCCAATGGTGGCCCTGCGCCGACAAAGCCGCAAATGCCACACGAACGCCAACCGCTCAGCCCTGTGTCGACGGCGCGAGATTCCGATGGCGTCTCCGTTGAAAGACTACGGTCGCTTCCGCCGGGCATTGCAGCCAGTCTTGCCCGATTGGCTGGTGTTGATTTGGATGAAGACGAGACAAGCTCCGGCACCGATGACGACGGTCGCAGCTCGTAGATTAAGTCCGCCATAGGCGGAATCACGTCGCCGGCCCATACCCCGTAATTGCTTCACTTGGCCGGCCGCCCAGGAAATCGTCCCGTTGGGTGGCCGGCCAGGAAGACCAAACGAACAGGTGTGGGATGGTTCGAGCTAAACCTGAAGCGCGCTAAGTCCTGTCCGCTTACGGTGAACAGGCTTTATGCGTGCCCCGCGCTTCCGACGAGAAACGACGGATCGACACCCAGCAGGGCCAACGCATCTTCATAGCGCTGATCGATATCCGTCTCGAAAATGATCTGCGACGGTGCGTCGGCATGTAGCCAGCTGTTGGCTTGGATTTCGCGTTCGATCTGGCCACCGGCCCAGCCGGCATAGCCCAATGCCAAAAGCGCGTTCCTGGGCCCGGTGCCGTTTGCAAAGGCGCGCAGGATCTCGACCGTCGCGGTCAGGCAAATGCCGCGGGCGACTTCAACGGATGCGCCGTCCGAGAAGTAGTCGTTGGAATGCAGCACGAAGCCACGTTTCGTTTCCACAGGACCGCCGAGATGGATGGGCCGCTGATCCAGGTCATCGGTAGCAAGCGTGTATTCGCCGTCCTCACCGTCGAGCAGATTGAGCTGAGCCAGAAGTCCACCGAGGGAGAGATCTTCTGCGACGCGATTTATCACGAGGCCCATGGCGCCGGTATCGGAATGCGCACACATGAAGATAACCGTACGAGAAAACCGCTCGTCCGGCATACTTGGCATCGCGATGAGGAACTTGCCCTCAAGAAATCCGTCGGATGTGGTCATGCCCGTCTCTCTTTGACCGATTGCGGTCGCGACGCACGGTTCGCCTCGACACCGCCGGACTTAGCGCGTTTCAGGTTTCGTTCGAACCATCCCACACCCCCTCCCGGCCACCCGTGAAATCGTGCCGTTGGGTGGCCGGGAGGGGGTGTGGGCCGGCGTAGTGATTCCGCCTATAGCGGAGATGATCTAGTCCCAGCCTTGTTGACCGGGGCTGTGACAATCTCATTGCTGGTCGCGGCGATCAATGGTTGACCGCACACTGTGCCAATCACGGCATCACATGATTTCGTCGCTGACTTGTGAGTTGCTGACATGCTCAGATTGCGGCACGAGCATTCCAAGTTGCCTCGCTGGCAGGCTCTCCGTGACATTTCGGCTTCACGGTAGCAGCAAGGAGAATTCTATGAACTTGGCTTTCGCGCGGGTCTTCCAGTGTTTCGGACTTGTTGGGTTGGCGATTGGTATCGTCTCCACCGACGCGTGGGCGTCGCGCAGTCAGTCTACGGCTTGGGTTGAAGGGCACAAATCGCGCGTGCGGTTGATTTCAGGCGCACAACCTACAGCAAGCGGTGTTGCTCTGTATACGGCTGTCGATATGCGGATGGAGAAGGGATGGAAGACGTACTGGCGCCATCCGGGCGATGCCGGCGGTATCCCTCCGACGTTTGACTGGTCGCAGTCGGTCAACGTGCGATCTGCAACCGTTGTTTATCCCGCGCCGTCACGCATGGTGGACGAGATGGGTACGGCGATCGGCTACAAAGGCACCGCAATCTTTCCGATCCGGCTTGTTGCGGCAGACCCGAACCGCCCGGTTATCGTGCGGTTGAAGCTGTTCTACGGGATCTGCAAGGAAATCTGCATTCCGGCCGATGTGCAGTTGAGCTTACGGCTTGAACCCGGGCAGGTGACGCAAATGCCGGTTGGGATTGCCCGCGCGCTGGCCGCTGCGCCAGAGCGGGTGTCGCTTGAGGACGCGAAAGCTGGCCACGGTGCGCTGAAGCTGGTGTCAGTCGCCCCTGAGCTGAACCGCTCTCCGCCCCAGTTGCTTGTTTCCGTCGCCGGACCGAAGACATCAAGCGCCCTGGATCTCTTGGCGTACCCGGTCAAGTTCATGCCCGTCGGCGTCGCGAAGCCCCTTGGCAAGGCGGGCGCGGATGGGGTTCGCCGCTTCGCGATCCCAATCGATACAGACGATCCGGCGAAGCTTAAGGGAAAGGAATTGCGCCTGGTGATGATCGGTGACGGTCGCGCAATTGAGACGACATGGCGCATGCCGTGATCTTCCGCACGTTCTGGCCTATATACGGACAGGCATGCAGCAACATATCCGCGGGAGGATCTCATGGCGCTTCAAGTTGGCGATAAGCTTCCAGAAGCCACATTTATGACGATGTCGGACGAAGGACCAAAGCCGGTCACCACGTCCGAGTTCTTTGGCGGCCGCAAGGTTGCGCTGTTCGCGGTGCCGGGGGCGTATACGCCAACCTGCCACCAACAGCACATGCCCGGATTTGTCGAGCGCGTCGGCGAACTCGCAGACAAGGGCGTCGCCGCGGTGGCCTGTACAGCCGTTAACGACGTGTTTGTTCTGACGAACTGGGCCAAGGACACGGGAGCAGAGGGCAAGATCGCGATGCTTGCGGACGGTAGCGCCGACTTCGCGAAAAAGGCCGGGCTCGATCTCGATTTGACCGAGCGTGGCCTCGGCGTGCGCTCCAAGCGCTACGCCATGCTCGTCGATGATGGTGTGGTTCGCGTTCTGAACGTCGAAGACGCGCCGCCCAACCACGACGTCTCCAGCGCCGAGACCTTGTGCTCGAGAATTGATAACAGCCTGTAGACGGCGCGTCCTGGTCGGTCGGCTCTCGGTGTCCTGGACCCGACGGTCCCGCATGACAGATGCCGGCCGACCAGTTTGCCCCGCACGCCAAAATCCTGCAGTTCCGGCTGACGCGTTCGCTGATGACCCTTCAACGCCTTCCAGTGTACCTTGTGGTGTTGGCCATCGGCCTTGCCGTGATCGCGGCGCTTCTCAGGGCGTGGCCGGGGCCGGGCTGGTTCGCAGTCTATGGCGTGCCGACCCTTGCTCTCATCGCAACGCCGGGAATTGGCTGGATTGTCAGCCGGCGGCTGCGGACAAACGGACATCACTGGGCGTGGTCGCTGCTGGTGACACTGCCGCTATTCGCCGGCGCGGCGATTGAGATCGCGAGTTGGGTTCTGTTTTTCTCAAGCCAGGATCTTGCCGTGCTGATTGGTCTTGTCCGCGCGCAAGTCTCGCGTGTGTCTGATCCGATTCTTCCGTTCGTATTCGCGGCGCTGGCCGCTATGACTGCGATTGTGTCCTGGAAACTTGTTGCGCGGAACCCGCGTCAGGCCCGCGAACCGCTGGCGTGATTTGTGTCGTCCGGTCGGATCTACGCCTCGTCTCCGGCTGTGCGCATGGCCACGATGGCAGCGCGAGCCAGTTCGTCCGCCCGTTCGTTCTCGACGTGACCGGCGTGCCCCTTGAGCCAGTGCCAGGTCATGATATGACGCTGCTGAGCTTCGTCCAGTTGCTGCCAGAGATCCGCATTCTTGACGGTCTTTCTGGCCGCCGTCTTCCAGCCGTTGCGTTTCCAGCCGTGGATCCACTTCGTGATCCCGTCTTTGACATAATTGCTGTCGGTGTGCAGATCGACGGCGGATGGATACTTCAAGGCGTTCAACGCCTCGATCGCGGCCATGAGTTCCATCCGGTTGTTGGTGGTCTCAGCCTCAGCCCCGGACAGTTCCTTGCGATGCGGGCCGGACATGAGGATGGCGCCCCATCCGCCCGGGCCGGGGTTTCCGGAACAGGCACCGTCGGTGTAAATCTCGACGTGGGGGCGCTCGGCCTTGTCGGCGCTCATTCGGGCCGCTCCCAGCCATACTCGGTTGCTGATCGTATCGTGGTGTGGAACCGCATCCGGCGGAAGTATGGGACGGGATCATGCGGCTTCACGAAGGCCGTGGCCGGCGTATGCAGCCAATCGTACGCCCGTGTCAGCAGGAAGCGCAGCGCTGCGCCCCGGCACAAGGTTGGCAGAGCCGCGACCTCGTCGCTCGTCAGCGGTCGCACGGCGGAATACCCGGCAAGCAACGCCCGCGCCTTTGTCACGTTGAACGCGAGGTCCTGCTCGAAGCACCAGGCATTCAAGGCAATCGCAAGATCGTAGGCATACGCGTCGTTGCAGGCGAAGTAGAAGTCAATCAGCCCAGAGATCTGCTCGCCGCGAAAAAACACATTATCCGGGAAAAGATCAGCGTGGATAATGCCTTCGGGCAAGTCGCGCGGCCAGGCTTCAGCCAGTGCGTCGAGCTCGGACCTGACGCCGTCTCTTAATCCAGTAAACACTCGATCCGCATCGGTTTCGAAGCGTTCGAACAAGGGCCGCCAATCGGCAAATCCGAGGGCGTTTTTGCGGGGCGTCGTGAAATCCGCACCAGCCAGATGCATCTGAGCCATGGCGGCGCCGACCGCGCGACAATGGACCGGCTGGGGCCGACGGATCCAGATCCCGTCCAAGAACGAAATGAGAGCTGCCGGTCGGCCGGCCAGTTTGCCAAGGGCCTGACCAACGCGATCGTGAATGGGGGTCGGGCACGCAAACTGCTTCGCGCTCAGATGGTCCATAAGACCCAGAAAGAACGGCAGGTCCGCCGGGTCCACACGCTTTTCGTACAGCGTGAGAATGAACTGGCCCTGTGTCGTGGCGACAATGTAATTCGTGTTTTCGACGCCTTCCGCGATGCCCTTGAACGACAGCAGTTCACCGACATCGAATGTGCCGAGAAAGGCGGCGAGTTCGTCGTCGCTAACTTCGGTGTAGACTGCCATTCGGACCGTTAGGCGCGTGCCGCTTCGCGCAAGACGCGCGGAATGTTGAACACAGTGTCTTCCTCAGCAGTGATGATCGGTTCAATCGTCACGTCAAATCGTCCTTTCAGCGCGTCAACAACTTCGTTGACGAGGACTTCGGGCGCGGATGCGCCGGCCGTTACGCCAACCGTCTCGGCGTCGGCAAGCCGATCCCAAGGAATGTCGGTCGCGCGTTGGACGAGAGCGCTCGCGGTTGCTCCGGCCCGTTCGGCCACTTCGACAAGGCGCATGGAGTTGGAGCTGTTCGGTGCACCGACGACCAGGACGAAGTCGCAACCGTCAGCCATCGCTTTCACAGCCGTCTGACGATTTGTTGTTGCGTAGCAGATGTCTTCCTTATGCGGTGCGGTAATGTTCGGGAACCGCCGCTTCAGCACGTCTACGATCTCCGCCGTATCATCAACCGATAAGGTCGTCTGCGTAATGAAGGCGAGATTGTCCGGGTCGCGTGGCGTTAACGCTTCTGCGTCAGCAACAGTTTCGATCAAGGTTACCGCGCCAGGCGGCAGTTGGCCCATTGTACCGACGACTTCCGGATGGCCGGCGTGCCCAATCAGAATGGTTTCACGGCCCCGCTTGTCGTGAATCTGCGCTTCTTTGTGGACTTTCGACACAAGCGGGCACGTCGCATCTATAAAGAACAGGTTTCGTGCCTTGGCCGTTTCTGGTACAGACTTCGGTACGCCGTGGGCTGAAAAGATAACAGGAGAATCCGTTTTGGGGATCTGATCGAGTTCGTCCACAAAAACGGCCCCTTTGGCCTCCAGACTTTCGACCACGAATCGGTTGTGAACAATCTCGTGGCGCACGTAGACGGGCGGTCCGTACGTCTTAAGTGCAAGCTCTACGATCTGAATAGCGCGGTCGACGCCGGCACAAAAGCCTCGGGGCGCGGCCAAACGAAGGGTGAGTTTTCGCTTGGAGCGTGACGGCTCGGTCCGGTATGGCGATTTCGCATGCATCTGCACTGTTCGCTTCTGCTAAAGGCCTTTGCAGTTTAGCTATGCCGGGAAAGATGCCATGTCGAGGGGCCGGCTGCTGCAAAGCCGGGTTTTGTGGCCCAACGGGCCGTGCGGTGGGGGACTGCCGGGCTTTCCTGCCCGCAGCGTCGGAATAGGGAATAGGTGACGACCGAATGGCAGATAGGTGCCGACTTATTGGTCTGATTGCATCGGTCCTTGCGACGACAGTCGCGGGATGTGGTCTGTCGACCGTCACGTCCGGACTGTCGAGCGGTATGCTTGGATCGAAAAAGGAGCCGCCGCAGAAAGTTGCATCTGTGACCGAAGAGCAGCTGTTGTCGGCTGCAAAAACAAATTACGGGCCGGGTGGCGTCAACGTCGGGCGCGTGGCCCACGGTTGCCCGAAGCTCAATATTGCGCCGTCTGAGCATTTGGCAACGGTTTACGAGCCGGGCCGCGAAGGTGACGAGCTCGGCGTTATGCACCGCGGTGAAATCACGCGGACGGCTCGCGAATGCCAGATTGAGTCTGGGCGCGTGACCGTTCGATATGGCTTTTCAGGACGGGTTCTGCTTGGACCGCGCGGCCAGTCAGGACGTATAACGTTTCCAGCCGCGCTCACGGTCGTCGACGCTGATGGGCAGAAGGTCGCAGATGACGCCGTGTCGGTGTCGGTGGACGTAACCCTTGAGAATCCAATCGGTTACTTCTCGGCCGTGCGTACGATCTCGTTCCAGATTCCTCAGGGCAGCCGGCCTGGTGACTTCCGGTTGACGGTTGGCCTGCCACGGCGGCCCGCACTCGGTTCGGGGTAACGCGATGATCGCTGCGCCGCTTCGGACGGCCTCCGCAACGTGGGCGGTGTCCACATAGAAGGCGTCGTGGCCCACGCGCGCTACCGGTTCTGAGAGGGCGATCTGCCCGACAGCAATGTAAGGCGCGTCGGTCAGTCTTGAGCTTGGACTTACTCGCGTCTCGCTTCGATCCTGTTTCGCAGCTCCGTCAACAATTGACCAGTCGGCAGGCCGATTGCATCACGACCGAGAGATCGCTCAAACCGCATGGTTGCGAGACGTGTCCTGGGACCATAGCGACCGTCAGCGGCGCCAGGGCTGAAGCCCAACTCCCCAAGACGTTGCTGAAACTCGACCAAATCCGAGCGGCCGGATAGCAGTTTTGCCCGTTCAAAGACCGCCAGCCCTTGGCGATATGCCGCGGTACTGACAGCCACGTTTGTGACCGACGTTGACAACAACCTCGGCCGCCCCACGCGCCGCCGCGTTTGGCGGTCGCGCCGCACACGGTAACGGCGGGTCGCGACTGTGCCGACGTTGATTCCGATAACAGCCGGTGTTCCACTGTCAGTCAGCATCAGAATTGGCGAGCCTGACGATCCTTTGAAGCTATCGCAGGAGTGCGTCATCGACAGCTTGCTCGATCGAAAGCGAATGCGGCAATTCGGCGAATACCAGCGCTGACGCAAACTGCGATCGCCGTGATATCCGATCATCGCAATCCGGTTCTTGCGAGAGGCCTCAGCGACGGCCTTCCGGCTGGCATCGGAAAACGTGAGGACATGGCCGCGGCACACGGGCTTTCGCAGCTTCGCAAATGCCCAGTCGTGGACCATCGTGCGTTCCGTCGTTGGGCCGCGGTAGTAACCGGCGTAGAACGACAGATGCGGTGTATCAGACGTTGCAAAGACAAGGCGGGACAGATGTTGGCTGTGCTGAAACCGGCTTGATAGCGGCGCGCGCAGGAACTGGAAACGATCAAGCTGTCTGGTCGGTCGGCCGCGTTGCTTGACCAGGCAATGGGCGTTTGTCGCAATAATGTTATCGGACACGCAAAACGCCGTGCAGACGGACCCACCACCCTGCTGCCACAGCAGACCAATGCCCGCGGCGACCTTTCTCAATTTTCGCGGGATCTGGATTCTCTGGTCTTTGCCAATAACGTCGGCCTTGATGATGGGAGAGCGCGTCATGGTTCCGGGCGGCGGTCCACCGGGTGCTGCGACAGCTGCCGGGACGACACCGCAAACCACTCCCAACGTCGCGGATACCATCAATCGCACGACCGCCGTTGTAGACCTGAACGTCATGAGATCCTGACCCGCATCAATCTGGCTAAATCTGCGATCCTCGCACACCTCTAGTGTGCCCTCTCGCCGAGGTAGTATGCTAGGATATTGTCGTAACATCAAAAAGAAAAAGACCGGCCCGCGAACGAGCCGGTGAGTACCCCCCGTGGTCCATCGGACCAACACTGAGACGGTTCTTGAGCGCGTCTTCAGTTATCTGATTGCGCCGTTCCAGGGCGTGAATTAGTTCATGGTGTTGGGCAGTGCCTTAATCGAATCGGACACAAGCCGATCGCCATCCGGGCCCGTAGATTTAGCCTTCAGCAGCCGCTCTGCTGCTAGGACGGCTCTGTCCACCGCGGCGGATCTGACGTCATGAATGGCTTGCGCTTCTGCGCGGGCGATCTTTTCTTCAGCCAGTCGCGTACGGCGTTCGAGAGACGCAGCCAGAGCCTGGCGCGTTTCTTCGGCGAGCTTCTTGGCGTCGGCCTCGGCGCGGACAACGATCTCGTTCGCCTCGGTTTCGGCCTGGGCTGCGCGCCGTTGATAGTCCGCCAGGAGAGCCTGGGCCTCTTCGCGCAGCTTGCGTGCGTCATCCAATTCGCGACGAATGGCGTCTGCGCGTTTGTCGAGGGCGCCCGTGATCAGGCCTGGAACGCGATAGTAGACCAGTATCAAAACGAAACACACGAACGACATCGCGACCCAAAACTCGGTGTTTTCGAGTAGCGGTGTGCCGGCTGCGGCGAGAGGGATCATCATGGGTGTTACTCCGCCGGCTGTGCGTCGGCTAAGGCGGTGCGAACCTCGTCGGCCGTGACATCAACGCCGATCAGCTTCGTGACAATATCGCCGGCAGTGTCGGACGCGATCGCATCGACTTCCGCCATCGCGGTTTCTTTCATCGCCGTGATTCTCGCATCAGCATCTGCGATCTTGGCTTCGATCGTGGCCTCAACGGAGGCACGTTCTTTCTCGATTTCAGCCGACAGCTTGTCGCGCGTTTCTTTCACGATGGCTTGAGACTTTGCGCGCGCCTCAGCCAATGCCTGCTCGTATCCGGCGATTGCCGCTTCGGTTTCGCGCTTCAAACGCTCAGCCTCATCCAGATCGCGCTGGATGCGATTGCGACGCTCGTCGATCACCTGGCCAATTCTTGGGAGGATGAACCACGAGAGCGCAAGATAGAGCAGCCCGTACGTAATGATGAGCCACACCAACTGCGGTGCAATGGTCTCGGGGTTCAACTGCGGCAGGCCGGCGCTCTTCGCACCGGCAGTCTCAGTTGCAGCAAGGATCAAGGCGGGCGTCAGCATAAGACAACTCTTGTGCAGTTCCATTCACTTCCGGCCAACGCCAGTTTGCGGCGGCAAACGTTTCGCAGACCGTATCGAACTTGGAGCCGCTCAACCTGGGTCGAGAGTGCCTTTCGCACGGCGGTCGGTCGCCACGCGCAAGGCATCTGGTGATCGGTACCCCAAACCGCTGCGGCGAGCGTTGGCCCTACGTCTGGTCCAAGCCCGGCTCGCGTCGGCTGCAGTCCAACGCTTAGCCAAACAGGATCAGAAGCGCGACAACAAGTGCGAACAGACCCAGAGCTTCAGCGAAGGCCACGCCGACAAGAACACGCGGGAACTGAGAGTCGGCTGCGCCCGGATTGCGCATTGCGCCGCTCAGGAAGTTTCCGAAAATCGTTCCGACGCCGATGCCGGCGCCAATCAGGCCAGCGCATGCGAGACCGGCGCCGATGAGTTTTGCAGATGCGACGTCCATTGGGTTCTCCCTCGGATTGGACAAAGAGGTTCGATCAATAGTGACCATGCGCACTTGGCGCACATCAGTGGTCGTGAAGATTAATCGCGTCGTTGAGGTACAGGCAGGTGAGGATCGAGAAGATGAAGGCCTGAAGAAGTGCGACCAGGATTTCAAAACCTGTCAGCCCGATCATGACCACGAACGGTACGACACCGGCTGCTCCAAGCGCGACGACGAAGCCCGCGAACACTTTCATCATGATATGGCCGGCCAGCATGTTGGCGAACAGCCGCACAGACAACGTGATCGGGCGAATGAGATAGGAGATCAGCTCGATCACGACGATCATGGGTAGGATCGCGATCGGGACACCTTCCGGCACGAACAGGCGAAAGAAGCCCATGCCATGGCGCACGAAGCCGAGGACCGTGACAACAATGAACACCAGGGCCGCAAGCGCAAACGTGACCGCGATATGACTGGTCACCGTGAACGGTGTCCAAATCGCCGGTATCGCGATCATGCCCAATAGGTTCAGCACCAGCACGAAAATGAACAGCGAGAAGACGAACGGCATGAACTTCATGCCGGCGGTGCCGACGTTGTCGCGGACCATGTTTGCAATGAACTCGTAGCTGAGTTCTGCCAGAGATTGGGCGCGGCTCGGGACCAGCGATCGCCGGCTCATCGCGAATGTCAGAAACGCGCAAATGCCGCCAGCTCCGATGACCATAAACAGAGCGGAATTCGTAAAGGATGCGTCGATTCCGAAGAGTTCCAGCGGGATGATCGGCTTGATCTCGAATTGCTCGACTGGACTGGCCGCCACGGGTCACCCCTCAGAATTAACTTGCGCTGTCACCGATCCGATGACGGGCGCGACTATGATCCGGCGTCAGAGCCGGAGTCTTTGTCATCCGACGATCCACTAACCCGCGTCGTTGATGCGGACCGGACCATATTCACCATGCCTGCAATGGCACCCAGGACCAAAAAGACAATCAGAAAGACAGGCTTTGTGCCCAACCAATTGTCCAGTCCCAAGCCCACAACAAGACCGAAAAGAACACCCGCGAGGGGTTCAAGCGCCATTTTCATCGCTTGCCCGAACGCGGAATTAGCCGCCTTCGGTCGTTTCGGTCGTCCGTGCTGCTCGCGATGCCGCTCCAGTTTCTCGCCCAGGTCGGAAGCCCGCTTTCGGAACTCCTCCCGGTCATCGTCTGACAGGCCACCGCGGTTCGGACTGGTATGATCACGCTCGCCCGGCATTCGGATCCCTGCAGCCCTCGAGATTATTTGAGCTGACGCCTCGCGAAAGCCGCGAACGGCGCGGACCGTAGTAAGGGCCCTATAGGGTGTCAAGACGGCGTGAACGCGTTGTCCGTTATCAATCGCATTCGGGCTCGAAGAGCACACAGGGGCTGTGCGTGGCCAGGTTGACGGAACATGGCCGGTTTTGAGGCAAATGCCGTGCCGCATCCTATGGCTGACGCCGGTCTCATGCAGGCGTTGCGGCTAGTCGTTGTAGCGCCTGTTTTGGTCCCGATCGGCGGATTCGGCTGGCAACGACTGTGACCCCACGCCTCATGCGGCAATAGGGCCGTTTGTTTTGCTAAATCCGGTCTTTGACGCCGTTTCGTGCAAGCGCCGGATGGTGTCAGCTGGCGTCACGGAAGCGTTCTGCCGTCTCAAGGTCAACGGACACCAACTGGCTGACGCCGCGTTCGGCCATCGTAACCCCGAACAGGCGGCTCATCCGGGCCATGGTCATTGGGTGGTGCGTTATGACGAGAAAACGGGTTGCCGTGTCCTGCGCCATTCGCTCCATCATGTTGCAGAAACGATCAACGTTGGCGTCGTCCAATGGGGCGTCGACTTCATCCAGGACGCAAATCGGCGACGGGTTGGTCAGGAAGACCGCAAAGATCAGCGATAGCGCCGTGAGCGACTGCTCACCGCCCGATAGCAGCGACAGCGTCACCGGTTTCTTGCCCGGCGGCTTGGCCGTGATTTCCAGGCCGCCTTCCAGAGGGTCGTCGCTTTCGATGAGCTCCAAATAGGCTTCGCCGCCGCCAAAGAGAACTTCAAACAGCGTGCTGAAGTGATTGTTGACCGTTTCGAACGCATCCGTCAGCCGCCGTCGTGCCTCGCGATTGAGACGGCTGATTGCCGTCCGTAACTTGGCGATCGCAGCTTCGATGTCCGCACGTTCCGACGAGAGTTTGTCGAAGTCTGCTTCGGCTTCGGTCAGCGCGGTTGCGGCATCGAGATTGACACCGCCGAGGCGTTCGCGCTCGGCCCGCAGTCGCGTGAGCTTGGCGTCGGCCGCCGGCAGGTCTGGCAGGCGCTGTTGATCCTCGATACCGGCAATGCGCAGACAGCCCTCCGGTTTGACTTCAAACTCTGACTGAATAAGCAGCGCCTGTTCGGTGCGCCGGGCGCGCGCGCTTTCCAGATGAGCCTCTGTGCGTGCCTTCTTTTCGCGGGTTGCGGTCATATCCGACTGGATCGTACGCAGCTTTGCTGCCGTTTCGCGGGCTTCAGTCTGCCGGGCCGAGAGTGCATCCGCCACTTCGGCGCGGGCGGCATCTGCGGCGGCGATCTCGCCGGCCAGCGCAACTTGCCGCTCTGCGATGGAGTCCGGCACAGCGCGCGCCTTTGCAGCTTCGTCATCGATCTGCTTGCGGCGTCCCTCAAGAGCCGCAATGTGCGTCTCTGCACTTTTGAGCCGTTCACGCCATCGGGCCAGGTCTGAGGCAATGGCGTCGCGCCGCTCTGCGCGGATTTGGAGTTCTCGCTTGTAGGCGGCGAGATTGCTTTCGGCCTGGGTCAGGGCCGCACGGGCCGTGTCTCGCTCGGCCGTCGCGGCTGCGATTTCCTCAGTGCGGTCCGCTTGTGGCCGGGCGGCACGTTCGGTCTCGAGGGCGGCCACCTGGGTTGTCAGATCGGCGTGGTCGATCCGCGCCTCGGCCAGTGCTTGATCGATTGTCGCCCGCTTGTCGGACTGAGCGTCCACCGTCCGCCGTGCCGCGGCCTCGGCGGTGCGACAGTCGGCGAGCGTGGCCTGGGCCTGTCGCATTGCGGCTTGTGTGTCCGTGGCCGCCGTTCGCGCTTCTTTGCGGGCAGCCGACGCGGTGGCAGCCGCTGCGGCAGCCGTCTCATGCGCCTGGCGCAGCTCGCCTTCTCTGTTCGCGACTTCGCGCAGCCGGTTCCGTTCGGACAGCCGTCTGGCCGCCGCCGTTTGCGCTGATGCCATCGTCACCACGCCATCCCAACGCCAGAGATCGCCGTCGCGGCTGACGAGGCGCTGGCCGGTCGCGAGTTGAGACTGCAACGCGAGGCCGGCCTCAACGGTATCGACAATCCCAACCTGAACAAGCGTGCGGATCAGCTGCTCAGGCGCTTGAACATACTGGCTCAGCGGTTCGGTATCGGTTGGGAGCGGCGGATCACCGTCCGGAATTGCGATTGCGCGCCAGTATGACGATGCCGTCTCGTCGGTCGATAACTCAAGGTCATCGCCCAGGGCGGCAGCCAGCGCACTTTCGAAGCCCGGCTCAACAACGATGGCGTCACTGACGGGCGTCTGTGTGGCCGTGTCGTTGGGGCTCAGCACTTTGATCAGTGTCGCGCGCTCGGTTTCGATCGTTTTGAGCGCAAGGAGCGCAGATGACGCCGCAGCTTCGGCTACATTTGCTGCGTTGTCCGCGTCAGATGAGGTTTGCGCTGCCTCAACTGCGGTCTGTTCAACGTCTGCGAGCCTGGCCTCGGCCGTTGCGGCTGCAGCTTCGGCCAGCCCAAGCTCTGCGAGCGCTCCGTTGGCGTGCCCCAGTTCCGCGAGCTCCGCCTCAAGGCGCGCGCACCGCTCGGCCGTGCGTTGCGCCGCCGTACGGCGATCTGCCAGGCGGGATTCGATCAGCTTGCGGCCGGCAGCTTCCTCGGCAGCCAGTTGTGACACTGTATTGAGCGCGCCCTCCGCGTCGGCCAGCGTGGCCTTCGCGGCCGTCGCAACCGCTGTCAAAGCGTCCGTTTCGTCAGAACCGGCCGCCGCATCTTTCGCCAGTGTCGCGGCCTCGTCGTCCAGTTCCGCAATGCGCTTGTGTGCGTCTGCCGATTGACTGGCCTCGCGGTCGACATCTGATGCGATGCGGGTTGCTTCGGTCTCAAGTTCGGCAATGCGAGAGGTTGCGGCGGCCAGGTCGCGTTCCAGGGTTTCGCCGGCGACGGTCAAGCGCGTAAGTGCTGCGGCGCGCTCAGCTTCAGACTGGCGTAACGCTTCAACCGCCTCTCGCAAGTCGGTATCGCGCACGATAGCTTCAGCCTCCGCAGATACGCCTGCGGCGAGTTCCTGCTGGATTTCATGCAGAGCGGCCTCTTGCGCCTCGACGTCGGATTGGGCATTGCGCCAGTTCAGATAGGCGGCGATTGCGTGGGCTTTACGGATCTGGTCGGACAGATCGCCATAGCGGCGCGCCTGGCGTGCCTGACGCTTTAAGCCTTCGATCTGCGAGGACATCTGACCGAGAACATCCGAAACGCGCAGCAGATTTGTCTCAGCAGCCTTGAGGCGCAGTTCGGCATCATGGCGTCGACTGTGCAAACCGGCGATGCCGGCCGCATCTTCGAGAATCCGCCGGCGCTGATCCGGCCGCGCGTTGACGATATCGCCAATCTGGCCCTGCCGAACCAAGGCGGGCGACCGCGCGCCGGTCGCCGCATCTTCGAACAGGACGCGGACGTCTCGGGCGCGGACTTCGCGGCCATTCAGGCTGTAGTTTGAGCCGACGCTGCGCTCGATCCGCCGGGTGACCTCCAACTCGTCCGAATCGTTGAACTCAGCCGGTGCTTTGCGTGCGCTGTTGTCGACGAAGATCGTCACCTCGGCCATGTTGCGCGGCGGCCGTCCGGATGTTCCGGAGAAAATGACGTCTTCCATGGCGGAGCCGCGCATGGACTTGTATGACGTCTCGCCCATGACCCAGCGAAGCGCTTCGAGCAGGTTCGATTTGCCACAGCCATTGGGACCGACGACGCCCGTTAGTCCCGGCTCGATGAGGAGGTCTGTTGGCTCGACGAATGACTTGAACCCCGTCAATCGCAGGCGGTTGATCAGCATGTCCTGTCGATCCTGGGACGTTGCGACCGAATCGGAGTGTTAGCGTAACGCGTTGTTGGGCGCGTCAAACCGAGTTGTACACCGTCAAGCATAGGAATGGGCGTGAATCGCTAAGCATCGTCACCAGAGATGCGAACCGGCCACTCAGATGTCAGAGCGTTTTCGTTCGCCGAGCTTGTGCACCGCCAGCCGCGACCAGCGGATCGATGATCTCCCGCAGGTCCCGGATCGTCAAAACCCGCTTTTCAAGCCGGTTATTGATAAAGAAGTTCGGCGTGCCGATGATGCCCAGCGTCCGGCCGCGGTCCTTAATCACCTTCAGCGCGTTAACCAACGTCTTGTCTTCGTAGCAGGCATCGAGTTGCGCCTTCGTCACGCCGACCTGACGCGCAATCGCGTAGATCGGAGGCCGCCTGACTTCCTGGCTGACCCACCGGGATTGTTGATTCAGGAAGCGACTATAGAGATCAAGACGCTTGGCTTTGGGCGCACACCGCCATGCCACGGTTGCCGTACCGGACTGAAAGCCGATCGGAAACTCGCGCAGAATGAACCGCACTTTGCCTGTGTCGATGTACTCACGCTTGAAAACCGGAAACGTCTTCAAGTGAAACTGCCGGCAATACGGGCATGTGAGCGACGCGTACTTGATGACCACGACCGGTGCATCCGGTTTGCCGTAGCTATTTTCGGGCAATGGTCCCGGTTGCAGAACGTCCGCCAGTGTCGGCTTCTCGATAACGTTGCGGCGGCCGAAGTCGGTGTCGTCATTTGTCCCGAATGGGTCGAACGTAGATTTGTCCGTAGGCGTGCCAGCAGCTGATGCCGTAGCTTCTGCAATGTTGGTTCCAAGCGCCGATATCGATGCACCGCTGGCGCAGCCTGCGACGCCAAGCGCGAGCAAAACGGCTACGGCAGCACGGTAGGACAAGTGAAGCTCCACAACGGTTTCTTGCGTCGAAAGGCAGAACAGGGACGCACCAACTAGGTGGTGCGTCCGGTACGTTAGTCTGTTTCTGGATTACGATGCACTATCTTTCAACAGCGGATCGATAACGGCCTCGAACGTAGAAATCTGGTCTGACCGACCATTCAGCCGTTTGCCGTTGATAAAGAATGTCGGTGTTGCAGCAACGCCGAAGTCGCGCGAAGCAATTTCGCGCTGCTTTGCAATCTTACCCAGCAGCTCCTGATCGCGCAGGCACGCGTTGAATTTCTCCTGCGTAAATCCGGCTTGCTTGACGATGTCGTAGAGTTTTTTCACCGGCTCACGTGACACCCATTCGCGTTGCCGCTTCAGGAGCACATTCGCGAGTTGCAGGGCTTTCTCCGACGATCCCGTGCAACGGCCAAGCATGGACGCTGCCGCCGCCAAATTGTCGAGCGGGTACTCGCGGAAGATGAACCGGATTTTGCCGGTGTCGATGTATTTCTTCTTAAGCTCAGGATAAACGTTGTTGTGGAAGTTCGCGCAATGACCGCAGGTCATGGACGCGTACTCAATGACGGTGACTTTGGCGTCCGGATTACCGATGATCAGGTCATCCAGGGGGCCTTTTGCCATCAGTTTTTCAACATCAACGTCCCGTGCGTTGTGTTGAGCAAACGCCGGTGTCAAGCCGGCAATGGTCACTGCCAGCACCGATCCGGCTGCAAGTCCGCAAAGGAATGCCCGACGAAACCGGAACTTCTCCGCAGACGATTCGGTTTTATGCACCATGTCACTTGTTCTCCAAGATCGCTCCACGCGACGGATCTGGCTTTTCAGCACGGATCTCTGCGTTTCTGAAGAGTTAGGGTCGGCCAGCCCCGTTCTCAAAATCACAGCGAAGTTATCGCAGCAACGATCGCCTCGCGCGGCTAAAGCGCAACAGGCGTTGCACAGGATCGTGGAAAAGTGCCGGAATAAAGATGAATGTGAGGTGTCGGAGTCACGTTGCCGAATGATTCGATCTGTTGCGCGCGCTTTCGCCTGCAACACGATCGGACAAGCGCATCAACGCGTCGCGCACCCGGGTGTTTGGTAGATCCGCTACGGCTGCGACAGCCTCCGTTGTCAGAACCGGAGCGGCGTTGTCTTTCCTAGCACCATGGCATCGTTGAGTTTCTGCGGATACGCTGGTGGCGGATGACGACTGAGCGGCCAACTGCACAATATGAACCGTCTCGATGGCTCGATAGCCGTAATGTCGATTAATCCGCTCACGGATCTGGTCGGTGTTGTACTGAACTTCCAGTGCGTATGCCGGCTCAACGCCTAAAACCAAGCGGCCACCTGGGCGAGGTGTATCGTCATTTGTCGCGGTCTTCGTGCCGGTCCGGGGCCACTTCACCTTCATGGGTTGGCATTTTGTCGCGGTCGCCTGTCCGACGATCACCGTCCAATCCGTGATCAGGGTCGCCGCTGCAAATCCGTGGCGCTCGAATGCCTTCTTCGTCAGGCGCGGGATCAGCGTGCCGAGCGCAGCTGCCGGCTTCCGCGGAGATTTCACAGACCTTCTGGGCGCGTGGCGCGCGGATGCACCAGGACGTTGTGATTCTGAGGATCCGGACATCGGGCCACCTACTCTCAGTTTCTTGAGATCGACATGGCGCGTAGACTAACCGCGATTCGGCAACCGGTCGGAGCAGGTAGATGACAGCTGTTGCGCAACGGCATCAGGTGGGACGCAAGTCCGGCGCGCAATCCCGCCAGCGTCTGGCAAAACCCGCGTCGATCGCACCGAAGCTTTTGGCGTGGTACGATCGCGAGCGGCGCGATCTGCCGTGGCGTGCGAAGCCCGGTGAGCCAACAGACCCCTATGCGGTTTGGTTGAGCGAGGTCATGCTGCAGCAGACCACTGCGAAAGCAGTTGGGCCCTACTACCAGCGGTTTCTGGAGATCTGGCCGACGGTTGATGCCCTAGCGGCTGCGGATGAAGAGCACATTCTGACAGCCTGGGCCGGTCTTGGCTATTACTCGCGCGCGCGCAATCTGCACCGCTGCGCGAAAGTCATCGTTTCTGACTTTGGCGGCTGCTTTCCGCAAACGGAAGCCGAGCTTTTGAAGCTCCCCGGTATTGGGCCGTATACAGCAGCTGCAGTTGCGGCCATAGCCTTTGATGCCGTGGCGAGCCCCGTTGACGGCAATATTGAACGTGTGACGGCCCGCCTCTTTCGTATTGAGACGCCGTTGCCGTCTGCAAAAACGGAACTCAGATCCGCCGCCGCGACCTTGACGCCGGCCACGCGCACGGGCGATTTCGCACAGGCCATGATGGATCTCGGTGCGACGGTGTGCACGCCGAAACGCCCGTCATGCCTGGTGTGCCCGCTGCAAGAGGACTGCCATGGCTATCGCCACGGCGTTGCGGCCAGCCTGCCGCGTCGTGGCGCCAAAATCGACCGCCCTGTGCGGCGCGGCACGGCATTTGTCGCAATTGGCGAGGATGGTCGCATTCTGCTTCGTCAGCGCCCGGAGACCGGTTTGCTTGCCAGAATGATTGAGGTGCCGAGCACCGAATGGCTCGATGGTGTCGGCGACAGTCGGGGCGATGCCCTGCAGGTCGCGCCGATTAAAGCCGATTGGTGGCGCGTGCCCGATATCGTAACGCATACGTTCACCCACTTTCGGCTTGAGCTTGGTGTGTATCGTGCCGTGGTTGCGCGCAACGCACCGCTGACGATCTGGGCCGATGGGTCGCGATGCCGATGGGTGCATCGTCGTGATCTCGAGCAGCAGGCGCTACCGTCTGTTATGAAGAAAGTCGTCGCGCATGCGCTCAAAGGCTTATAACCGCGCGGATGAGACGACCGCGTGATCGAGCGAAGCCATCCGTCATCTTATGCTATGATGATCCCTGTAGTTCGGACTGTAGGAGCCGGCCGGCATGCCGCGTGAGTTAAGCAGGAACGAGAAGATTGTTTTGGCCGTGCTGGCGCAGGCCAAGAGGCCAATGAGCGCGTACCAAATCCTCGATGCGGACGGTGTCCGGGAGCAAGGGGTTAAGGCGCCGCTGACGGTTTATCGCGCGCTTGGCAAACTCATGGACGCTGGACGTGTGCATCGGATCGAGAGCCTTAATGCGTTCGTTCTTTGCGAACACGAGCCGCACGTTGAGCCCGCCGCGTTCATGATATGCAATGATTGTAAGCGCACGATTGAAGTCGAGACCGAAGGGCTCCAGACCTCGCTACTTAGAGAAGCAAAAGATCAAGGTTTTAAAGTCCAGCGCATGAATATCGAGATTTCTGGCCGGTGTGACGCTTGCGAAGTCGATGACTGAGGTGCCCACCGTAACTCGGGCGGGCGCACATCGAACGGCGATATCAGGGGCGGCATTCAGTCCTTGATTGAGTCTCAATGTTATATCATAACACCGGCATCCGGGGACAATAGTCGAGGATCTACCGATGCAACGCACTTTCGTGACGGTCGCATTTTCACTTTTGCTTGTGTCCGGCGCGCATGCTGGCGGGAAGCACGACCATGGGCATTCGCACAAGCACGACGAAAAGACAACGCAGCTCGGCGCCCACGAGCACGGGCATGGCAAATTGAGCATTGCGATCGAGGGTAAAACCGTCGCGATGGAACTTGAGATCCCGGCGCATGATATTGTCGGTTTTGAGCACGCGCCGAAGACGAAAAAGCAAAAAGCTGCGGTTGAGTCTGCCGAAAAGACGCTGGCAGATCCGCTCAAGCTGTTTATCCCGGCCGCAGCAGCCGGATGTAAGGTGACGAAAGCGTCGGTTGAGTCCGAAGGCGAGATCGGTGAAGGGCATGGTCATTCACACGGTCACTCGCATGGCCATAGCCACGGCAAGAAAGAAAAGTCCGCAGAAGACGTCCATTCGGAGTTTCACGTTAAATATACGCTGGCTTGCAGTGCGCCGGACAAGATGACGTCAATCGAATTTGCCTTCTTTAAAGTGTTCAAGAACTCGGAAGAGTTGGATGTCAGCGTTGCGGGCACAAAAGGGCAAATGAAGTTTGAAGCTTCACGCAAGGCATCAACACTGAACCTGGGCGGCGTTATCTGACACTCCCGTCATTCCTGCTGAGACTTGTTTTGCGTGATTCACGCATTCATTAACTTGGCTAATCTACGGCTGCGTTCGGCATGTCAAATGCGCTGATCGACATTTCGAACGTTGATTTCACGTGGCCTAGCGCGCGGGCTTTTCGGCTTGAGGTTGCAAAGCTTGAAGTTGAAGTTGGCTCGCGCGTCTTTTTGGTTGGCCCGTCTGGCAGCGGCAAGTCGACGCTGCTCAGTTTGATTTGCGGTATCGTCCGGCCGCAAGCCGGTAAGATTTCCATACTGGGAACGGACATCGTCCAGCTTTCGGATGTCCAGCGCGATCGCTTCCGCGCTGAACACATCGGCGTGGTGTTTCAACAGTTCAACCTGCTTCCATACGGCTCGCTGGTGGACAACGTCCTTTTACCACTCAGCTTTGCGCCGGAGCGGATGGCGCGAGTCCGCGCCAACGGTCAGCAGGCGTCCGACGATGCGCGGCGGCTGCTTTCGGCTCTCGGCCTTGGAGACCTACCGGCGGGCATGCCAGCGAGCGACCTCAGTATCGGGCAACAGCAGCGCGTTGCCGTTGCTCGGGCGCTGATCGGGTCGCCGGAGCTTGTGATCGCCGATGAGCCGACCTCAGCACTTGATCGCGTGGCGCAAGATCGGTTCCTGGATCTCATCTTCGAGCAGCTTGCCGCCACGCAAGCAACGCTGTTGATGGTCAGCCACGACGAGCGATTGGCGGAGCGGTTTGACCGTGTCATTGACCTGCAAGATCTGATCACCGTGCGGCATGTTGACGAGGCCGGCGAAGCTGGCGAACGCACGGTGGCAGCATGACCGTGCTGCGGCTGGCCATCCAATCGTTGCGGAACCGATGGGTTACGGCACTTCTCACGGTGCTCGCGATTGCGCTCAGCGTGATATTGCTGTTGGGCGTTGAGAAAATCCGCAACAGCGCACGCGCAAGTTTTGCAAACACGATATCGGGTGTCGATCTGATCGTCGGCGCGCGTGCCGGTCATATTCAACTGTTGCTATATTCGGTTTTTCATATCGGCAATGCGACCAATAACGTCACGTGGCGTAGCTATCAGGATGTGATCTCGCGTAATGAGGTGGCATGGTCCGTGCCGATTTCATTAGGTGACAGCCATCGTGGGTTTCGCGTCGTCGGTACATCGAAGGATTTCTTCGAGCATTATCGTTTTCGTAGAACGCGACAGGTTTCGTTCGCCAGCGGCGGACCTTTTGTGGATCTCTTTGATGCGGTCGTCGGCTCGGATGTCGCACGAGAGCTGCAATACAAGCTGGGCCAGAAGATTGTTGTCGCCCATGGTATCGGTGCGCTTCAGACGCTTGACCACGCAGACATGCCGTTTCGTATATCCGGCGTGCTGGCGAAAACCGGGACGCCGGTGGACCGGAGTGTGTTCGTCAGCCTGGAGGCGATCGAGGCCATTCACATCAACTGGCAGGATGGCGCGCCGCGCCAGGGCGGCATCGCCCTCACCGCAGATCAAGTCCGCCGCTTGCCGTTGCGACCGAAGGCCATCACCGCGGCGATGATCGGCCTTAAGTCGCGGCTTGCTCTGTTTCAGGTGCAGCGGTTTGTTAACGACTATCGACGCGAGCCGCTGACCGCCGCGTTACCCGGCTTGACCCTGTATGAGATGTGGGGGCTTGTCGGTACTGCGGAAACGGCGCTCCTGAGCGTCTCGTTTATGGTGGTTGTGACGTCGCTTCTCGGCATGATGACGATGATCCTTGCGACGTTGAATGAACGTCGGCGAGAGATTGCGATTTTGCGCTCGGTTGGCGCTGGCCCGCGCACTGTTCTCGGATTGCTGGTGTCCGAGGCTGCGATACTCACAACCGCCGGTGTTCTGCTTGGCACGGCACTGGTCTATGTGGGCCTTGTTATCGGGCAACCCATTATCGACCGATCCTACGGCATCTTCCTTGAGATCAAGCCATTATCGATGATCGAGCTTGGTATGCTTGCTGCAATTATCGTCGGCGGGATCGTTGCTGGCCTGTTGCCGGCGTGGCGGGCCTACCGCCTGTCGCTCGCAGATGGCATGACCGTGCGCACCTGAGGTGTTGACCTATCGGGTCGGGTGTATCTGAGGCGCGTCACGTGTGGAAGCGGGAACGCGGCCGCGTTCGATAGCGTGTTGCGAGCTTTGATGGTTCTCGCCCGCAAAGGTACTGGGTCAGGAACCACGCGTTTTGAACCTGTGTTCTCATGACCCCAACCTCCCGAAACCGGCGAGCAGAGGTGGTGACACCGGGCTGGACCTTCCGGAAACGTCCCTGACGGCGCAAGCGACGCCGGAGTTCGACGTCCTCGAAGAGCGCAATTTCAGGTACACCGCCCGCGTTGTTCAGTGTTTGGCGACGCATAAAGAAGGCTTGGTCACCGAATGTCGTGAACGGCGACTCAAAGCGTGTGAGCCAGGCGAAGACGGATAGAAGTTTGCCAGGTTCGTCAAATGACAATCTGAAACATCCGGCAGCCGTACCTGGTGTGTCGAGCGTTTGCCGGATTACGGTGTCGGCCGCCGGCGGCAGTCGTGTATCGGCATGCAGAAACAACAGGATTGGCGCCGTGGAGGCGGTGACACCGGCAGCCAATTGTTGTCCGCGCCCCTTGTTCGACCGGATCAACCGCACATGCGGCGCATAGCGCGAAACCGTCTTATCCGTTCCATCGTCGCTTCCGCAGTCTACAACGATGATCTCTGCGAACGCGTCTGCAATCAGCAACGGCAGCAACTGATCGAGATTGTCGGCTTCGTTCCAGGCTGGGACGATAACGGCTATGTCGTCGGTCATCGCAGTTTGTCATGCGCCGCCGCTTACGGATGCGGATGGTTTGGACGATATGGGTGGCAGTCCGATGCGGTCGTCTGGTTCAAGGACCCTAGGGATGCTCTCGAAATATACGCGGCAATCTCAATTTGGATGTTGGGTTCAGACGTTCGGGGTCGGGAGGAGACGCTTCGGCTTGGGCCCGCGCGCCGGTCCGTTCGTCGCAACAGTCACGCGCGGCTGATCCGGAGTTGCCGATCGGTCGTTGTCGTCGACATGATGACAATGATCGCCGGCTTTCTTTGCGGATTTCTGCCCGCCTATGCGGCATTTCTCGTTCTGATTGGGCGGGAGGCACGCCAGGGCGTCTACATCAATACGACCGGCCTTGCGGCGCGTGGCTGGTTCATTGATGCGTCGCGGTTGCGGTGATCAATCGGGATTTTCGAATTTTCAGCCTAAATCCAGCCGGAACGTGGCCGACTGAGTCTCGCGCGGCGGAAGCCAGACCAGACCAGTGTCGTCTACGCCGGGTAACGCACCGTTGTGCGCGTTGGTTTGATGGCTCACAGGCTCGAAGCAGAAGTAGGGCTCGCTGCGCGGCGTGAAAAGCACGGCCCACTGGCATGTGGGTACAACTTCGAGACGGAGTGAGCGGCCGGACTTAGGCCAGTGTATCCTGGCAGCTCCTGACCACTGGAAGAGCCCATTATCGAGCCCGACCGGCAACGGTTGGCCATCACGCAACGTGCTGAGCGCGCTGTGATCTTTATCCAGCCCGGTCGGAACCATATGGTTGTCGTTGCGGACGATGGCTGCGGCTTGCGTGAAGACCGAGACGCCGTCCGTTCTCGGGAAGTATGGGTGGATGCCCAGTCCACATGGCATTTCGGTTGAATCGAGATTGGTTACGCCGAGCCGGATCGACAAGCCGGTCTCGTCAAGTTCGTATGCGACCTCCATGCGCATCTGCCATGGCCAAACGAGTTGGGGCCAAACGAGTTGGGGCCAAACGAATTGGGGCCAGACAAGGTGGGGCGACACAGGGTGGTCCCCAACAGGGTGATCTTCACACGCGAGAGAGAGCTGCATGACGCGTTCGGTCTTGGAGTCGAGTTGCCAGGCGGACGACCATGCGACGCCGTGGATGGCGTGATGCTCCGGCGGGAAATTTGCGGATAGCTGAATATCGCGATCCCGCAGCCGAAACCGGGCGTTGGCGATGCGGTTGGAAAACGGAGCCAACAGAAACAGGCCGAGGTCTCGCGGGGTAGGACGATTGGCGGAAGGCGTCTGGCGCAGCCAATGCCAGTCAGTCCCGTTTCCGTCCCTGGTTTTCAGCCAGGCCAGCCCTGCGCCAATCTCAGGTGTAACAGCAAGCTCGTGCTGACCTGCGACAAGTCGTTCGATCTGCATGTCAACGCCTTTGCGCGCGCGATGTTCGTCGCGTGTGAGACTAGACCCAGCCGCCGTCGACAATGTAGCTTTGGTTCGAACAGGCCCCGGCTTCATCTGACGCAAAGAACATGACGACCTTCGCAATATCGTCGGGCACCAGCTTGCGCTTCACGCACTGGCGCGCCATCAGTTCCCGTTCGCCTTCGGGTGTGAGCCACAGGTCAATCTGGCGTTGCGTCATGATCCAGCCCGGCAGGATGGAGTTCACGCGGATATTGTCTGGCCCGAGGTCGCGGGCCAGCCCGCGTGTCAGGCCCTGGATCGCAGACTTTGACGTTGTATAGCAGGGCATGCCGCCTTGGCCGATCACCCAGCTCACCGATCCCATATTGACGATTGCGCCGCCACCGGCCGCTCGCATGTCCGGTGCCACTGCTTGTGCTGCAAAGAACTGATGTTTCAGGTTGATCGCAATGCGCTCGTCCCAGTAGTCGGACGTCACACTTTCAATTGAGTGGCGATCGTCACGCGCGGCGTTATTAATCAAGATCGTAATCGGTCCGATCTGCGCGCGGACGTTCTCGATCGCTGTTTGAAGGGCCGCAACATCACGGAGGTCGCAATGCTCGAACACCACTTTGCGATCGGGGAGCGCCGCCGTCAGTTCGCGCGCCGCTGCTTCATCGATGTCGAGAAATCCAACATGTGCCCCTTGCTCTGCAAACGCACGTACAATAGCTTCGCCGATACCGGATGCGCCGCCCGTGATCAGGACTGTACGGTTCTTTAGGCTTGGATAGACTGCGCCGCTCATGAAACCCTCCCTTCCGCGCGTGAACACGCGTGACGTCCGATTATCTGGCGCTGCTGGGCCGGCCGCCTCTTTCCGTTTCGGCGCCAGGCTACATAATTCGGCCAACGCTAGCGTGTTACGTAGAGCCAGTGATCACAGCAGGCCGGAGACAGCTGGACAAGAATTAGTTCGCCAGTCAAATTAATTTCGTTCATGCGGTCGGCGTCGCGACCGCTTGTACCCCACTCTGCCGTGCGATGAGGTAGGCCAATGTCCGCTAACGTGGCGGTTGCGTTCGACGTGAGAAACAAGTTGGGCGAAGGCCCGGTGTGGCTCGGCGACAAGCTTGGACTCGCGTGGTGCGATATACTTGGTCGTACAGTGTATGTGGGACTGCCCGGCGTTGGGATTACCAACACCTATCTGTTCTCGGAGCCGGTCTCGGCGATTTTTCCGACGGATGGCGACGATGTTCTGGCCGCAACCGCGGATGGGATCTATGCGTTGGATATGGCCAGCGGAACACAGCGGCGCATTGTTGACGTCGAGTCCGATCGTATGGAAACGCGCGCGAACGATGGCCGTGTCGCGCCTGGCGGGTCAATCTGGTTAGGCACGATGAGCCGCCGGCATCAACCGAATGCCGGTCGGCTCTATCACATTGTCGATGGTCAGGCGTCCGTGTTACGTGAGCCGTTGACGATACCGAATGCGACCTGTTTTTCTCCGGACGGCACGCGCGCCTACGTCTGCGATACGCCGGAGCAACGTATCCTCACATGTACGATCGACCCTGAGACCGCGGCTCCGACCGGTCCTTGGGAGCTGTTCGTCGACTTGTCGCGTGAAGGGCTGAACCCGGACGGTGCAACTGTCGACTCGGCCGGCTACGTGTGGAACGCGCAGTGGGGCAGTGGTCGCGTCGCCCGCTATGCGCCGAATGGCGAGTTCGACCGGGCGATCGAGTTTCCGGTGACGCAAATAACATGCCCGGCATTTGGCGGGCCCGACCTGACGACACTGTTCGTGACCAGTGCGTGGGAGGGCTTATCGAAGGCTGGTCGCGAGCGCCAGCCACTCGCAGGCGCCGTGTTTGCGGTTGACGTTGATATGCCCGGGCTACCGGAGCGGCGCGTGGTCGGTGACTGGTGGCGGCGCGGTTAGGGTCTCTCAGAGTTCGCTGGACCCATCATGTCGTAGTCGTCCTACGAGTGTCGATGTTGGCCTACCGAGGTGGGTACCAGTAGCGCACGTTGGGTGATCCCGGTTCGACGACGACGAAGTTGTTCGCGAATACGCGGTATGTCGCGCTCCACTCTCCATTGGGCCATCGCACCCGCACTGCTGCACGCTCGGCTGTGCCGAGGCCGACGTGGACAAATCCAATGCGCCCGGACGCATGGCCGCCGCCGACCGTCACGCGCCGGACCTGCGTGACGTTACCGGTTTTGATCAGCACCTGGGCACCAATCGCATCGAGATTGCTGCGCGGCTGCCGCAACTCAAGATGCAGCCAATTGCCCATTGGCCGTGTTCCGAAAGACGACCGCGCACCGACGTTGCGAAAGACGCTGGTCGGCCCATTCCGATTCACGACCACCAGGTCAAGCATGCCGTCGGAATTCAGATCGGCAATCGCGGCGCCGCGTCCGCGACGGTTCAAGGCGATGCCGGCGCGATCCCCGACCTCGACGAATTTCTTCGCGGCAGTGCCCAGCAACAGGTTGTCGGGATCGAACGCAGCGAAATCCGGCATGCGCTCCACGTTGCCCTTGGCGATGAAGAGGTCCAGTCGGCCATCATTGTTGAAGTCGGCGAACTCGGCATGCCAGCCGGTCGAGGGTTTGACGTCGCCGCCAGTGTATGGCCGGTGTGCCGTCAGCCCGAGGTCGAATGCGGTATCGCGATAGACGGGTCGGTCGTCATCGTCGTCGCGGCTCAGAACTTGGAGTTTGGTGTCGCCCATCGACGTGAGGGCATATTCAGGAAACCCGTCGGCATCGATATCCGCTTCGGCGATGCCCATGCCCCAGATCAGCAGCGGCCGCCAGCCATCTCGTTTGCGATAGGGCCGCGGTTGTCCGTTTCGCGGAATGCGCCAGAGCTGCTCCTGGCCGCCGCGATAGTATTGTCGATCGTTGGTAACGCGCAGCGATGGGACACCGGATCGGTTCCAGTCGGTAAACAGCAGCGATAGCGTGCAGTAGCCTGGCGAAAGGGCCTGCGGTTCCGAGTAATCGGGCATGCCTGTGTCACCGCCGGGCCGGACGAGAACATTGTCGTGACACGTCCCCCACGGTGAGCCGGGCGCTGATCTGTCGACGTAGTTGCCGAATGCAAGTGTCGGGAAACTTCGGTTCTCCTCGAACGTTGCCGCGAATGCTGTCGACCAGGCGCGACCGCCCGTGAAGCGAAGACGCTCGTTCGCGCGCTTGAAGCGGCACGTGCCGTCTCCTGTCAGGATCACGTTGCGGCCAACCCGCAGCAAGACCAGATCGCGATGACCGTCGTTGTTGATGTCAATCGGATATGCGCCGGTGGCGCGCGTTCCGGTTCGGGCCGGCAAGGCGTCGGGTCGCTCTTCGAATTTGAGCCGACCGCCGGTCTCGCTTTGATTGACAAAGACTTTTGTGCGGCCGACTCCGCCAGCCAGAACAAGGTCGGTGCGGCGATCGCCATTGCAATCAAACGCCGCAACGCCGCCGCCGACGAAGTACTCCCAAGGTCCCGTATAGGTGTGGCGTAGCCCGGCCGCTTCGGCGACCTCGCGAAACATGGGCACATCAAGCGCAAGCGCTTGCCCTTGCTCTGCAGCAACCGGGGGCGCACCGAGCAGCATCGAGAGGCTCGTGGCTGCGATGGCAGACTTGCGGATCATTGCGGAATGACCAGTGTTTTGAGGAACGCGATCAGCGCGCTGCGGTCCTTCGGTGCCAGCGCGACGTAGCGATCACGTGCCGGGCGGCCCTCACCGCCGTGCGCTCTGATCACCGCATCGAGCGTTGAGAAGTCGCCGCGGTGGCCGTAAGGCGCAGTTGATGCGATGCCCCAGAGCTCTGCCGTTTGAAAGACGTTGCGATCGACGAAGCGCTGAGACAGCAACTCGTTTCCGAGCGCATCGACTTGCCGATCCGTCATATGATGTCGCTTGAGGTCGCCAAACAGGGGCACGAGAATTGCGCCGTCCTTGGTTCGGGGTAGGTGCGCGAAGCCTTTGAGATTGCGCAAGTCGTATCGCGTGGTTTCTCTCACGTCACTGGAACGCAGTGTGCCTGCGCCATTGTAAGGTGCCGGATCTCCGAAAGTCGTTGATCTAAGTGGCAGCGCGCGCCGGTGACATGTGGCGCAACCGATGTTGTCGAAGAGTTTGTCGCCGACTTGGGCGGCGCGTTTCCACGCCGGATCATGAGGCGTCGTGGCGATCGGCGGCGGTCGCGTCGCTTGCCACGCGACCAGTGCTGTCACGTCACCCGTATGGATCTCGTCGTCTTTGCCGTCTCCGTCGAAATCGGATGTCCCAGTCCATCGCGCCCCGAACCGCTCGGTGGCCTGCATGCCGTGGTGGTGGTTCAGAGCGTTGACCGTGAATTGCCGCAGCGAGACAAACACGCCTTTCTGGCCGAACGGTCGCACGACAAGGTCGGGATCGATGCCTTCGATGTCTTTGACATCGACCAGTCCACTTGGGTGCGCAGTCAACGTGCCGAATTGAACGCCTTTGGTGACCAATTGCCGAACGACAGGCTTGCCGGTTTGACGTGCGGTGGCGAGCGCCACGTCGCGCAGGCGATGCAAATCGACCGTCATCTCACGCGCAAGTAACTCAACCAAGCCGGCGCCGAACAGATGGTTGGTGTTGCGTTCGTTCGAGAACTGCGGATCGGTTGTATCGAAGTCGGCGTTGACAAAGCCCTCGGATACAAACGCGTTGACCGTAAAGTCTCCCGCGCCGCCGACGACCGGGTCCATATGGCAGCTTGCGCAGCTGCTTGCGTCGCTGCCGGCCAGCCGCTGAAACAGGTGCGGAGATGGTCGTTTACGACGCGTCGGTATGATCGCCTGGGTTGCGAGCGGTCGCCCCACACCGTCGCGGGCGGTGAACTTCGCGCGGAACAGCTGCTCGCCGTCGTCGATAATACGGCGCAGTTTGACGCCCGTCAGGATGCCGTAGAGTGCGCGCTGGTCGACGTGGCCCGTTATGGCGCGTTCAGCCCAGGGTTGCATGTGCGCCGTTTCGGATACGGCATCACCGCTTGGCCAGAGCATTGCCAGGCCCGTGGCCGAGACAAAGGCACACGCGGCTACGACCCAGCATGCCAGCCTAGTATGCGGTTTCCGCGATCTCGCGATCGACAGCCGATAGGGCATAAATCGCGCCTCCCATTCTGACCAGAGCATCGTCTTCACGAATGAAGTCGATAGGAAGTGATCCGATCGACGCATCGCTTGCTTCGCTGAAGTTCCGTGGGCCCAGAACCTTTGCGAGGGTCTCCCGCAATGCGCGTTCAATCGGATCTTGCGCCAGCGTTCCGCTGCCGATCAATGCAAATGGAAAGGGATCGACGAGAGCAAACATGGTCGCCAGCCCGGTTCCCAACGCGCGTCCCGCGGTCTCCAACGCCGCAATGGAATCCGCGTGCCCATCCTGTGCGGCCTGCACGATCTCTGCCAACTGGTCCGGATGGACTGTGCTTGCGGGCCGTTCTGTTTCCGGCCGTCCGGAGGCGCGCCGCAACACGGCGTAGTCGCCGGCGTAGGCCTCAATGCAGCCGCGGCTGCCGCAGCGGCACAAGGCGCCATTCGGGATATAGGTCATATGACCGAACTCTGTGCCGGACGACCGTGTGCCGGAGATCGGTTCGCCACGCAGGAACAACCCCATTCCGACGCCATGAGCGAGCAGGATCGCGGCAAAGCTCTCACTGTACCGCTTGGGGTCTCTCCAGTTGAGACCGCGGGCTGCCATATTGCAGTCGTTACAAACCCACGCCGGTTTCGCGAACTCGCGTTCAAGCCAGGCACGGATACTCAGATTGGTATGTTTCGTAATCGGGGACCAGAGCAGGCGCGTGTTCTGAGCATCGGTCACGCCTTGCACACTGACAACGATCTGGCGGATGTCGGCAGACTTTCGTCCGCTCGTCGCCAGAACCTCATGCAAGCAGCCAATCAACGTCGCCCGGATTCTCTGTCGGCTCGCCGCCAGTGTTTCAATGTCAGCCTGCACGAAGCCCTGCTGGCTGCCGGCATAGTCGAACGTTATGGCCGAGATCGAGTTCAAGCGCAGGTCGACCAGGGCGACCAGGCCAACATCCGGGTTGAGAGAGAGCACAGAGTTCGGGCGGCCCCGACCCGATCCGGATGCGGCGCGCGCTGAGGCTTCAACAAGGATTTTTCGCGCTAGCAGATTGGTCGTGATCGCCGTGACGGTTGCCGGGCTGAGACCAAGGCGGCTGCCGATCGCCTTGCGGGAGATGGGCCCCGCCCTGCGGATGCACGAGATAATGCGATGACGGTTGCGGCGGCGCACGTCGTCTGAGCGGGAGACATTATGCTGAGTCTCCGTACGCTGGGCGTCGTACTTCATGGCGCGTCAGTCATGTTCGCGGTTTGATGTTCATGTTCGCGGATTGGCGTTGCGTTTTTTGGTCGACTTTGCAGCAACATCAACTTGACATGCCGGACGCATTCCAGCAACTTTTTTTCGAGGCGCAAAAAAATATCATGGGCATCGAAATTCAAACGCCTCGAAGCGCGTGAAAGCCCAACAATACGGGAGGAAGTTCAATGAGTAGAGTGCTTGCGACACTCTTGGCGAGTGTGGCGCTCGCGACCATGGTGGCGGGTGACGTCCTCGCAAAGGGCAATTTGATCGGTGTGTCTTGGTCCAACTTCCAGGAAGAACGTTGGAAGACGGACGAAGCCGCAATGAAGGCGGCGATTACAGCTAATGGCGACAAGTACGTCTCGGCCGATGCCCAGGGCTCTGCGGCCAAACAGTTATCAGACGTTGAGAGCTTGATTGCGCAAGGCGTGAAGGCGCTCGTCATTCTCGCCGTTGACAAGAATGCAATCGGCCCGGCAATCGACAAGGCGGCAGCCGAAGGCATTCCGGTAATCGGGTACGATCGTTTGATCGAGGACAAGCGGGCGTTCTACCTGACCTTCGACAACATCGAAGTCGGCCGGATGCAAGCGCGGGCCGTTCTTGCCGCGAAACCGTCCGGAAATTATGCGTTCATCAAGGGTGACAAAGGCGACCCGAATGCGGACTTCCTGTTCAACGGCATTATGGAAGTTCTGAAAAGCGCAATCGACTCCGGTAAAATCAAGAACGTCGGCGAGACCTACACAGACGGCTGGAAGCCCGACAATGCGCAAAAGAACATGGAACAAATCCTGACGGCGAATAACAACAAGGTGGATGCCGTCGTGTCGGAAAACGATGGCATGGCCGGTGGTGTTGTTGCCGCGCTTGAGGCGCAGGGCCTTGCCGGTACCGTGCCGGTTTCCGGGCAAGACGGCGATCACGCCGCGCTGAACCGAGTTGCGCGCGGCACGCAGACTGTCTCGGTTTGGAAGGACGCGCGTGAGTTGGGCAAAGCCGCCGGCAACATCGCTGCGATGCTGGCGTCCGGCAAAGCGATGGCGTCCGTTCCGGGCACGGTGAAATGGTCGGGTGGCGAGAAAGGCGTTGAAATGAACGCCATGTTCCTGAAGCCGGTTCCGATCACCAAGGATAACCTGAACGTGGTGATCGATGCCGGCTGGATCCCGAAGGATAAAGCCTGCGCCGGCGCCAAGACGGGTGTCAAAGGCTGCTAGCCCGAGTCCGTTCGGCCGGCCGGCCGTGGACATGTTTGCCTCTTGAGGCGCATGCTCGCGGCCGTGTGCGGTGGCGATCCAACCGTCGTGGCGGCCAGGCCCGCCACTTCATTCTCAACGTTCGTTCGTGCAGACTTCGGCCGAAGCTTCAGCTGACAGAGACAGCCGTCGAGTCGCGTTGCTCAGGGAACCTGTGAGATGGCGCAACAGCATGTGCAGCCCGCCGGTACCACCGGTAGCTATGACGAAGGCCTATTCACAAGGCTGCTTAGGAAATCTGAAATTGACGTGCGCCTTGTCGGGATGCTGTGCGCCCTGTTTCTGATTTGGCTGGGCTTTCACTTCTATGGCGCACTGGTGAATGGTTTCGGGGCGTTTCTGACACCTCGGAACCTTTGGAACCTGTCAGTGCAAACCGCATCGATCGGTATTATGGCGACCGGCATGGTCTTCGTGATTGTCACGCGGCACATCGACTTGTCGGTCGGCTCGGTGCTCGGCGTTTGCGCGATGGTCATGGCGATCGTGCAGGTGTGGATTCTGCCCAGTTACCTCGGCGTTGGTCATCCAGCCATTTGGATTCTTGCTGTGCTGACGGGCCTGGCCGTCGGCACCATGATCGGCGCCTTTCACGGGTACCTCATCGCCTACCTCAACATTCCGGCGTTCATTGTCACGCTCGGCGGATTGTTGGTGTGGCGCGGTGTGGCCTTCCTGACAGCGCGGGGCGAGACGATCTCGCCCGTCGATCCCACATTCGCTCTGCTGGGTGGCGGGCCGTACGGCGCAATCGGTGCAACAGGCAGCTGGATTGTTGGCGCCATCGCCTGCTGCGGGATAATCTGGTTGATCGTATCTGCGCGTCAGCAGCGCCGGCGGTTCTTGTTTCCTCTTCGCCCGGTCTGGGCTGAACTGCTTCTCGGCATTGCGGGCTGCGGCGCGGTGATCGGCTCCGTCATGCTGGTCAACTCCTACCCCTGGCCGAGAGGAATCGTACGCCAGTTCGCTGAGCGCAACGATATAACGGTCCCGGACGGCGGCCTCTTCATCTCGCATGGTTTTGCGATACCGGTCCTCATCCTGATTGTCGTCGGCATTGTCATGACGTTCCTTGCCCGCCGCACGCAGTTCGGGCGCTACGTCTTTGCCATTGGCGGCAATCCGGAAGCTGCAGATCTTGCCGGTATCAACACGCGTTGGGTGACGCTGAAAATCTTCGCGCTGATGGGGTTCTTGTGCGGGCTGTCGGCGGCGGTTGCCAGCGCGCGTTTGAACTCGGCCACCAATGCGTTGGGCACGCTCGACGAGCTGTACGTGATCGCCTCTGCCGTGATTGGCGGGACGTCACTTGGCGGTGGGATCGGGACGATTTACGGCGCGATCCTCGGTGCCCTGGTGATGCAGTCGCTGCAAACCGGCATGGTTCTGATCGGGTTCGACGCGGCGATACAACAAATCGTTGTCGGTTCGGTTCTGATCCTCGCCGTGTGGATTGATCATGTCTATCGCCGCCGAACGTAGAGCATGAGAGATTGAATATGACCGAAACATCCGAGACGACTCCGCTCGTCGACATGCGCGACATCTCGATTGCGTTCGGTGGCGTTAAGGCTGTCGACCATGCGTCGGTCGACCTTTATCCCGGCGAGGTTGTTGGGTTGCTTGGCCACAACGGTGCGGGCAAGTCGACGCTGATCAAGATTTTGTCCGGCGCCTATCCGCGCGACAGCGGCGACATTTTCGTCAACGGACAAAAGGCGACGATCAACAATCCGCGCGACGCCAAGGGGTACGGGATCGAGACGATCTATCAAACGCTCGCTTTGGCGGACAACGTCGATGCGGCCGCAAATCTTTTTCTTGGCCGGGAATTGATGACCAAGTGGGGCACACTCGATGATGCCGCGATGGAAGCCGAAGCGCGCAAGGTCATGGGGCGGCTCAACCCGAACTTTCAGCGTTTCAAGGACCCGGTCAAGTCGCTATCCGGTGGCCAGCGGCAGTCGGTTGCGATTGCGCGGGCCATTCTGTTCAATGCCCGCATCCTCGTTATGGATGAACCGACGGCCGCGCTGGGCCCTGCCGAAACCGCGCAAGTTGCCGAGTTGACGAAGCAGCTGAAGGCGGACGGGATAGGTATTTTTCTGATCAGTCATGACATCCACGACGTGTTCGATCTCGCAGACCGCGTCACCGTCATGAAGAATGGGCAAGTTGTCGGGTCTGCACGGACAAGCGACGTCAGCAAGGACGAAGTCCTCGGCATGATTATCCTTGGTCGCTGTCCGGACAAGGCGGTGCCGGGCCCCGGCGCGACGGCGGCGTAACTCCGCGCGATTGGCATGGGTGGCCTCGCGCTCTGACTCCTTTGCACCGCGCTTAGATCGCGATGAAAAATGCGGGAATTGTCATCAGCGCTGCAAAGCCGATTGCAATGCCGTAAGGGCACACCCCTTTCTCGGCCAACTCGATCGCCCGCTTGAACGGCGCGGCCGCAGGTAGGACGATCTTAAGCTGCTCACTCTGCCTGAGAATAAGAAGGCCGATCGCCAAGACCGCGCCGCCGAGACCCGTCAGCAGGGCGAACTGCGGTATGTGCTCCGGCCCCATCCAAAGCCCAAGCGCGGACATGAACTTCACGTCTCCGGCGCCGATCCAGCGCAGTACGAACAGCACAAACCCGACGACCAGTACGACTGCTGCAACCATCATGTGGTTGGGTATCGCCCACAGATCAAAACGCATCAGCGCGTACACGGCAAACAGCCCGACAAGCGCGAGTGAAATCCAATTCGCGATCCGCAAGCTTCTTGCGTCAGACACCACGGCAAAACATACGCAAAAGATGAACGCGAGCTCGATGAGCACCAAAACAATTTCGTACATTTCCTGCGCTGCCTGTCGTGCGAGGTCCATTGAACCGGTCTGTCGAGATCGGGTCCAAGCGTCGTAACAGACTCCGGGCTGTTACTTCGAGATCCGAAGGCCATTTAGGCCAATCGCGATCTTTGAAAAGATCTGCGTCAAGTCGCTCCCGGTCGGGGAGTCATAGAAGCACTGCTCGCCGGGGCACTTTTCAGCTGGCGTTGCGCAGTTCTGGAGCACGGCTCTGGTCTCGTTGTCCAGCGTTTCACTGCCGGAGTCGATCCGGAATGCAATGGTGTAGACGAAGATGTCCTCAGTGGTGGGATCGCCGTCCTTGTCGGCCCGAATGTTACTACAAATCGTCTCGGTCTTGGTGTTGAGGACGGTTCTGGATTCCGAGCCGTCCGTCGCGCCCATGTGCCCGCTGCGGGCGAAGCCATAAGCTGAGTACCAGGAAAAGTAAGGTCCGCCGCGCTCGACCTGGTTTCGCCCATCCGTCAGGAGAACGATAGCCTTGCTGACGTTCGGCTCCGTGTACGGCGCGCCCTCCGTGTAAGGTTCGCCAGGTGAGATCAACCGCCAAGCCCAGCTCAGCCCGGTCGGGATAACTGTGCTGCCGTCCGCCGTCATGTTCTGAATCGCTGTGGTTATGGTCGACTTTACATTGGTCAACGGCAGCAGCGGTCTCGCCACACAGTTCATGTTTGGGCCACGGCCCGCGTTGATCTGAGACGGTGACAGGCTCTGGCCAATGTATCTGTCCGGATTGCGCTCTCCGCCGGTGTCCGGAATGTAATCGTTGAAGTAGGACGAAGCATCGCCTGGCCCTTGTTCATCCGGTGCGAAGTAGGGCACCCAAAGCGTGTCGCCGCTCGAGGCATCCGGCGGTGTATCCGTGACGTCCAAGCCGCCAGTTCTGGCGCGCACGCAACCGCCCCAGGGCACATTCACCATGGCGTCAAACAACTGCAGCAACGATGGCTGCGTCGGCGACAGATCCGTATCCTCGCTATTGAGAGGTGACAGCCCGGTTTCATCAATCCAACCCCGCCCAAGTGCCGAATTGCCAAGGTTCACCGTGGCCGAAAACGGGACGAGCGCAATCTTCACGTCTTCGGATGTCTCGTTGTCACCAAACAGGATGTTCACGAGAGTCTCGGCGGCTTCCTTTAGTCGATCGAGGCGTTCGGTGCAGTCGGGATTGCACATGGAGCCGGTGTTATCGAGCGCGAGTACGAGCTCCAGCCTTCCCTGGTTCCGCGATGAACGGGAGTTGACCGAGACCGTCATGGAGTCGGTGCCAAGGATCTTCAGGAACGTGGTTGCGAGGTTCGCCGTGACGACAACATCAACGCTGGTGTTCGTCATCTGCACCGAAAAGTTCGTCATTGTCCCGAGTGCCAAGTCGGGATAGTTCGCCCGAATGTAGGCGCCGGCAATGGTGTCCGCTTGCGCTTGCGTGATGTTGGGGCGGGAGCCGACGACGAGCGCTGCGGCGTCGGCCGCGTTCCTGAGTTTGCCTTTGAGGATCAGGGCCTGGCCGTAGTCAATCGCGATCGCGGTTACGCCAAAGATCACGGTGATGCAGATCGTGGTCAGCAGCAGTGCCGCGCCGCGCGTTTCTCGTGCAAACCGCTGAGCATGCTTTTGAAAAACTCGACGCCACATTCGATTGCCCCGTATTGCTTGCCGTCGACGCGAAGCTCTGCGATTTCTGACCAATTCCACTGCAACGTGATGTTGCGACGTTGATCCGGTTGCGCGGTGTCTGCCGCCGTTTTTGCTTAAGCCAGGCGACGCTCTCCCGATTGCCACTTTCCAGCGGCAGCCAGTTTGCTCCTCAGCCGCGGTTCGCCCTTTCCCTCAGAGCTTGGGTTTTGCACCTGGCGGGCTCTCAACAATTTCGAGGTTGTTCTGAATGACCGTGTTGTCCGGCTCGGCTTCTGCAGCGGCGACCAGCATACGCCGCGCACTCGCCGGTTTGCCGGCCAGGTGGTAGTGATAGCCCAGGTTGTTCAGGACGGTTGGCGTGTGTCCCACCAGGCGGACCACGACATCGTAAGACCGTTTGGCGAGATCAAATCGTTTCAACTGATCATATGATGCGGCAAGGCCCAGCCAGGCTTCGGCGTTCTTACTTTCGATCTGAACGGCTTTTTCGTAGGCCTTTACGGCCAGGCCATAATTGCCTTTCCGGTAAGCCCGCTTTCCATAGGCGACCAATCGCTCGGCCGGCCACTTGCTGAACATCTCCGGCGTTTCAACGCGCTCATCAAGCACGTACGGAGGCTTCTTTTCCTTGTGTTCGGCGAGACCGATCTTGTCCGGCAATGGCAATGAGACATGACCGCAAGCGCTAACAAGCACTGCTGTGGCAATCGCAATCGGTACGATCGAAATCCGTGAATTGATACACATAACAGTCACTCCAGTTCAAAACGCTCTTGTGCGCACATCGGCGCGCCGTGGTTTATCCAAATGCCTCGCTGAGCCGCGTAATCAGCGGGAGAAAGATGACAATCAGCATGACCGGGAAGATGAAGATCGCGAGTGGTATGACGAGCTTGACGGGCAAGGCGTGTGCCTTCTCCTCAGCCTTCAACATCCGGCGAGACCGCATGTCTTCGCTAAACGTCCTCAACGTCGTTGAGACATTCGTACCAAGTTCCTCGGACTGCTGAAGCAGAGCCCCCAGGCTTCGTGCTTCATCCAGCTGAACGCGGTTGCTCATCGATGTCAGGGTTTCCGACAGTGTCCGCCCGGCGCGCAGCTGCAAGTGCATCAGGAACAAGTTCGCGCCGAGGTATGGGTGGGTTCGCACCAGTTCGCGGCTGACCCGCTCAATTCCCGCGCGCGGTGGCAAACCACCTTCCGCACATATGACCAGAAGATCGAGGAAATCCGGAAAACCAAGCTCGCAGCTGCGTTGTGTTTCGCGTTGCCGCGACTGGAGAACAAGCTGCGGGACAAGCGCGCCAAGGGCGACACCGCCGCCAATCATTGCAAGGCGTTGCAGAACGTCAGCTTCGGGTAGGAACCGGATCACCAGGAAGGTTGCGACAATGCCGAAGACAGTCGCCAGCACCAGCCGTGCAGCATAGAACTTCGTGACGGCATGGCGCCCAAACCAGCCGGCGCGCATCAGTTCTGCGCGGATTTTCGACTGCCGATCACCCGTCGGGTCGGTGAAGCCTTTTTCGACCAGGTAGAGCAGGTCGTATGCCGCATCCTGACGCGTGTCCGTTGCGTTCTCATTCGACGTTGTCAGACGGCCCGATGACGGATTGTACGCCACGGCCCTGCGGCGAACCGCTTGGCGGCTTTCGATCCAACGCGCGACCAGCCACAGGCTCAGGAATACCGACAGGAAGATCACGAGGACGAGCGCGACTTCGCGGGGGTCGCGCTCGCTCAGGCGTGCGAGAAGTTCGTCGAAGTTCGGCATCATATCTCGAACCTCACCATTCGAAACATGATCACGTTTCCAATGATCATCCACACCACGGCGGCGCCAAGCACGATTGGGACGAAGGCCTTGTCCCAGACGTCTCCGTAAAACGAGGGCGCGATGACTTGCAGAACCGTGAACACGAGGACCGGCAGAATACTCAATGCCAGCGCGGAGAACCGGGCTTCGGCAGAGAGCGCGCGTGCCTTGAGCCGCATCCGCAGGCGCTCCCGAATAACCCGTGAGAGGTTTTCCAACAGTTCGGCAAGATTGCCGCCGGCCTTGGTTTGTACGCCGATCGCCATGGACAGCAGGCCGAGGTCCTGCAGTCCGACCCGGTCATTGAGATTGCGCATCGCGGTCTCGAGATCGAGGCCGTACTCGACCTCTTCGCTGACCGTCGCAAACGCGTCGCCGATCGGGTTGGGCATATTGCGGACCGAGCGGACGGCGGACGACACCGGATGACCGGCCCGCAAGCTCCGGACCAATGTGTCGAGTGCTTCGGGCAGTTGCGCTTCAAATCGCCGAAGCCGTCGTTGCCGGAGAATGCGCAGTGTCACGAGAGGCGCAAGCACAAAAGCAAGGATTGCCGCAGGAAGCGCAGCCAAAATCGAGAAGCCAATCGCCAGTTGGACGCCAAAGGCGATGATGCCACCCGCGACCGCGACAAGTGCAATGATCTGCGGCGACGAGGCCATGCCGGCCTGGGCCATGAGTTGATCCAGTCCCGCCGTCCCACTGTTCGGCTGGCGTTGCAGCTGGGTGAGTGTCTGGCCGGCCGGTCCACCCGACGCACCGGTCCGCGCCCCGCCAGTTGCAAGACGGGCGCGCACGCTGGAGCGCGCCGACGCCCGGCTGGCATAGCCAAGTATAATCGCTTCGAGTGCCAGAAAGTAGCACGCGAAAATGATGATGAAATAGAGCGTCTCGTTTCCGGAAAATCCAAAGTCAAATGTCAAAGTGGCCTCCCGGGATGAAAATTCATTTCGGAAAGCTCGGCTCCGCTTACGAGCAATTCATCGAGAAGTTTGGGGCGTATGCCGGTTGCGCGAAACTCACCTTTGTTCGCCGAGCCGTTGTCATCTGCCGACCGGACGAAGCGGTACAGCTCCTGCATTTGGATGACGGAGCCGTCGATGCCGGTGATTTCCTGAACGCTTGTGACCCGGCGCGTACCGTCGGTGCCGCGCTGGACTTGGACGATCAGGCGAATGGCCGAAGCGATGTGATGGCGAATGGAGTTCTCGGACATGTTGAGGCCGGCCATGGCAACCATTTGCTCAAGCCGCGTGACCGCATCGCGCGGGCCATTGGCGTGAATGGTCGTCAGCGAGCCTTCGTGGCCCGTGTTCATTGCGTTCAACATGTCGAACGCTTCCTCGCCGCGCACCTCGCCAACGATGATCCGGTCCGGTCGCATCCGCAGGGCGTTCTTGACCAACTCGCGCTGCCGGATTTCGCCGTTCCCTTCGAGGTTCGGCGGGCGCGTTTCAAGACGGCCAACATGTGGTTGCTGAAGCTGCAATTCGGCGGCGTCCTCGATCGTAATCAGGCGTTCCGTCTCGGGGATGTAATGAGACAGAGCGTTGAGCAACGTCGTCTTGCCGGACCCGGTCCCGCCGCTGACCATCATGGAGATCTTGGCCTTCACAGCGGCGCGCAGAAAGGCTGCGATCGGCTGGCGCATCGTGTTGTTGGCCACGAGGCTGTCGAGGTCATAGGCCTGGCGCGCGAACTTCCGGATCGACACCAGCGGGCCGTCGACGGCAATCGGGCGCACAGCGACGTTGATGCGCGAGCCGTCCGCCATGCGCGCGTCGACCATTGGGGATGACTCGTCCACGCGCCGCCCGACCGCCGATACGATCTTGTTTGTGTTCATCCTGAATTTTTTTACAAGGTCGGAATCGGTTGGTGCAACAAGACTGTAGAATGTATACCTACTAGCTCAAAATATTCGCTACATTGGTTCAGAGTTTATTGGTCTCTCGGACGTATCACGCTTGGGACGATGTAGCCCCGGAAGCATTGTTTTGCCTCTGTTACGTATCAGGACAATAGAAATAGTTATGCCCTGATGTTATGCCCCGATTTCCAGACGCGTTGGCTGCCTGTGGTCTCCGCCTGGCGGGCCCATTCCGTCTCCTTTTGGGCCTGGTACGGCCTCCCAAGAGGACTCAGGACTTCTACCTCACGTACTGCCGCTACTACTATGACCCGCCCGAAGTGCAGGTGAGCTTGAGCCGGTTAGCCCCTTAGCCTCCTTTTCGGAGAAAAGAGATTTGTCTTTAAAACGTTTTGGGGATGGAAGTTTTTGCACCGACAAGCTGATATAGTTTCACCTGCAATATCTTGTTTGGCTGTTGATTTGGTAGTTTCGCTATTATCTATTGTTATAAATGGTCAGCTGTTATTTTATCTTCCTTTATTTTACCTTCCTTTGAAATGTAAAAGCCATCATATTTTTATCCACTTTCAGGGTGCAAGCGATTTATGAAGTGTTTGAAGATGATGAATGTTTTAAAGCACTTGAAAGTTTTTACAGTAACAGTTCGTCAAATTTTGTATTTTGGCGTCACTTAAGTCAGTGTTTTTGTTTCA